>CALDHX010000050.1 GCA_937901525.1 uncultured Bacteroidales bacterium
ATGATTGCTATTTTCTACTTCTTTATGATTAGACCACAACAAAAACGTCAAAAAGAAGAAAAGAAATTTAGAGAATCTCTTCAAAAGGGACAAAAGATTGTAACAATAGGTGGTATGCACGGAAAAATTGTTGAAGTAAAGGAAACCACTGTTATCATAGAAGTCTCTCATGAGGTGAAGATTGAAATGGAAAAAGCATCTATTGCAATGAGTGTTGCAAATCAACAATAGTAGATAAGATGCAAAAAGAAAATAAGCGTCTATTTGTTTCGTAAGAAAGGACGCTTATTTTTGTATTAAGGAGGTTATGAATAGAGGCAATTTTACTTATTCTTTAAAGCGTACTCTGAAAAGTATTAAGTTCAGAGCCATCTGCTTGTGTTTGTTTTTTAGTTTCATTCTTTGGAGTTTTATTACTTTTAGCGATTTAAGACAGCACGATTTTGAAGTGCATATTTTGTTTGAAAACTCCAATAAACCTGATGAAATCTATTCTACAAAGGATAGTATTATTACGGTAAAGGTTAATGCAACGGGGTTTGATTTTTTGTTTAGAGGTGGTTTTGATTCTCATAAAGAGGCTATTCGTTTTGATGTGAATAATTTTCCTATCAATAAAGAAAAGGGAGAAATAAAAATATCAACCGATTTATTAAAGAAGACTATTACAGAGTTTGTTGATGTGGAGAATTTTTCTGTTAGTCTTTTTCCCGATACGGTGCATTTGACTTGGCAAAAAAAGTATTCTAAGATTATTCCTGTGGTTTGTAAGACTAATTTTGAGTGTAGAAACTCTTATAGATTAAAACAAGAGCCTTCGCTTTTGATTGAGCAAATAAAGATTGAGGGAGAGAGAAGTTTTATTGATAAGATTGATACTTTATTTACTAAAAATATTACCTTGTCTAATATTGATAGAAATAATATTAGTTTGATTCCTTTGGAAATTAAACAGCAATATCAGTCTCTTTATTTCCAAACTACTAATATCCCTATAAAAATAGAGGTTGAAGAGGTTACGGAAAACGTTGTGGAATTGCCTGTTAATATTGTTCAAAATGATATAGATGAGAATATTAAAATATTTCCTTTAAAGGTGAAGGTTAAGTATAGATTACCGATAAAGGAGTTTAAGAATATTAATCCTGAAAGTTTTTATATGTATGTTGTTTGTGATAAGGATTTGCACAATAAGAAGAAATTAAGGGTTAAGTATTCTAATATACCTTTGGGAGTGGAGATTTTGGAAATAAATCCTGCAAGAATTGACTATATAATACTAAATGAGTAATGAAAAGCAAAAAGATATGTATTTTAACTCAGCCTTTATGGCATAATTATGGTTGTCTGTTACAGGCTTACGCTTTGCAAAAGTGTTTAAAGGCAATGAATTATGATGTGGTAACAGATGAGTTTCCAAGGAGGTTTCTTTCTTTTTCTCAGCGTTTGTTAGATAGGTCAAAAAGAATGATTGCCTTCTATGTCTTAGGAAGAAAAAGTGTTAATCCTAATCCTTTTTATCCTAATAAAGAGTCATGGGATAGGATTTGTAGAAATACTTCAAGGTTTGTTAGAGAAAGAATTGATACTGTGGATTTTTTCAATGGAAAGATTTCTCCTTCTAAGGATATGATTAATAGGTTTGATACTTTTATTATTGGTTCTGATCAAGTGTGGAGAGATAGTTATGGAAGGGTGGAGAGTTATTTTTGTGATTTTGCTGGTGAGAGTGATAAGAAGATTTTTTCTTATGCTGCAAGTTTCGGATTGGATTCTTGGCAATTTGATAGAGAGAGAACGGAGGTTTTGAGAAGTTTGATAAGAAGATTTAAAGCTGTTTCGGTTAGAGAGAAAGATGCTGTTGAATTGTGTAGAGATAATTTGAATATAGAGGCTGATTGGGTGCTTGACCCAACTCTTCTTTTGTCAAAGGAGGATTATATTTCTCTTTTTAAAGATGTTTGCAAAGAAAAAAGTGAAGGTAATTTAATGACTTATATTCTTGATTACACAGAAGAAAAACAAGGTTTAATAGATGTTGTAGAAAAGCAAAAGGGTTTAAAGAGTTTTTCTGTTATGGCTAAGGAGAATGAGGAGTTTCCTGCAATAGAAAAGTGGTTGAGAGGTTTTTATGACGCTAAGTTTGTTTTGACCGATAGTTTTCATGGAATGGTGTTTTCTATTATTTTTGAAAAGCCTTTTTTGGTTGTGTTAAATAAACAAAGAGGTAGTTCAAGATTTTTATCTTTGCTTTCGGCTCTTGGTTTGGAGGATAGATTGATTGAGAATATAGATGGATTTAATTTGAATCTTTTAGATAAAGAGATTGATTACGAAAGATTGAGAAAGCGTTTGTTTGCTTTGGTGGATAGGAGTAAGGAATTTTTAATTAATTGTTTGGAAAAATAGACTATGAAGTTCTCTGTTGTTATACCACTTTATAATAAAAGAAATAGTTTAAAGGCTTGCATTGAGAGTGTTCTTAATCAGTCGTATAAGGATTTTGAATTAATAGTGGTTGATGATGGTAGCACCGATGGTAGTAAGGAGATTGTTAGGGAGTTTGAGGATAAGAGAATCCGTTTGATTGAAAAAAAGAATGGAGGGGTTAGTTCGGCAAGAAATTTGGGCGTTCGCTCGGCAAGAAATTCTTGGATTGCTTTTTTAGATGGTGATGATATTTGGACTAAGTGGCATTTGGAAACAATAGTTCGTTTGGCTGAAAGTGAACCCTTAGCTATGGTTTTGTCTTCTTCTATTGATAGTTTTATCGATAGTGAGGGCGTGGAGTGTAAGCTTGAAAATGTAAATAGAGAGTTTAATCATTATTTAATCAAAGACTTGTATGCAGATTGGTTGGCAAAGAAACAAGTGATTTGTTCTTCTACTGCTGTTGTGCATATTTCTTGTTTTGCAAGGGTTGGCTTTCTTCGTGAGGATTTAATTAGGGGAGAGGATACTGATTTTTGGGCTCGTTTGTTTGAGTGTTTTTCTTTTGCAAGAACTGATATGATTACTGCGTTTTATCGTTTAGAAAGTTGTGATGGTAATGCTTCTCGAAGGGTTAATTCGGTAAAAAGATATGAGGTTTATCATTTTAAGCCTCATTGGTTTAATTGGTCAAGTAAGACTTTGTATCAATTCCACGTAATTTATGGGTATTTGAAACATTTTATCTATTACAAACAACCAAAAAATCTTTTTCTTCTTATTCTTAAATATAATTTCGGATTATTTGTTGTTCTATTTCAGCGATTTGTTCGTATTTTCCAACGTCATACCACATAACTCCTTCGTGTTTAAAGGCAAGTAAGTTATTGTTTTTAGAGAGTTCAAGGTAGTGATTTATGATTGAGAATTTATTTTCTTGGGGCATTAGTTCTAAGACTTGAGGTTTTATTATGTGAATGCCACTAAATGCTAATGGTGTTAATTCTTTGTGATTTCTTGTTATTATTTCTTCTTTTGTGAGTGTGTTTTGCCAACCTGAAAGTAGGTTTTCTTGATTGAATAGTAGTTGTCGTGAAGTTTTTCTTTGGCTTACTGCTAATATTGCTAAGCTATTGCTTTTGTTTAACTCTTCTTGCATTGAGAGTATGTCTATTTGAGAAATTATATCTACGTTATGAATCAATATATCGTCTTCTAATGAAAAATATTTTTTAGCTGCTTTTAGTCCTCCACCTGTATCTAATAGTTCTTCTTCTTTACTGAGAATTATTTCTATGGAAAATTTATTTTTTTCTATGAATTTTTCCATTTTTTCTAAGAAATGATGAGCGTTTATCACGACTTTTTTGCAACCTATTTTGATAAGGTTTTCTAAACAATGTTCTAATAGTGTTTTGCCTGCTATTTCTACTAAGGCTTTTGGACAATCTTTTGTTAAAGGGTAGAGTCTTGTGCCAAGTCCTGCGGCAAATATCATTGCTTCCATGTCTTTTATTTCTTTATTTCATATTCTATACGAACGTGATATATGCTTTGTAGTTTGTTTTTTAGTAGTTCTTTTATTTTATCTACGTCTTTGAAGGTAATATCGGAGTTTGAGAATTGTTCGTCTGCTATTTGTGAGCTTATTATGTTATCTACTAATTTGCTTATTTCGCTTTCTGTGTGTGTTTTTAATGATCGAGAGGCTGCTTCTACTGCATCTACCATCATTACAACGGCTGTTTCTCTTGAAAATGGTCTTGGTCCTTTGTATGTAAATAGGGTTTGATCAATAGGTTTATCAGGATTTTCTGCAACGTAACGATTATAGAAATATTTTGTTTTACTTGTGCCGTGATGTGTGCGTATGAAATCTATTATTGGTTCTGGTAAGGAGTGTTTGTATGCAAGTTTCACTCCGTTTGTTACGTGAGCTATTATGACTTGTGCTGATTCTTCGTATGATATTTCGTTGTGAGGATTGAAGCCTGTGTTTTGATTTTCTATAAAGAACATCGGAAAGGCTATCTTGCCTATATCGTGATGCAAGGCTCCTGCTCTTACAAGCATTGCATTGCCTCCTATTTCTAAGATTAGGTCTTCTGCTATGTTTGCTACTTGTATGCAGTGTTGGAATGTGCCTGGTGCTTTTACTGATAGTTCTCTTAATATCTTACTATTGGTGTTGGTGTATTCTATTATTGAATAATCGCTTATTAATCCAAAGAGTTTTTCTAATATGTAAATGAATGGTATTGCGAATAATAGGAGTATGGAGTTCAAGGCAAACATTAATATTACATTTAATTCTATTGATGAGAGTTCTATGTTTTGCATTAGGTTGTTTGCTATGTAAATTGAAGAATAGGTGATGAAAAGTAGTAGGGAGGTTAACAAGAATTTTGAACGTTTGCTTGAACTTTCTGCACTTACTATTGTTATTATTCCTGCTATTAGTTGATAGAATACGTATTCAAAACTATTTGGTACTGCAAGTCCTATTATGATTATCGATACCAAGAAGACGTATAGAGAGGTCTTTGTATCAAAAAAGGTTTTTATGATTATTGGTACTATACAGACTGGTACTGCATAGATGTATTTTGGATTGATATGGATAATAAATGCCATAATGCAACAAATGAAAAGTACTACAAAGAGAATGAGTAAGACTTTTCTATCGTTTGGAAAGATGTCTGATCTATTGTGTACAATAAATAGCATCATAGCAAGTAAAGTTATGGAAACAAGTATGAATCGTCCTAATAATATGGTTAATTGATTGCTTTCTCCCATATTATTTCCTTCGTATGCGTGTTTAAAGGAAAGGAGTATTTGATTTTTTTCTGGGGTTATTTGTTCTCCTTTACTGATTATTTGTTCTCCTTTACTAATTAAGCCTTTGTTTTGTGTGATTTCTTTTAATTTTGTTTGTAATATAGAGTTTGTTGTTTGTGAGTCATATATTATGTTGGCTTGTAAAGCATTTATGATTTCTTTATTATTTGTTAGTTTTGAGAGTTGTTGTTTTACTTGTTCAAGGCTTAGGAGTTCTTCTTGTTCATATTCTTTTGCTATGTTATTCTCTATTATAATTAATGGAGAGTCGCTTTGTGTTATTTCGTGTTTTTGTAATACTCCTATATTATATATTTTCTTAATTTGTTCTTTTAGTTTTTCTCTTTCTTTGTTATCTATGTTTTTTACTTCTTGTAGTTTAGCATAAAGACTATCTTCTATTTGAGTGTCTTTTTTGTAGTATAGGATTCGTTTGCTTTCTATTTGTTTTTTATCTTCTTCAAGTTCTTTTTCTGTTTTTAAGATTGGAAAGTCAATAGGTGAGATTAGTGTTTCGTGTTTCCATTGACTGCCTGAGGTAAATTCGTATTTGAAACCTGTTTTATTTGGAAAGGCTAAAACAATGATAATTGCAGTTACAAGTACTTGTAAACTTCGTTTTATTATCATAATTGCCCTATTCTTTTTTATGGTATTCATATTTAATTTTGTTTTAATCGTTTTGTTAATGCCGAACAAAAGATAAAGTCGTTTAATTCTTTATTGTCGGTATTAAGAACATTTTCATTGTTTCCTTTCCACCATAATTGTCCTTGATGTATGTAGTTGATATTTTCTCCTATTTCCATCACAGAGTTCATATCGTGAGTGTTTACTACTGTTGTTATATTGTATTCGTGGGTTATTTCCTTTATTAATTGGTCTATTACTATTGAGGTTTGTGGATCTAAACCAGAATTTGGCTCATCACAAAAAAGATATTTTGGTTGTGTTGCTATCGCTCTTGCAATTGCTACTCTCTTTTGCATTCCTCCACTTATTTCTGAGGGAAATTGTTTATTAATTCCTTTTAGATTTACTCTCTCTAAACAGAAATCTACTCGCTTTTTCATTGTTTTGTAATCGGAGAGTTGAAACATTCTTATAGGAAACATAACGTTTTCTTCTATATTCATTGAATCAAACAACGCACTTCCTTGAAAAAGCATTCCAATATCTTTTCTTAGATTTACTTTCTCTTTTTTATTTAGATGCCTTAGTATTCTGTCATCAAAATGTATATATCCTTCATCGGGAGTGTAGAGTGATACAAGACATTTCATTAGCACTGTCTTTCCACTTCCACTTTTTCCTATTATAAGATTACATTTGCCTGTTTCAAACGTGGTACTTATTTGATTAAGTACTTTTTTTTCTCCAAAATATTTTGATAAATTCTCAACTCTTATCATATTCTATTTGATTTTTACATGAAAAGATTTGTTATTATCAAATCAAATATCATAATTATTATACTACTTTGTACTACGGCTTTTGTAGATTGTACACCTACTTCAACAGAACCTCCTTTCATTGAGTATCCTCTATAAGAGGCTACAGTAGAAATAATAATAGAGTAAACAAATACTTTTACTATTGCAAAGACTAAATCCATACTTGTGTACTCTAAGCGCAATCCATCAACGTATGCAGCCATCGATAGTGTACCTACTGATAATGCTCCAAGAGCTCCTCCTAAAATTGACACAAATATACTCATTACAATAAGCAATGGAAAACTTATCATACAAGCTATTATCTTTGGTAAGATGAGATATGAAGGAGTATTAACACCCATTACTTCCAAAGCGTCTATTTGTTCTGTTATTTTTTGAGTTCCTAATTCTGAGGCTATCTTTGAAGCACATTTTCCTGCAAGAATAAGCGAAATGATAGTAGGAGAGAACTCCAACATCATTGTTTTTCGAGAAGCATATCCATAAATCCAATCAGGATAGATAGGGTTTTGTAAATTTATCAATAATTGTATTACAACTGCTGCTCCAACAAAAATAGAAACTAATAATACTATAAGTATGGAATCTATACCTAAGGTTTGGATTTCAAACAATAGTTTTCTTTTGAATATATGCATATTCTGAGGCCAACGAAATACTTCTTTCATTAGCAAAAGATATGCTCCAAAGTCTTCAAAAAAGTTTTTTATCTTTTTCACTCTATTGTTCTTTTTATTTTAATTTTATTTCTATTTCTTTTTCCTTATTTAATGAAATCAATATCTTTGTCTTCTTTTCTTCCTGATTGTTTAGCAATATATCAGAAAGTTTATCCTCTATTAAGTTTTGTATAGCTCTTCTTATAGGTCTTGCTCCATAACTTAGATTTGTGATTGTACTGATTATATATTCTTTAACAGATTTCTTCACTTCTAAGTTCAACGATATAGCTTCTATTCTCTTTCTCAACTTATTCAACTCTAAATCTACAATTTGAATTAGTTGCTCATTTGTTAATGAGTTGAAGTATATCATTTCATCTATTCTATTCAAAAATTCAGGTGCAAAGGTTTGTTTCAAATCCTTATCTATTATGTTTTGTTCTGCCATATTTTGATTTTCCATAACAGCATTTGTAGAAAATCCTACTCCTGTACCGAAATCTTTAAGTTTTCTACTTCCTACATTAGAAGTCATTATGATAACAGTATTCTTAAAGTCAATTTTTCTACCAGCAGAATCGGTTAATTGTCCTTCATCAAGTATTTGCAAAAGTAGATTATACACATCTTCATGTGCTTTCTCTATTTCGTCAAACAAAACAATTGAATAAGGGTGATGTCTTACCTTTTCTGTAAGTTGTCCTGCTTGTTCGTAACCAACATATCCCGGAGGAGAGCCTATAAGTTTAGATACGCTATATTTTTCCATATATTCGCTCATATCTATTCTAATAAAGTTATCCTCTGAATCGAAAAGATATTTTGCTAATTCTTTGGCTAAAAGTGTTTTTCCTACTCCTGTTGGTCCAACAAACATAAATGAACTAATTGGTCTATTAGGATCTTTTAAACCTACTCTTGCTCGCTTAATTGCTTTTGATACTTTTTCAACTGCTTTGTCTTGTCCAACAACAATATGTTTTAATCTTTCTTCCATTGCAAGCAGTTTTGAAGTCTCGTCCTTGTTTACTTTTTCTACACTCACACCACTAATCAATGAAATTGTAGTTGCAATATCATCTTCTGTGATTTCAATAGGATTATTCAACATATTTTCTTCCCACTTTCTTTCCTCTTGATGATATTGTTCTCTTAAAGCATCTATTTGTTTTAATAACTGACTTCTTTTCTCAAAAGCTCTTTGTTTTGAATATTTAATTAATTCTTGTTTTGCTTTATCTATTTCGTTTTGTATTTCTATTAGCTTATCAGATATTTTAATAGACTTAACATGTTTTGCTGCTCCTGTTTCGTCCATTACATCTATTGCTTTATCTGGTAGCAATCTATCTGTTATATATCGTTGCGAAAGCGAAACACAAGCCTCTAATGCTTTGGAGGTGTATTTTACTTTATGATATTCTTCATATTTGTGTTTAATGTTTTTAAGTATATGAAGTGCTTCATCTTCTGAGGTTGGTTCTATAAAGATTTTTTGAAATCTTCTTTCTAATGCTCCATCAGATTCTATATATTTTCTATATTCTTCTATTGTTGTTGCTCCAATACATTGAATTTCTCCTCTTGCTAATGCAGGTTTAAAGATATTTGAAGCATCTAATCCTCCTTCTGAATTTCCTGCTCCTGCAATAGTATGTATTTCATCTATAAAGAGTATGATATTAGGATTTTTTTCTAATTCTGCTATTAAACCTTTTATTCTTTCTTCAAATTGTCCTCTATATTTTGTTCCTGCTACAACTAATGCTAAATCCAGAGTATAAATAGTTTTTTTAGATAGGGTATAAGGCACTTGATTATTTGCTATTTTAATTGCCAAACCTTCTGCTATACTACTTTTTCCAACACCTGGTTCTCCAATTAAAATAGGATTATTTTTCTTTCTACGACTTAATACCTGACATATTCTATCTATTTCTTTTTCTCTTCCAACAACAGGGTCTAATAATTTGTTTTTTGCAGCTTCTGTAAGGTTTTTTCCAAAGCTTTCTAAAAATGGTGTTTCTGTATTTTTATTCTTCTCTTCCTTCTCTTCAACAGGAATATTTATCATTTGAGCATTTTCATCAGAAAGCATAATATCATGGAAAAATTCCTCAATATTATTAGGAATTTCCTTTGAAAGCAAATCATTAAAGTCTTTTGAGGTTGTTACCTTAATTGTTATACTTCCCTCTGCAAAGGGTTTACTAATATTTGATTTATTTATTCCGTATTTTTTTAGGATTTCAGCAGCATTATTACCTGTTTTGAAAAAGAAGCCTAATAAAATATGGTAGGTACCAATCAAATTACTATGAGCTTTCATTGCTTCAATATTCGCTGCTTTTATTATTGTGTCGCATTCTTCTGAAAAAGATATTTCATTTGTTTCTTCGTATAAGTTTTCATCAATACTATTAACAGAACCCGATGCGAGTAATTCTTGTTTTAAAGCTTCAATATTATCACATAATTGATTTATAATAATTGTTGCTCTACATTGAGGAAGTCTCAACATAGAAAGTATAAGATGTTCAGCCTCTACGTTTTGACATCTTAATTTTATTGCTTCTCCTCTAGAATTTTCAATAACCTTTTGAGCATTTTCTGTCCATTTTCGTTGCATAGCGAGTAATAATTCTTTGTTTTTTTATTTTTTTTCTTAGCTTTTTTTATTTTTTTCTTAGCTTTTTGAAATTATTTCTATGATATTAGTGGAATTAAATTTGATATTATTAATTTCACACTCATTGCCAACAAGATAACTCCAAAAAACTTTCTTAGTATATAAATACCACCTTTACCAAGTATCTTTTCTACCAAATTTACTTTTTTAATTACAAACCACACAAATAGCATATTTAAAGCTATTGCTATAATGATGTTTATCGTTTCACATTCTGCTCTAAGAGATAAAACAGTTGTTAGAGAACCTGCACCTGCTATTAAAGGAAAGACCAAAGGAACTATTGTAGAATTTTCTGTTGGTCCTTCATTCTTAAACAATTCTACATTAAAGGTCATTTCTATTGCAATCGCTATAAGAATTATAGCACCCGCTATTGCAAAAGAATGTACATCTACGTGAAAAAACTTTAAAACTGCTTCTCCCACAAAAAGAAAAACAAGCATTAATAAAAAAGATATAATAGCAGCTTTTCCTGCTTGTACTTTTTTTGATTTGCTTCTTAAATCTATTATCACAGGTACAGAACCGGTGATGTCTATTACAGCAAACAAGACCATAAAGGCTGTCAATATCTCTGTGAAATTTATACCCATATCTTTATTTTCTTTATTGCATAAATACAAATTGAACTATATTAGCACCCATTTTTAATGCTCTTAATCTGTTTTCATAAGAATCATTATGCACTCCTTCATCTTCCCAACCATCTCCTAAGTCGCACTCAAAGGAATAAAAACATATTAATCTGTTTTCATAGAACAATCCAAGTCCTTGTGGAGTTTTATTATCGTGTTCGTGAATTTTTGGTAGTCCATTTGGGAAATCATATTTTTGATGATATATCTCATGAGAATATGGCAATTCTACCCATTGCAATTCGGGAAATACTTTTAGCATTTCTTCTCTTATGTATTTATCCATGCCATAATTATCATCTATATGCAAAAAACCACCTCCTAAAAGATAGTTTCTTAAATTTTCTGCTTCTTGTTTTGAGAAAACAACATTACCATGACCTGTGATATGTAAGATAGGATAGAGGAAAATCTCACTACTTCCAACCTCCACAGTAGGATAATCTTCCAAAAGATTTGTATTTAGATTTTCATTACAGAATTTAATCAAGTTTGTTAAAGAAGTAGGATTTGCATACCAATCTCCACCTCCATTATATTTCAATAAAGCAATGCTTGTTTGCGAATGAGATTGATAAGATAATAACAAACCTATAATTAAATATAATATTCTGATTCTCATATATTACATATTCACAAAATGAACGCTTTGTAAAGCAAAAAGTGCAGCTGTTTCTGTTCTTAAACGGCTTTCTCCTAATGTTATTGTTTGAAATCCGTTTTCAATTGCAAAATCCACTTCTTTTTCTGAGAAGTCTCCCTCAGGACCTATTAGAATCAATACATCTTCTCCTTGTTTATACGATTCCTTTATACTTGTTCTTCCTTCGGGTTTGCAATATGCTATGAATTTTCTACTCTCTTTTGCGTTTTTTACTAAATCATAAAAATTAGCCTTTTCATCTAATTGAGGCATATATGATTTAAGCGATTGTTTTAGTGCAGAAACCATTATTTTTTCTATACGTTCTCTTTTTGTAATGGTTCTTTCACTATGTTCTCCTACGAAAAACGAAATTTTATCTACACCCATTTCAACAGCTTTCTCTACAAACCATTCCATTCTATTCATATTCTTTGTAGGAGCTACTGCTATATGTATGCAATAGTTTCTTTTTTCGTATTCGTCTTTTACTTCATTGACAAGAAAACTACAAGATTTTAGATTAGCATCACTAATTTCTGCAAAAACAAATCTGCCTTTACCATTGGTAAGGCAGATTGTATCTTTTTCTCTAAGTCTTAACACTTTAATGCAATGAGTGGATTCTTCTTTATTTAAAGAATAGTATTCCCCCTTATTAAGTTCTAAATCCGGTGTATAAAATAAGTGCATAACATTTTATTAAAGAGAATATGCTATACCTAATTCTACAACTGTACTAATAGTAGGGTCGCTTGAAAACACTGTTTCTCTTTGAACATATCCATCATTTCTATAAAATCCTGTATATGTATCAGTGTAACCCATTTCATATTGAACGCCAAAGCTTCCTCTAAAACGTAAGTTTGGTGTTAATTCTGTCATAAATCCTAATAACAATCTTGCAGTAGGAACAAAATGAGATATTTTTACTGAGTTATTTGGATCTTCTTGTACATATATCAATCCCTCTCCAAAAGCATAATCTTTTTGTCCTATTACCACATTTCCTCCTGCTGCAATTTGCATAAAGAAACTTGCAGTAGGTCGAGTAGTTACATAAATTGAAGCACTTGCCATTAAAGGTATTTGTGCGAATGTTTTATATCTTCCAAATTCCACTTCCTCTTGTGCACCTGTTGCAATATGTTCTATACCAAGTCCTGGATATAGTTGCAAACCTGAATGTACGCCCCAAGCAAAAGAAGCTTTATTAGTTTTGTTATATGGTCTTATTCTATTTTCATAACCAACGTTAAAACCAATACTCCAAGGATTTGTTATACTTTGTTGTGTTGCTGTTTGCGTTGATGAAGCGTGAATAGTCATCAAATGTTCTGGGAAATTTCTATGCCATTTTCCTGATCTCCAATCACCACCACGTTGTGCAAACAAACTGATTGAGAACAAAATAGCTAAACCTAAAAAAATAGATGTTTTCTTCATATTGTTACTTCTATGTTTAATTTTTTATTTAAATTGAAAGCCCAAAATTACAAATAAAAACAATACACACAAAGTTTTTTGTATTTTTTTGAACTATTGATATAAAGAATTGTTTTATTTTTGCAGAAAAATAACTCTTTGAAATATTTTAAAAAAGCAAAGAAAAAATCAAAAAAAGCAAAGAAAAATTTTAAAAAAACAAAGAAAAAATATGAACACAAGATTAACAGAATTATTTTCTATAGAATTTCCTATAATATCAGGAGGAATGGTTTGGTGTAGTGGTTGGGAATTAGCCTCAGAGGTAAGTAATCAAGGAGGTTTAGGGCTTTTGGGAGCAGGCTCTATGACACCTGAGGTTTTAGTTGAACACATAAGAAAAACAAAACAAGCAACCAATAAACCATTTGGAGTAAATATTCCTTTAATGAATCCTATGAGTGGTGAGCATATAGAAAAAGTAATTGAAGAAAAAGTACCTGTGGTATTTACCTCTGCTGGAAATCCTGCTCTTCACACACAACGCTTAAAGGAAAATGGAATAAAAGTTGTGCATGTAGTAGCTAATGAAAAATTTGCATTAAAAGCACAAGCCGCAGGTTGCGATGCAATAGTTGCAGAAGGCTTTGAAGCAGGTGGACACAATGGAAAAGAAGAAACATCTACACTTGTACTTGTGCAACAAATAGTAAAAGCAGTAGAAATTCCCGTAATAGCAGCAGGAGGTATAGTAAGTGGAGAACAAATCTATGCAATGCTTTCTTTGGGAGCAGAAGGAGTTCAAATAGGCTCAGCATTTGCAATCAGTAAGGAATCCTCAGCACACGAAAACTTTAAAAACGCAGTTGTAAACTCAAAAGAAGGCGACACAATGTTGTTTTTTAGAAAACTTTCTCCTACAAGATTACTAAAAGGAGGCTTTTACGATGCAGTATTGCAAGCAGAAAATCGTGGAGCAAGCAAAGAAGAACTCTTAGAACTAATAGGAAAAGGTAGAAGTAAGATAGGAATGTTTGAAGGCGACTTAACAGAAGGGGAATTAGAAATAGGACAAGTAGCAAGTATGATAAACGAAATAAAAAGTGTAGAGGAAATATTTGCAGACTTAAAAAGTGGCTTTGAAAAAGCAAAAACAAGAATGTTGAACCTACAATAAAACGATGAATAATATAGATTATTTATTTGAAACAAGTTGGGAAGTTTGCAATAAAGTAGGTGGCATACACACAGTAGTATCAACTAAGGCAAAAACCTTAAAAGAAAGAATAAAAGGAGAGTTGATATTAATTGGGCCAGATATTTGCAAAGACAAAACAGAAAATATAGAATTTGAAGAAGACAATAGCCTATTTAATTCTTGGAGATTGTACGCACAATCAAAAGGATTAAGAATTAGAATAGGAAAATGGAAAATTATTGGAGAGCCAATAGTAGTTTTAGTTGATTTCTCTCAATACTTTTCACAAAAAGACGAAATATTTTCAAGTTTTTGGCAAGACTATGGTTTAGATAGCATAACAGGAAGTTGGGATTATATAGAACCTTGTTTATTTGGATATGCCACAGCAAAGGTAATAGAGAATTTTTATGACTTTTACGCCACAGCAAACGACAAAATAGTAGCACAATTCCACGAATGGATGACAGGAAGTGGTATTTTGTATCTAAAAAAGCATTGTCCTCAAATAGCAACTGCCTTTACAACACACGCAAGCGTTTTAGGACGTTGCTTAGCAGGCAATAATATGGCTTTATATAGTTCTTTGCAATACTACGAAGGAGAAAACATTGCAAATCAATTTAATTTAAGAGCCAAATACTCAATGGAAAAACTCTCGGCCTTAAATTCCGATGTATTTACTACTGTAAGCGAAATTACAAATGCTGAATGCAAACAATTTTTCAAGAAATCAGCCGATGTAATCACACCAAACGGATTTGAAAACGACTTTGTTCCAAAAGCAGAAGCATACGAAGAAATATCAAATGCCTCACGCAAAAAAATAATCTCAATAGCAGAAGAACTTACCTCTACAAAGATTTCACAAAATGCTTTTTTAATTATTAATTCAGGACGTTATGAATTTAAAAACAAAGGAATTGATATTTTCATTAAAGCATTAGGAGAATTAAACAAATCAAACATAGAAAGAGAAGTTGTAGCCGTTATTGCCGTTCCAGCATATAATATAAATGAACAAAGAGATTCTATATTAAATGAAATAAAGGCTAACGAACTTAAAAACTTACAAACAGATAAAGTAAAAATCATATTTATACCATCTTATTTAGACGGAAACGATGGTAGAGTAAATATTCCATATTTTGATTTTCTAACAGGATTTGATTTATCTGTTTTCCCATCTTACTACGAACCTTGGGGATACACACCTATGGAAAGTCTTGCTTTTGGAGTTGCAAGCATAACTACAAGTTTAGCAGGTTTCGGACGTTGGATGAATAATGGAAAATACGACATTGACAAAGCCCTTACAGTTATTGAGCGTACAGATAACAACACCGAGGAGGTTATAAGTAAGATTAAAAACACAATAGAAGAGTTTTTGAAAAACACCGAAGAAGAAAATAAAAATATAAAAGCAAAAGCGATGCAACTTTCTTCAAGTGTAGTTTGGGAAAAACTCATAAATAATTATTTTGATGCATATAATAGGGCTGTTTCAAAGGCTGATTTCAGAAAAGAGCAATATAGTCATAAACAATCATGTTGTGAAGAATTTAACAACAAGATAAATTGGGGCGAAACACCTTCTTGGAAGAAGATATTCGTAAAACAAAAAATGCCTTCAAAGTTAGAATTTCTCCAAACATTGAGTAAAAATCTTTGGTGGACTTGGAACAATGAAGCATACGAACTATTTGAATACATAGACAAAGAAAAATTCTTAAAATATGAACGTTCTCCAATTCATCTTTTAGAATCGCTTTCACAAGAGGAGATAGACAATCTTTTGAACGATAAGATTTTCTTAGAAAAGATAGATAAAGTAGAGCAACTCTTTAATTCCTATATGCAAGAGGGGGAAAACAAAGAAGGAGGTATGATTGCGTATTTGAGTATGGAGTTTGGCTTACACGATACCTTAAAAATATTTAGTGGAGGCTTGGGAATGTTGGCGGGAGATTATCTCAAACAGGCAAGCGACTCTAATAAAAATATGATAGGTATTGGATTGCTTTATAGGAATGGTTATTTCACACAACAAATAACTAAGGAAGGCTATCAAATATCGGCACAATATCCTCAAAAATTCACACATCTACCTTTGCAAGCAGAAAAAGATGAGAATGGATTATGGAGAAAAATCACATTATCATTCCCTGGACGTAGTATTTATGCAAAAATATGGCGTTGTGATGTAGGTAGAGTTCCTTTATATTTACTTGACACAGATATTGAGGAGAATAATATTGAGGATAGAGCAATTAGCAATCAACTTTACGGAGGAGATTGGGAAAATCGTTTAAAACAAGAAATTCTTTTAGGAATAGGAGGAGTTAGATTAGTAGAAGAATTAAAACTTCCCGTTGTTTTATATCACAACAATGAAGGACACTCCGCTTTTTCAAGCCTTGAAAGAATGAGAACCTATATTCAAAAATACTCTTATTCATTTAAGCAAGCAAAAGAGTTAGTTAGAAGTAGTACTTTGTTTACAACACATACGCCTGTTCCTGCTGGACACGATGCTTTCTCACAAGAATTGATGCGAACCTATTTAGGACATTTCGCAGAGCAACTAAATTTGGATTGGGACGAATTTTTCGCTCTTGGAAAACAAGGAAAAGAAAAAGATTCTAAGTTTTCAATGAGTGTTTTGGCTATGAATTTTTCTCAATATGTAAATGGGGTTAGCAAAATCCACGCAAGAGTTAGTAGAGATATGTTTTCTTACCTTTACAAAGGTTATTTCCCAAGAGAATTACATATAGATTATGTTACAAATGGAGTACATCATTCTACATGGACTTCAAAAGCTTGGCTGGAACTTTATAAAGAAATATTTTCAGAGGCATATCTTAAAGATGAATCTAACGATTACTATTGGAAAAAGATATATGAGGTAGATAATTCTTTGATTTGGAATACTCACTACAACGAAAAGAAAACTCTTATTGAATTTATAAAAAAGCGTTTACAAAAAGATTTTACAAAAAGGGCAGAAAATCCTCAACTTTATTTTCAAACAGTTGCAGAACTTTCGGAAGATAAACTTATAGTGGGATTTGCAAGAAGATTTGCTACATATAAAAGAGCCAACTTATTGTTTACAAATCTTGAACGTTTAAAACAAATCGTAGATAAAGGAGTTGTATTTATTTTTGCAGGAAAAGCTCACCCGCAAGATAATGCAGGACAAGGTTTAATCAAACGTATTGTGGAAATATCTAAGATGCCAGAATTTTTAGGTAAGATAATATTCTTAGAAAACTACGATATGTATATTGCAAAGCATTTGATTCGTGGAGTAGATCTTTGGTTAAATATGCCAACACGTCCTTTGGAAGCATCGGGAACAAGTGGAGAAAAAGCTGTAATGAACGGTGTGGTTAATTTTTCAGTCTTAGACGGTTGGTGGGCCGAAGGATATGTAAAGGAAGCAGGCTGGGCATTACCGGAAGAAAGGACTTATGAATCCGATGAGTATCAAAACGCATTAGATGCAGAGATGATTTACAATATCTTTGAGAATGAAATTATCCCGTCCTACGATTACAAAGACGAAAAGGGTATTAGAGAAAAATGGGTTGAGAAAATAAAGCATACTATTGCTCTTATTGCACCTCATTTCACTATGAAACGACAATTAGATGATTACTATTCTAAATTTTACAATGAGATGTTTAAACGATTCGCTCAATTAAGCGAACAAAACGCTCATTTAGCAAAACAATACTCTGATTGGAAAACACAAATCGCTCGTTTATGGAATGGAATAGAACTTTTAGAAGTAAAAATACCTGATGTAGAAAATAAAAATATTGAATTAAACGATATTTTTACAGCAAAAGTTAGTCTATTTCTTGGAGAAATTGATGCAAAACACATAGGTGTAGAAATGATTATTGCAGATAAAGAAAATAATCAAATAAATGATTATACTCTTATCGCACCTTTTGAATTGATTTCCGCCTCAAACAAACGAGCAAATTATGAAATAAAAATCAAAACAAGTAGGGCAGGGGTACATAACTTTGCTTTCAGGATTTATCCTAAACACCCATTGATGAAAAATCGCATGGAATTACCTTTAATCAAGTGGATATAATTCTTAAAAAAAGAAGACGAGAAATTTACTTTTTCTCGTCTTCTTTTTTAAAGATATGAGGATTCTCCTTTTTAAATTTCTCTTGATATTTTTTTATATTTCTTAGGGTATAACGTGGTATTATGACTTTTGTCAAAATGCGAAAAACAAGATAAATAAGAATTAAAAAAATTATTAAGTTCAACATAATCTATTCACATAAAACAAATAAATCATCTCTTGGATTAAGAAATAATATTGGCTTATCTTTCAAGTTTTTAAGCACTTTTTCTTCTTCTAAACCTTTAATTCTATCAAATAAGCTTTTATCCTTTGTTGTTTGACAAATAATTACGCCATAGTTCTCTTTATCTGCATAATCTAAGGCTTGTAAATCCAATAGTTTTTTTCTGTCTTCGCTCTTGTGATTTGAAGGAATAATATTGAATTGTCCAAGCATTTTTCTTGCAAAAGCAAGATTAAGGTTAAGTTGTTTTTGATATAGGCTATCTTTATATGTTCTATAAAATAGCGTTATTTCACTTTGGAAAAATCTTGCAAAATAAGAAGCCCACAATGTTTTTTCTTTACTTTCTCTTGCATTGTTTAAAGGTAAAAGCACTTTGCTATAATCAACAATACTTCTTTTTTGATTGCAAATCATATAGGCTACACGTGAGGTTTCCATATTTTTTAAAAGCGTTATAGGATTATCCGCTTTATTTTTATTAGTTTCTTCTGTGTTAATTGAACTTACAATCACAACTGCATTGAGTAATTGTCCTAATTTACTAATTACCTCCTTAGTTTCTCCCTTTAATGAAATATAAGAATGCATTTGTGTTTCAGTTATTTGAGAATTTAATTCTTTTAATTTACTTTCTGCCTCATCTACGCCTACTTCTGTTAGTAGAGGGTCATAAATATGTAAAAGAATTAACCCTTTATTCAATATTTTAGCAATCTGCACAGAATGTTCAATGCAAGTTTTAGCAAAATCCAAATTATTTAGATACGCTATTACGAATTGATCTTTTTTTTCTTTATTTTCGCTCATCTAATACATGTATTCGTCTCTTCTTTTTTTCCAAAACCAAAGCAAAAGCAAACCTGCAATCGCTCCACCTAAGTGTGCAAAGTGAGCAACGCCATCAGAGGTTGTTGAAATACCATTAAAAAGTTCTAAAACAATGTATCCTATTACAAACCATTTAGTTTTTAACGGTATGAAAAAGTATAAATAAATTGTTGAATTAGGAAACATTGCTCCAAAGGCAGCAAGCAAACCAAAAACAACACCTGAGGCTCCTATTGTAGTGAGAGTATTTAAAAATTCAGCGGTTGAAATTGTTATTCCATTACCAATGTTTACTCCACTATAAACTCCATTTACTAAATCAGAGTACATGAAATAGTAAGTTATTTGTTGAGCTAAGGCTGCACCAAGACAAGATACTAAACAAAAGATAATGAATCTTTTTTGTCCCCAAATATTCTCCAAAGTATAGCCAAACATCCATATTGCAAAAAGATTAAAAAATAAATGCGAGAAATTATAATGGAAAAAGGCGTATGTAATATATTGCCAAAAGTAATGATTATCTGAGGCAAAGAAATGTAAGCCAAAAATATCTTGTAAATCAATTCCTCTCATTCTAAAAACGTAGGTTGCAAGAAATGCAATAAGGTTAATTATTAAAAGATTCTTACAAACAGGTGGAAGAATATTAAATTTAGGTGGTGAATATTGTTGATACATAATTTTTAGTTTTTATATTTTTCTTAATTAAACTGATTTTCTATGTCTTGTATTGTGAGTTTATGAATTATTTTTTTGCCATCAACTGTTGTTTGACAATTTGGAAGACAATAAAGTTGCGAAAGAAGTGTTTGCATTTGATAATCCGACAATTTTTCTCCATATTTTATTTTCAATTTCTTAGATAAACGCATTGCCTTTGCTTCTTGTTTTTCCTCTGCATATTCTTCTTGATAAGGAGAGGAAATTATTTCTTCTATAAAATCAATACATTCATCTATGTTTTGTGAAAGTGGTTTTGAAAGAATAAGAAATTGTTTTTCCTTCTCATCATACTTAATTTCAATTCCATATTGACGTAAAACAGGGATAAACTCAGGAATTTGACAATTAACTTGTGGTGAAAAATTATGAGGATATGGAGTTAGTAAACGTTGCGATTCAATTGCCGAGGCATCGTTTTGAAGTAATTTTTCATATATTATCTTTTCCGAAGCACGAGTTTGATCAACGAAAGTAAAACTATCTTTTGTTTGACTAACTATGTATTTATTAGCCAATTGAAATAGAATAGTTTTATTAGGTGTTTGACTTTCTGTTAAATTCAAAGGAAGTACTATCTGTTCTACTTCATTATATGTTTTTATTTGTGGCTTTGATTCAAAAGGATTAAAACTTGTATTAAAACTAACCGTAGGTGCATTAGGTATTGAGGAAGTTTTATTTATAATTGGCATTTCTATTGGCTTAGCTGTAAAATCCAACTCATTAACAAGAGAGAATTGACCAATACTTTTTTTAGTTGCAGCGTGAAGTATTGCATATATTAGCTTATCATCAAGAAACTTAATTTCCGTTTTCGTAGGATGAATATTAACATCAATATTTCTTGGATTAACCTCCAATTCTATAAAAAATATAGGATAGGTTTTTTCAGCAATCAAATTAGAATAAGCCCTTTCTATTGCGTTTGCAAAATAATTATTTCGCATAAACCTTCCATTAACAAAGAAATATTGTTGATTCTTAGTCTTTTTACATAACTCTGCTTTACAAACAAATCCTTTTAACTTAACAACATCTATGTTTTCTTCAATTGGTAAGAGTTTTTCTTTAAGATTAGAACCGAAAACATCTATTATTCTGCGTTTTTGATTACCTTGTTCTAAACGATATTGCATTTGCTCATTGTGATACAAGATAAAACTAACCTCCGTATTAACTAAGGCTACTCTTATAAACTCTTCATTTATGTGAGAAAACTCTACGCTATCGCTTTTTAAGAAATTTCTTCTTGCAGGAGTATTAAAAAATATGTTTTTAACGAAAATATTTGTTCCCTTAGGACAAGAAACATCACAAACCTCCTTTACAATTCCTCCCTCAATAATTACTTTTGTTCCTAATTCATCTTCCTCTCGTCTTGTTTGCAATTCAATTTGCGAAATAGAGGCTATTGAAGACAAAGCCTCGCCTCTAAAACCCATTGTAGTTAGATTCAAAAGATCTTCGCTTGATTTAATTTTGCTTGTTGCGTGAGGAAGGAAACATTTCTGCGCATCTTCTTTTGACATTCCACAACCATTATCCTTAACTTGAATAAGCGTTCTGCCAGCATCTTTAACAATCAAAAGAATTTCATTAGCCCCAGAGTCAATAGAGTTTTCTAACAATTCTTTAACAACAGAAGAAGGACGATTTACAACTTCTCCCGCAGCAATCTGATTAGCGACAATTTCACTAAGTACCTCTATTGCCATTTTTCAACGTAATTGAGTAGGAAATACAACAATCCCGTAATTATAGTAGCTATTAAAAACACTCTGAAAAGAGAAGCAGGCTTTCCAATCTTATCCTCTTTTTTTTCTTTCATAGCACTTCTAAAATCTATTCTACGTTTATATGACTCTCCCTCAATTTCACCATACTTAGCCTTTAATTGCTCTAATTGTTCCTTGTTAGGATCGTAAAATCTTGGCTTATATTCAAATCTTCTTGGCTTTCTTGTTTCAAATAATCCCATTTTATTTTCTTTAAATCAAGTTGCAAAAATATACAATCTTATTCAAAACGCAAAATTCTTTGTTTTTGTTAAATTTTTCTTTACTTTTTTGTTTTTTTTCTTTGTTTTTTTCAAATTTTTCTTTGTTTTTTTTCTTTTTTTTGTATTTTTGTAGATTGATATTAAAATAGGATTTTACTATATGAACTTAGAAAACGAAAAGATACAAAGAGTCAATATAGAAACGCAAATGAAGCAAGCCTATATCGACTATGCGATGAGTGTTATAGTCTCTCGTGCTTTACCAGATGCAAGAGATGGAATGAAACCCGTACATCGCCGTATTTTATATGCGATGGGAGACATGGGAATGACCTATAACAGCAAACATAAAAAGTCTGCCAGAATAGTAGGAGAGGTTTTAGGTAAGTATCACCCACATGGAGATAGTTCAGTCTATATGGCAATGGTGCGTATGGCTCAAAAATGGTCTTTAAGATATACAATGATTGACGGACAAGGAAACTTTGGTTCAATAGACCTTGACCCGCCAGCAGCAATGCGTTACACCGAAGCAAGAATGTCTAAGATTGCCGATGAAATGTTGGCAGATATAAACAAAGACACAGTAGATTTCACAAAGAACTTTGACGATAGCTTAGACGAACCTACAGTTTTACCAAACAAAATACCATATCTAATGATAAATGGAACGAATGGTATTGCGGTAGGTATGGCAACAAACATGGCTCCTCACAACTTAACAGAATGTATCGATGGAATAATAGCATATATTGACAATAAAGAAATCACAATTGATGAACTTATGCAATATATCAAAGCACCAGATTTTCCAACAGGTGGAATAATCTACGGATATGACGGAGTAAGAGATGCATTCCACACAGGAAGAGGACATATCGTAATTAGAGCAAACGCACACTTTGAACAAGATAAACATTCCGATGCAGAACAAATCGTTGTTACATCAGTGCCTTATCAAGTGTGTAAATCCGACATGATAAAACGCCAAGCCTCATTGGTAGAAGAAAAGAAAATTGAAGGCATATCAAGAATAAAAGACGAAAGTAATAAAGATGGTATAAGAATTGTTTACAAACTAAAACGCGATGCAATGTCTAACGTTGTTTTAAACAAGCTTTACCAATATTCAGACCTACAAACATCTTTCTCAATCAACAACATTGCACTTGTAAAAGGCAAACCGAAACTTCTCAATCTAAAAGATATGATAGAATGTTTCGTTGATCATCGCCACGAAGTAGTAGAAAGAAGAACAAGATTTGAATTAGCCAAAGCAGAAGAAAGAATGCACATTGTAGAAGGGCTTTTGAAAGCTTTGGACTTTATAGATGAAATCATAAGCATAATAAGGAATTCCGAAACTATTGCACAAGCAAAATTAGAAATGCAAGACAGATTTGGATTTACCGAAATACAATCCTCAGCTATTGTAGAAATGCGACTAAGACAATTAGCTGGATTGGAAAGACAAAAACTACAAGACGAATACAACGAACTTCTTGCTTTCATTAACAGATGTAGAGAAATACTTTCAAACGAAAGTGTATTGATGCAAGTAATAAAAGATGAATTATTAGAAATTCGTCAAAAATATGGAGACGAACGACTTTCTTCAATAGAATATTCTTCTGCCGATTTCCGCATTGAAGATATGATAAAGAACGAAGAAGTTGTAGTTTCAATCTCTCACATGGGTTATATCAAACGTACACCACTTGCAGAGTACAAAGTACAAAACCGTGGCGGAAAAGGAAGTAGAGGAGGAGCACTTAGAGATGAGGATTTCATAGAACACATCTATATTGCTTCAATGCACGACTACGTTCTCTTCTTTACAGAAAAAGGAAAGTGCTATTGGTTAAGAGCATTTGAACTTCCAGAAGGAACAAAGACTACTAAGGGAAGAATGATTAAAAACATTCTTAACATAGAGGACGATGATAGAATAAAAGCATACGTAACCACAAAAGATTTACGCGACAAGGATTATGTAGAAAATAACAATATAATTATGTGTACAAAATATGGACACATAAAGAAAACAACCCTTGAAGCATATTCACGTCCAAGAACAAAAGGAATATTAGCCTTTGGATTAAAAGAAGGAGATGAGTTATTAGAAGCAAAACTTACAAGTGGAAATGACGAAATCCTTATAGCAACTCGTAGTGGTAAGTGTATAAGATTTAACGAAAGCACCGTAAGACCAATGGGTAGAACAGCAGCAGGAGTAAAAGCTATTTCTATTTCAGAAGAAAATGACTTTGTAATAGGAATGGTTGTTGCAAAAGAAGATAGCGACATACTTGTTGTATCAGAACACGGCTACGGTAAAAGAAGTAAATTAGAAGAATATAGAATTACCAACCGCGGAGGAAAAGGTATAAAGACACTTAATATAACTGACAAAACAGGAGACTTAGTTGCTATAAAACAAGTAGATGATAATTTTGATTTGATGATAATGAATCGCTCAGGACTAACAATCCGTATGCACGTTGCAGACATTCGTCAACAAGGACGTGCAACACAAGGAGTGAAGTTAATTAACATCAAAGACAATGATTCAATAGCTTCTGTCGTTGAAATAAATAGAGAAGAAGACGAAGCGGAAGAAATAATAAACAATGATAATGAATAAAAAATAACAAGTACAATGAAGAAAAGAATTTTATTTTTGGCATTATTAGCCATAACATTTGGAGCGTCTGCCCAAACAATGAAAGTACAAAGTGCATACGCCGATTGGCAAAACAATCGTTTACGTAACGCTATGACTAATATTGAAGAGGCTTGTGCTCATGAAAAAACAAGTTTAGAAGCAAAAACTTGGTATTATGCAGGAGCAATTTATGCAAGAGTGGTAGAAATTTCACAATCTGATAATAAAGATGATCAGAAAATAATGAAAAAACAAAAAATAACAGAACCTATCACAGAAATTGCAGAAAAATCTCAAAAAGCTTTATTAAAAGCAATAGAAATTGAAAAGAAAAACGGAACAAACGAATTTATTTCATTATGTAATGGAACATTAAACGTAGTTGCAAGTTTCTTCTCAAACGAAACAGTTAATGCTTTCAATGCAGAAAAATATGAAGATGCAATAAAATATGCAGAAAAAGCAATTGAATCTGCAAAAGTAGCTAACTTTAAAGAAGCTGTAGAACAATCAAAATACGTTATGGCTCTTTCATACGAAGTTTTGAAAAACGCAGACAAAGCAAACGAACTTTATAGAGAGTTAATAAAAGAAAATACTAAGAAACCAGATGTTTACATCAAAATATTCGCAGCAAATCAAGCAGCAAAACAAACAGATAAAGCTATAAACGTATTGAAAAGAGGTGTAAAAAACCTTCCTGAAAACGCACAATTAAAAGCTTTATTAGGAAGCACATACTTACAAGCAGGACAAAAAGAAGAAGCTGAAAAAATAATTCAATCACTATTAGCATTAGGAGAGAAAAAAGAAGTATTCAACTATGTAGGCGATATTTATCGTGATGCAAGCGATATAGCAAAAGCAGAAGAATACTATAATAAATCATTAGCCCTTGAACCTGCACAATCAGAAGCATATTTTGGATTAGCATCAACTTATTTCAACAAAGGAATCGATGTATTAAAAGAAGCAGATAAAGTTCCGTTAGATGATATGACAGGTGCATACGATAAATTGAAAAACGAATCATTTGATTATTTCAGAAAAGCAATTCCTAATTATAGAAAAGTTTTAGAAACAAAACCAAAAGATTTCCAAACTCTAAAAGCTTTAAGAAACATATATTCATTATTGAATATGAAAGCAGAATTCCAAGAAATTGATGCTTTATTAAAACAACAATAATTTAAATATTAATTATTATAAATCAAGAAAAAAGACTATCCAAATCGGGTAGTCTTTTTTGTTTTACTTCACTTTTCTACTTTACATAATTTAAATTATATTCCAAAAACAATACATTAAAAAAATAAAGCTAAGAAAACCTAAAATTTTTCTTAGCTTTTTTATTTTTTTTCTTTGATTTTTTTTTAAATTTCTTTGATTTTTTTTCTATTATTTATCGCTTAATAATTCAGGTCGGCGTTTGCGTGTTCTTTCTAAGGCTTGTTCAAATCGCCATTCATCAATTTTCTTATCATGTCCACTCAATAAAACCTCAGGTACTTGCCAACCTTTATAATTTGCAGGACGTGTGTAAACAGGTGGTGAAACTAAATCTTGTTGAAAAGAATCTGTAAGTGCCGATGTTTCATCGTTTAACACACCTGGAAGAAGTCTAACAACGCTATCAGCAATTACAGCCGCAGCTAATTCACCTCCACTTAAAACATAATCACCTATTGAAATTTCTCTTGTAATTAAATGTTCCCTTATGCGTTCATCAACACCTTTATAATGACCACAAAGAATGCAAAGATTATTTTTTATAGCTAATTCATTACTTAAACTTTGAGTTAGTCGTTCTCCGTCAGGTGCAGTATAAATTATTTCATCATAATTATGTTTTGACTTTAAAAAATTAAGACAATTATCCACCGGTTCTATCTGCATAACCATTCCTGCACCACCTCCGTATGGGTAATCATCAACATTATGATTTTTGTTTAAGGAATAATCCCTAAGATTATGAATTTCAACCTCAAACAATCCTTTATCTTGAGCTCTTTTCAAAATGCTTTGAGAGAATATCTCCGTAAACATATCAGGGAACAAAGTAATAATATCTATTCTCATTTTTCAGGTTTTTATTTACAAAAATAGAAAAAAAAACTCTTTTCTATGCATTTTTCGTTGTTTTATTCGTATATTTGCCGTTTAAAACTAAATAAAATAAATATGTTTATGAGAAATAATTGTCGTTTCATTATCTTTGCATTGATAGCAATTTTATCTTTAAATCAAGGAGTTGCACAAATCAGACAATACAAACATTTGCCAGATTTTGATTATGCTGATTACGACAAACACTTAAAATTTATGAGCACACCTTTTGCAATGGTTGGTCAAACACTTTATTTGCAAGATGTGCCAGATTCTGCATTAAATAAATTCTTTTTCGTTGGCAACATTGCAATCCCGGAAGAAGGTGATGATACAGGAGTTAGGTATTACAAACTTTCGAGAATGAGTCCAGAAAGAATACAATCACTTAAAGGAGAATGGTTTGTAGTTGCAGACTATATTGCAGATCAATTTGCATTTGCTAAAATATTCAATGCAGATGAATATATGCGAGACTTTACTAAAATGCAATATCCTTTTATGAAATTGGTTATTGGCTCAACTGGTGATACTGTTTTTTACAATTATCAAAATTATTACAATCGTTATAATTTTCCTTTCACACCTATGAGTTATTATAACGAAAATAAAAATCAATATCCTGTAAGTAAATGGTCTCATGAGGACATAAATCTTGTTGATTACGACACAAATAGCAATTATGCACACCTTCCTATGCGTTTAGTAGGATATAAAATCACACTTCCTGTTGTTACAGATGCTACACTTAAAAGATTGTTCAACGGTACAAAGCTTTACAACTACGATGACGATAGTCGTAAATATTCTTTCACCGATTACCCTATTGGAAAGGCAAAACTCTTAGCAGGAAAGACCTTTATTGTAGCAGATTGGTGTCATAGTGCAGAAAACCTTACCGATGTTTATTTAAAATTAGTACAAAAAGGTGGTCGCGATACGGTTTACTACAAATATCCTACAATAAAAGAAAGAAATGAATTTGATTTTGTAAACGAGGCTTACTATAAAAAAATCAGAGCATACTATAAGGATAAAGATTTTGTGGTTCGTGGCGACAAATTCCCATTAACAGTAATAGATTTACGTTGGAAAAGACCTATAACCGTTAAACAAGGAGATGTATTCCATTGTTTAGACTTTGTAGTAAAAGATGGTAAATTTCAAATGTTAATGAGAAACGAAAAAGGAAGAAAATTCTATATGCCTGCCGACTTTAATTTAGGAGATAGATTGAGTTTTGACCTTTATTTGGCAGATGGCAACAAAGTTTTAAAGTACAAAGACACATATCCAACATATCACAAAGCAATCCTTCAAAAAGAGTTGATAAAAGATATGACAATGGATATGGCATTCTTATCATGGGGAAAAGCAGATAGAGAAGTATTGAATAATTTTGACGGAAGCAACAGACATTGGTTCTACATGGGAAATATTTACATCATATTTAGAAACAATAAGCTATTCCGAGTTGCGATGATTCCAGTAGAATTAAGATAAAACCCAAAACAATGGCTTATTCTGACGAAGATGAAGATATAATATATTTAGTAAAAGATTTCTCTGATAAGATTAAAAACAGAGAATCTTTTATCTTTTATGATTCAGATGAATGGTTAGACATAATAGACTACTTTTTTCTTGAAGAAAACAATGAATACCTTCTTGAAAAAGCCATTGAACTATCATTGAAACAACACCCAACAAACGAAAACTTAATTATTAGAAAGGCAGATTTTATTTCGGAAAACGATTACAAAGAAGCCCTACTCTACTTAATTAAGTCAAAAAAACTTTTCAACTCCTACCCTTCTATAATCCTTTTAACATATCAAGGAGCTAAGATATTATCAAGAGAAGGAAAATACAAAAATGCCTTAGATGCGACATTAGATTGTTTAAAGTATCAATGTAATGAATACATATTAACATTAGCAGCTTATTTGTATTTGAAATTAGACGAATATGACACTGCAAGAAAATATTTAATAAAAGCATTTGAATATTGTTATAATAAATACAAAAATAGCAAAGACGAAGAAGTCAGAAGTTATGGAGCAAACGATTATATGTATTCTTCAACAATTATTCCCGATGATTTACTTTACTCTTGCTCTGAGTTGTGCAAAGAAGATGCTAAATATAAAGACATATTCTATCCAATAGTAGAAAAATTTGTAGAATACGATCCTCAAAACACTTATTATTGGGAAATGCTTGCAGAGTTTTACGAAAGATGTAACGAACCGGAAAAAGCATTGAAGGCTTGTGATTATTCTCTTTGCAATTCTGTTGATGTAGATATGTTAAAAAGAAAATATCTCAACTATATCGCTTGCGGAGAAAAAAAAGAAAGAACTTCTATATTAGAAAAAATTATAGTCTTATTAGAAAAAGAATTAGACAAAAAGGATTTACCAACAGGGTATCAAAAAGACACTCTTCTTTCTCTTGCCACAACTTACAAAGAGATGATAAACGTTTGCATAGAAGAGCAAAAATTTCAAGAATGTATTGATATTTGTCATCTAATAATTGAAAAAGGCAACACAATACCTTTATTTCACAAAGGAATTTCTTTCACAAAATCATATATATATTACATATTATCGCGTCTTTACCTAAACTTGAACAACTATCATTTAGCAAAGGCTAATGGAATGCAAGCTATTTTGAATGATTCGCACACCTATAACGCAAAAATACAATATGCTGAATTGATTTATATGATAGGAGAAATAGAAAATGCGACTAACTTATATCAAAACACATACGAAGAATTACAAGAATTGATTGTAAGTAAAAAATCTAATAATCAAAACGACAAATACGAATTAGAAGAACTATATACTCAACTAACATTTCTTTTAACCTCGTGGGCAAAACAACTTTTCGCACACAATCAACTCCAAAATGCCTTTGACTTATTAAGAAGTTTAATTGCAGAATTATTTAAAATAGACTTTATGGAAGATAACATTATTTCTGTAATTCTAACACAAGCAGAAATAGTATATCTCTCAAATTCAAAGACAAAAGACTTAGAAGATATGATAAAAGGTGCAATAATACTATACGGAGACCCTATTATAGACGCTTTAAGCGAATCACCTTACATTCAAAACAACAAAGAATTAATTTTAAACTTTATAAATTTAATACAAAAACACAAAAAAGATGAAGAATTACTTTAAATCAATTGTTATATGTTTGTTATTTGCAGCAATAAGCCTTACAACTTATGCTCAAACAACAACTCCTACAACAAACACAGAAGATAAAAACATTATTGAGCAAGTTACTTCATGGTATATGGATAATATGAATTACGGAACGGTTACTTTGCTTATGACAATAGAGAGTAGTTTTATTCCTTTCCCATCAGAAGTTGTTGTTCCGCCTGCTGCCTACAAGGCATTAGAGGAAAATAGCAATATGAACATAGTTTTAGTTGTTGTTTTTGCAACCTTAGGAGCTATAATCGGAGCTTTGATTAATTATTACTTAGCATTTTGGCTTGGACGTCCAATAATTTATAAATTTGTTGAGACTCGTTTTGGAAAAATGTGTCTTTTAAGTAAAGAAAAGGTAGAAAAAGCCGAACAATACTTCGATAAACACGGAAAAAGCTCTACTTTCATTGGTCGTTTAGTACCTGGCATTCGTCAATTAATATCTATTCCTGCCGGATTAGCTAAAATGAATCTTATTAGCTTTATTTCTTTCACTGCCTTAGGTGCTTTTATTTGGAATATCTTGTTAGCTGTCTTAGGATACATAGGACACGGCAATAAAGAATTGATTGATCAATATAGTCATGAGCTTTCTTTCATATTACTCGGCTTAGGCGTTTTATTTGTAATATACTTAATCTATAAAGGCGTATCAAAAAAGAAACCTTCAAAACAATAAGTTACGGACTTATAGGTTTTCCTCTATCCCACTCTTATTCCAAAAAGCATTTTGATGAAAAATTTGCACATTTGGAAGAAAGTTATGATTTTCATCTTTATGAAATAAAACAAATAGAAAATGTTGTAGATTTAATTCATAAAAATGAAAGTCTAAGTGGCTTTTGTGTTACAATGCCCTATAAAGAACAAATATTAAACTATATAAACACACTTTCAGAAACAGCAAAAGCTTGTGGAAATGTTAATTGTGTAAAAATAATTCGAGGGCAGAATAAAATAGAACTTCAAGGTTACAATACCGATGCCTTTGGTTTTGAACATAGTCTTTTAAATCAACTTGATATTCAAAAAATAAAACAAGCATATATATTAGGAAGCGGTGGAGTTTCTAAGACAATTTCTTTTGTTTTGAGCAAACACAATATAAAACACAAGATTGTAAGTCGCAATCCAAAGGGTTTTCAAATCTCTTATCAAGAAATGAATCAAGAGTTTGAAAATAATGCACTATTTATTAATGCTACACCTATTGGAATGCATGATATGAAAAATCAAACTCCCGATATTGATTTCAAAAAACTAAACTCCACACATCAAATTTTTGACTTAATATACAACCCCTCACCTACTTTACTTATGCGTTTAGCAAAAGAAAAAGGAGTAAACGCAATTGACGGAAGCAAAATGTTGTTTTATCAAGCAGAAAGAGCATGGGAAATATGGCAATCAAAATAATTATAATCACCTTTCTTCTAATAATTAGCTATAACAAAAAATTTGGAAGGGCAATTGGCAACATAAACACATTTTTTCACGAGTCCTTTCATGCTCTCTCCTCCTTAATCTTAGGAAACAAAGTAAAAGAAATAGAATTTGACACATCAACCTCAGGAAGTTGCACAAGCATAAGCAAAAGCAAATTAAGAACAGTGTTATGTTCACTTGCAGGCTACATAGGCTGTGCTTTACTCTCTCTTTTATTTATTTTTAGCATAAAAGTTAATCAATCTCACCTTACAATAGCTATTATTTCTGTTTTTTCATTTTTTATGCTGTTGTTATATATGAGAAAAACCTATCCATTGGTGTGGACAACAATTTTTGCCTGCATAAACCTTTTGATTTTTCTACTTCCTACTCCTATTACAATAGAAAAACTAATATTATTTGTTTATTCTACAATCATTTTAATAGAAAATACAAAATCTTGTTTGACAATTCTTTATCTATCATTTTTTAAAGCAAAACAAAGTGGAGATTGCTCAATACTTGCCAAAGTAACTAAAATACCTACCTTTATTTGGGGATTGATTTTCAATGCAATCAATACCTACGTTGTTTATAAATATTTCCTTATCATTTTTCTTGAAAAATAAATCTAAGAGTTTGAAAATTATTTCAAAGAAAAAAATAAAAAAAGTAAAGAAAAAAAATAATAAAACAAAGAATAAATTTTTCAATATAAATTCATAACTTTGCAGGCCTAAAAAAACAAAAAAACAATGCAAATAGAAGTTGTAAAATCAAAAATACATAGAGCGATAGTTACACAGGCAGACTTGAATTACATTGGTTCAATCACTATTGACGAAGACTTAATGGATGCCGCTAACATTATTGAAAACGAAAGAGTGCATATTTATAACATAAACAATGGTGAACGTTTTGAAACCTATGTTATAAAAGGAGAAAGAGGCTCAGGTACACTTTGTCTTAATGGAGCAGCAGCACGCTTGGTTCAAAAAGGAGATTTAGTAATCATTGTGTCATACGCAACTATGGACTTTGAAGAAGCAAAGAATTGGAAACCAACAGTAATATTCCCACAAAATAATAAAGTAGTTTAGAGTCTTGAAAAATAAAATAAAGAATATAATTCAAACTCTTTTCTTTATTGCGTTAGGTATTGCTTTTATTTGGTGGTTTTGGGAAAAACTCGGCAATGAAGAACGAACTCAAATTTGGAAATCATTAGAACAAACTAATTATTTTTGGTTTATACTTGCCTCAATTATAAGTTTGACTTCTCATTACGTAAGAGCATTACGTTGGAGACTAATGAGTGAAACTTTTGGCTACAAAGTATCTCGTACAAATAGTTTTTTTGCAGTTATGAGTGGCTATTTAACAAATTTAGCTATTCCAAGACTTGGAGAAGTTGTACGTTGCACAATGTTAAAGAAAAGTAATGATATTCCAATTGAGAAATCACTTGGTACAATCATAACAGAAAGAGTGATAGATATGGTTCTTTTCGCCTTACTCTTGCTTTTCACTCTTATTATTCAACAAGACTTACTTTTAAGCTACATAGAAAATAACTTTAATCTTAACCTTAGTAATCTTTTTCAATTAGCTATAATAGGTTTCCTATGCTTGGCAGTAGTTATTGCATTGTTCTTTGCTTTCAAAAGAAAGATTATTAACAATAAGTATTACAATAAAATAAAGAATTTACTTACAGGATTTTTAGATGGCATAAAAAGCATTTTCAAACTAAAAAAACCTTTACTTTTTATTGTATATTCGTTATTGATTTGGGCATTATGGATAGTTGGAACATTTACTTGCTTTCAATGTTTAAAAGAAACACAAATACTTTCCTTGCTTCAAGCCTTAGTTACGACAGTTTTAGGAGCCTTTGGCCCTATGATAACACCAGGAGGTATAGGTCTGCAACCTGCAATTTTTGCAGAAGTCTTAGAAACCTACACAATATCAAGACCAATAGCCTATGTTTGTGGTTGGTTAAATTGGCTAAGCTCACAAGTTGGCACAATAATCTTTGGACTTATAGCATTTGTTTACTTTTCCACTAAAAAGAAAAAATAAAAAAAGTTGAAAAATGAAATATTTTGACCATATAAAAAGCAAGATATTAAGTGAGGATAATCTTAATATCTTGATAAATGAATGGAGAGAAAAGAATCAAAAAATTGTTTTCACTAATGGTTGCTTTGATTTATTGCATTTAGGACATATTGACTATCTTGCAAAAGCAAAAGACTTAGGTGATAAACTGATTATTGGAGTAAATACTGATGATTCGGTAAGACGCTTAAAGGGTGTGTATAGACCGTTGCAAGATGAAAACTCTCGTTTGCATATCTTGGCTGCATTAGAGTTTGTTGATGCGGTAATTCTATTTAATGAAGATACTCCTTATGAGTTAATCAAAAAAATTCAGCCTGATGTTTTAGTTAAAGGGGCTGATTATAAGATTGAAGACATTGTAGGTTATGATATTGTTACTTCTCGTGGTGGAAGTGTAAAAACAATTGAGTATTTAGAGGGTTATTCTACTACTTCTATTGAACAAAGAATACTTAAATCAAGATAATATGAAAAAAATAGCAGTAATTTTAGCAGGTTGCGGTAACAGAGACGGCAGCGAAACTCATGAAACTTTGTCTGTGCTTTTAGCAATTGATAAAAGAGGTATGCAATATCAATGTTTTGCTCCTGAGGGAGAGTTTGTTGTTTTTAATCACATAGAAGGTAAGCCAAGTGGCGAAAGTCGTAATTTAGTTATTGAGGCTTCTCGTCTTTGTAGAGGGAATATAATTCCTTTATGTCAGTATAAATCTGAGGATTTTGATGCTTTAATTCTTCCAGGTGGTATGGGTGCTGCTCAAAATTTGAGTGATTATGCTTTTAAGGGTGATAAAATGAGTGTAAATAAAGAGGTGGAAAGAGCTATCTTAGATACTTTCTCTGCTAACAAACCTATTGGGGCTTTATGTATTGCTCCTATGATTTTAGCTAAGGTTTTAGGTGATAAAAATCCTACTATTACTCTTGGAGGTGAGTGTCAGGCTGCAAAAGATGCAGTAGCTTTGGGCTGTAAGCATAAGGTTTGTAATGCAACAGAGGTTGCGATAGATGAAAATCATAAACTATTCACAACCCCTGCTTATATGGTGGCAACTCATATTGCTCAAATTTTTGAAGGTTCTGATAACCTTGTAGAAAATTTAAGCGCTATGTTATAATGCCTTTATTTTATTATTAATTTTCTTTGCTTTCCAAAGTTATTTTTTAAAATATAACAACCAGGTTTTAGGTGTGATACGTCTATTGTATTCGCACCTTTTTTGATTTCTTTGTTTATTAATGTTATTCCTGACATATTCAATATGCTTATTATCATATTGTGGTCTGCAATAAGTTGAACTTGATTTGATGTAGGGTTTGGAAATAGTTTCATCGGATTTATTTCTATTTCTTCTAAGCTTACTCCTGTACGACTACTTGTAAAGAAATCGTAAATCTCTGCTAAACAGTCTACGTCATAGATATTTGCATCTACGTATGGGATATGATCTCCGCCTTCTATTTTTAGAAATCGCACTTCTCTACCTGGGTCCTCTCCTAAATAAGAATAGCGTATGAATCTTAATCCATCGTCTTTTCTATCTTCCAAAGAATCTATTATAGGTGGATTATTCACACCATTAGTATTTGTCCAGAAGTTTATTGTTTGTTCAACACTTAGTCCAACTGAAAGATTTGGCATTCCTTCTACTACTGACGTTGTTCCATCATAGGATACTACACTATCTGATGTGCCATGAATATGTAATATCTTTACTGGCTGTGGTACTATTACATTTTCTAAACTTTTTGGCATCATTCCACTTGATGGTGCAAAGGCTTTAAATTTTTCATAGTACTCTGTTGCCATTCTATGTGTCATAAATCCCCCCATAGAAAAACCACTCATGAAAATATTTTCTGTTTCTATATTATATTTTGATATTATAGTATCGGTTAAAGCCATAATAAATCCTGCATCATCAACATTACTATTAGGAGAAACGGTCAATGGTCCAAGTGAAACCGTTAATTCTGCATTCCACATCGCTCCTAAATCTATAATTGTACCCATTAAATTTACTGAGGCTTCTAAGGCTTGCGGTAAAAGAACTATCCAATGAAATTCATCTGCAATTCTTTGATAAATTTCATTGTTATTATCTATATTATCTCTTAATCCGTGCAAGAATACTAACATTGGCAGGCTTTCTTCTTGGTTATAATTTGCTGGTGTCAGTACTTTGTATGTACGTTCGACATCTTGCCATTGCATTGTTTGTCTTTGTGTTTGTGCTGACAATGAAAGTGTAAATATTATTGCAAATAAAAAAATTATTTTCTTCATAGTAATACATTAATTTAAAAAAAAGGTTCGATAAAAAATACCGAACCTTTTCCTATAACTTTATTTAGTTATTATTTTTGACTTCTGATTTGTTTACACATCATGATTGCGTTTTGGATTCTTGTTTTGAAATCTGCATTTTCAACGCATTCTTTAACTGCTGCTTCTTGTTCAGGAGCTTGTTTCAACATATCAGCAAATGCTTTTAATTCTTTTGCACCGTTAGCTTTGTTCTTTTGAGCTGCTTTGAATTCATCTACGAATTGTTCAAAAGCTTTTACTTTTGCTTCACAAGGATCAGCTTTTTTTGTTTCTTGTGCAGGTGCAGCAGGTGTTGTAACTTCTTCAGCAGGTGCAGCAGGTGTTTCTTCAACTGCTTCTGTTGCAGGAGTAGCTTCTACAGCTGTTTCTGTTGCTGTTTCTGTTGTTTTTCCACCGCAAGCAGCCATCATTGTAACGACAGCTATGCCTAAAAATAATCTTCTTAATTTCATGTTCTTTCTTATTTATTTAGTTAATAATTTCTTTCATCAGTTGCAAAAATACATATTTTTTTGTTTTCAACAAGGATTTTATCTATTTTTTTTTGTTTTTTTGATGATTTCATCTTGAACCCTTACTGATTCTTCATGTATTAGTTCAAATATTTCTTTGATAAATTCTTCTGAAATACCTTTTGTGTTTGAATACTCTATTCTATCCGATAATAATTTCTTCCATCTATTTACTTGTAATACAGAAATATTTGATTCTTTTTTAATTTGTGCTATTTTTGTTGACACATTTATTCTTTCTGAAAGAAGTTCTATTAACTTATTATCGATATTATCAATTTCTTTTCGTAAAATATTTATTTTTTCAGGTAAAACATTTTCTTCTGTCTTTGAAATAATCAAATTGTTTAATAGACTTTTGAATTGATGTATTGACAATTGTTGTTTTGCATCGGTTTTTGCTATTTGTGGATTATGATGTACCTCTATCATTAAACCATCTAAGCCTATATTCATAGCAGTTTGAGATAGAGATTCTACAAATTCGCTTTTTCCTGCTATATGACTTGGATCGCAAATTATATTTAACGAAGGAAATATTCTTTTTAATTCTATTGGTATTTGCCATAGAGGTGTCTGTCTATAACAACCATTATCTGTTAAAGAGAATCCTCTATGTATTGCATAAACATTTTCAATTCCTGCTTGATGTAATCTTTCTATTGCCCCTATCCATAGTTTCAAATCTGGATTTAATGGATTTTTTACAAAAATAGGTATTTGTTCTCCTTTTAAAGATTCAGCAATATCTTGCATGGAAAAAGGATTTGTTGTTGTTCTTGCCCCTATCCATAAGGCATCAATACCATATTTTAAACATTGTTCTACGTGATTAGGATTTGCAACCTCCGTACAAACCTTTAACGAATGCTTTTTCTTTATTTGGGATAACCAATCTAAAGCCAAAGTTCCAACCCCTTCAAATTCTGATGGTCTTGTTCTTGGTTTCCAAACTCCTGCTCTAAAATAATTGGGGCTTAAACTTGATATTCCTTCTGCTACTGCGTCTAATTGTTCAAAACTTTCTGCCGAACAAGGACCAGCTATTAGAATTTTATTAGTTAAGCCAGACCTTGATGTTTTCATTTAAAGTTTCGCTATATACTGATTGTGCTCTTGAATAAGAAATTATTTTATTTATTATTTGTTGTGTTGGGAATACTGTTGCACAATTCTCTCTTAAAAACGCTTTTTCTTGATATTCTAAATCCTCTTCCCAACTTTTTATTTGTTCATAAAAGTTGTAATTATCTATCATACGATTTTCTTTTTGTTAAACAATTTTTCTTCTTAACGAAAGAAAATCGTATGATATTGTTCTCAAAGAAAAATTTTACATTGTTAATACAAGCGATTTTTCTTCTGCTAATCTTCTCATGTTTAGCAAAGCATATCGCATTCTTCCTAATGCTGTGTTTATACTAACACCTGTTTTCTCTGCTATTTCTTTAAAAGACATATCAGCATAATGACGCATAATAAGTACTCTACGTTGTTCTTCTGGCAACTGTTTTATAAGACTTCTTATATCTTTATTAATTTGTTTTTTGATTATAACTGTTTCAATGGAATCTTCAAAATTACCTATTACATCAAATACATTAACCTCGTCATTAGATCTAACGTATTTCATTTTTTGTTCTTTTCTAAAATAATCTATTGTAAGATTATGAGCAATTCGCATAATCCATTGAACAAACTTACCCTCTTCTCTGTAAGTTCCACTTCTCAAAACATTAATCACTTTTATGAAAGTCTCTTGAAAGATGTCATCAGAGGCATCTCTATCTTTTACAACAGAATATATATAATTATAAAGTTTTTGCTGATGTCTTGCAACAAGCGTATCAAACACTTCTCTTTCTCCGTTGATATAAGCTTGCACTAACTCATAGTCGCTTCTACTTTCTACTTTATTCATAAGACAAAACTTTTTTTTATTATAAACCATACCCTACAAAGGGCATCAATAATCTTTAACAATCTTAATTTAATTTTGTTTTCTAATTTAAAAAAAGTAATAATCTTATCTATAAGCGTTCTATTTTGTTATTAAATCGGTTTTATTTCGGTGCAAAGATAAAAAATATTTTGATTTCAACAAACTTTTTAATTATTTTTCTTTATTTTCAACTTTGCCCTAAATCTCTAAAACATTTACACAATATGTTCATATCATTATATACACTATAATTTCTTGCGTATAATAGTTTTAATTTTTGTTTATCCGATTCGTGTAATTTTTCATTTTTCAAAGCATCTAATGGTGAAAGAATAGATTTTTTTAGATTTGGTAAACCTTTAGCTTTTTCATCTTTTTTATTTCCATAACCTATCCAAGTTCTAAAATTCAATAATACTAAAACATTGTTTTTAATAAATCCAAAAGGTTTTTTCACAAACCACATAAAAATAACACCAAAGGCTAAGAAGATTAAAGATGAAACAAAATCAAATATTCGTTTCTTTCTCTTATTATCCTCGTTTGTAATACTATTCAAAGTAACCACATAAAGATCAGTTGGAGAATTAATTGTATTACTACCAATTATAAAATCAGCAGTTGGAGGTGCTATTGTAAACTTAACATTCGTTTTAGCCAAACGATTCATCAAACTATTTATACTTGATTGACTCAAACTCTTTGCCGAAAATATCACTTCCGTTATAGAATAAATTCTGATAATATCATCAATTTGAGAAATATTTCCAACAAAACTTTCTTTACTTGGCTTCTCCCCCACACTAACAAGTGCAATAAACTCTGGATTTAAACTTGTAGAATGTATTAAATTCGCTATTCTTTCTGCCTCTTGTTCATCTGCAATGATAGCACATCGTAAAAAATCTTCATTTTCAAAAGATAATTTACCTGAACGTAAAAATTTAATAGCAAGTCTAACAATCAACAACACACCTAAACTCATTACCGACCCCATTACAACCAATGCCCTTGAATATCTTAATTCTGATGGCAATAAAGAATAGAAAACCAAAAGCACAAGCATACCCGAGAAAATTCCTGAAATAATTTTTGGTATTCTTATCTTCTTTGAATACCCCCCCGCTACATAAACCGATGTCAAAAGAATAAGAATATAACAAGGAACAGCAAACAACATATAGTGTGCAGGATAATAATCTTCCCAACCCCAATAATAAATTGCCCAAGCCTTTTCTAAAAAATAAAATCCAAGATAAATAAGTATAAAATCAAAGAAAGGTAAAGCAAAAGTTTTGAATATTCTTGAAAAGAAGCCAAAAAACGCCTTAATCCAAATAGCCAACTTAATTATAAAACTATATAACTTATTTTGTTTAGCATCTAAATGTTTCTTAGCAAAGATTGCCATTGCATTATAGAAGGTATAAACATAATTAAGGCTTGATTTCTTTGTCGATTCACCCTTATAATGTATTATTGTTGCTTCCGGATAATAATAATTCTTATATCCTCCAAGCGTTATTCTATAAGACAAATCAATATCCTCTCCATACATAAAATAATCCTCATCAAGCAACCCCACCTTATCCAAACACTCCTTTCTCATCATCATATATGCCCCTGCAAGAATATCTACCTGATTTGTTTCTTCGTATGAAAGATGTCCCATGTAATATTGAGCATATTTCTTTGAAGTAGGAAACAAAGAAGTCAAACCACTCATCTTGCAAAAACTTGCCCAAGGAGTAGGAAATCCACGCTTACTCTCTTTAAGTATATTTCCCTGCCCGTCAATCATCTTTATTCCAAGTCCACCACAATCCTTATGAGAATCCATAAAAGCAATACATTTTTCAAAAGTATCTTCCTCCACAACAGTATCAGGATTCAACAAAAGAATATACTCACCTTTTGCAATTCTCATTGCTTGATTATTTGCTTTTGCAAAGCCTACATTTTCTTTATTTTCAATCAATAAAAATTCTGCAAACTTTTCTTTAAGCATTTTCACAGAACCATCAACCGAGTTATTATCTACAATCAATACCTCTGCATCAATATTTTTTATAGCCTTTTGAACAGAATACAAACAATGCTCTAAAAAATATTCTACGTTATAATTTACTATTACAATTGATAATTTCATCTTCAAAATTTCTTACAATAAATCAATGCGACAATAAAACAGCTAACAAAAACGCTATTATCACCACCACAAACCTCAAAAAATTATATTTATGACTTTCCTTAGAATCAAATAATGTACTAATAGACACATGCAATAAAATACCAACTACAAAACCTATTACATAACCCATTGAATCATGTAAAAACTCAAAATAAATACTAAACATAGAACCTAAAACGCCCATTATTGCAAAAACAGACAAATAAGCAAAAGACCTTAATTTAGAACAACCTCCATGCATAAAAGCATTCACCACAAGCATTGCAATAGGAATATTATGCAAAACAACACCTATCAACAAAGAATAATTAACCACTCCATTAACAACAAGAGCAAATCCTTCTAAAAACGCATGAATAGAAACGCCTAAAAGCATCATTAAAGCAGGAAGAATAGAAGTTTTATCAGAATGATGTTTTTCATCATGCAAATGACCATGTTCCGCACCATTTGAAAGCAACTCTAAAACCAATTGCAAAATAAACCCAATCAACACAAATACTCCAACACTCAAAAAAGAATGTGAATGTGAATGATGATGAGAATGATGTGCACAACTATGAGTTTCACCTTGCAAAGTAAGAGCTTCAGGAAGCAAATGCACAAAACAAACTGCAAGCAAAAAAGCCCCACCAAAAACCCCTATATAAGACAAAAACCTCTCATGTTTTTTCAAACTAAACACAAAACAACCGCTCGCAATACAAGCAAAAAAGAGTACGAAATAAGATAAAACAATTTCATTCATATCAAAAAAAACTATTTTTAATTTGCAAAGATAAGACTTTTTAATAGTTAATTTGTATCTTTGCACGAATTTATAACGATAAAAACACTATGGGTATTATAAAATGGATTGGAGGAATCTTCGGTTTTGTAACTGGCGGAATATTTGGTAGCATTATCGGATATGGTGTTGGTTCGCTACTTGAAAAATTAGTAAAAAAAGAATACAAGCAAGGAGAAGAAAAGGGAGATTTCACAATGGCACTTCTCATTCTATCAGCCGCAGTAATGAAAGCTGATGGAAAAATAATGAAATCAGAACTTTCTTTTGTGAAACGATTCCTTGTTCAAAATTTTGGAGAAGACAGTGCAAGAAACAAATTAGACATTCTTCGTCAACTATTAGATAAAGATATAGACCTTTATCAATCTTGTGAAAAGATAAGACTGTCAATACCTTATTCATCAAAACTTCAACTAATTCATTATCTTTTTGGAATAGCATGTGCAGACGGATTATGCAGTGGCATAGAAAGAGATTTAATTACAAGAATTGCCAATTTAATTGGGCTTTCTGTTGCTGACTATAAAACGATTGAAGCAATGTATTTTGAACAAACAGATTCTGCTTACATCATTTTACAAATCACAAAAGAAGCCTCAGACGAAGAAGTCAAAAAAGCATACAAAAGAATGTGCATAAAATATCACCCAGATAAAGTAGCAAGTTTAGGAGAACAAGCACAACAAGCTGCAAAAGAAAAATTCCAAGAAATAAACAACGCTTACGAAAAAATAAAAAAAGAAAGAGGAATAGCATAATAATATGTTCACAGAATATTCTTTATTTTGGATAATTCCAATACTTATTTTTGCAACTGCAATTTCATGGTTTATATATTTTTATAAACAAAAATATTTTTCAAAAAAACAAACAATCACACTCTTTACTTTAAGAAGCATTGCAATCACTCTACTATTATTTCTACTACTCAGCCCTACATTCACAAAAAAAACAAACCAAGAAGAAAAACCCATAATAGTTATCGCACAAGACAACTCTTCTTCAATTACAAAAACAAAAGACTCTTCTTATTACAAAAATGAATACCTTAACGCTCTGCATTCCTTAGCAAAATCTTTAAACAAAAACTTCAATACAAAACTCTACTCCTTTGGAAGTCAAACAAAAGAAACAAACACATTTGACTTTAACGACCACTATACCAACATTGCAGATCTATTAACAAATATTCAAAACGAATACTTCAACCAAAATCTTTCTGCAATCATAATAGCCTCTGACGGAATAAATAATTTCGGAAAAAACCCTTTAAATCTACTTGACAAAACACCTTGTCCAATCTACACAATCGCACTTGGAGACACAAACAAAAGAAAAGACGTAAGCATTTCCTCTATTAGATTCAACGAAATCTCATATATAGAAGATATTTGCCCATTAGAAATAAGCATAAAAGCTAAAAAAGCAAAAAATGAAAAAGTAAAAATAAATCTAACACATAAAGGGAAAAACATTTTCAACAAAGAAATCACAATAGACCAAGAAGATTTCTCAATAGACATACCAACAACATTCTCATGCCTTGAAGCAGGAATACAATCCTTTACAATAAACATTTCAACACTTGAAGGCGAAGTCAATAAAGAAAACAATAAAAGAGATTTTTTTGTAAAAATTTTAGACTCACGTAAAAACATTGTCTTTCTTTCCGCAGGTCCTCACCCAGATATTTCAGCAATAAAACAAAGTATCAACAAAAACAAAAATTACAACCTAATAAACCTAACCGACATAAAGGATTTACAAAAACAAAACGAAGTTAATTTAATAATAGCACATCAATTACCAAACAACAACGAATCTTTTGAAGCCCTTAAACAACTTCAACAAAAATCTATACCAATTCTCTACATCATAGGAAAGAGAACTAATTTTAATCTATTCAATAATCTAAACAATGGCTTAAAAATCAACGTTTACAACAAAACATCACAAACACAATCCTTAGCACGTTTCAACAATAGCTTTTCTTTATTTTCTCTTAGCGAAGAATCACTTGACATACTCTCACAACTCCCTCCCCTTTCCTCACCTCTTGCAAAATACGACCTATCAACAAGCTTACAAACCTTGTTTTACCAAACACACAACTCATTAAAAACTAATTATCCTTTAATCACATTCAACAACAACGCAGATAACAAATCAGCAATTATATGTGGAGAAGATATTTGGAAATGGCGTTTAAGAAATTATTTACACAACAACACCACAAAGCAAGTTGACGAACTCATAGCAAAGACTATTCAATACCTTGTAAGCGATAAAGACAAAAGCACATTCAAAATCAAGCACGAAAACCTTTACAATCAAACCCACAACATAAGATTAGAAGCAGAACTCTACAATCAAGCATATCAACTCGTTAATACATCAGACGTAAAGATAAACTTAAAGAATGAAAATGGTGATACATACGATTATATTTTTTCAAAAACCTCCAATGCCTACGCATTAGAAATCGCAGAACTCAAACCAGGAAAATACACCTTTATAGCAACAACCAATTTTGGCGGAATAAACTACACAGACAAAGGAAGCTTTATAATTTCCGCAAACGAATTAGAATCAATCGACCTTGTAGCAAAACACGACCTACTTTACACCCTATCTATCAAAACAAACGGACAACTACTCTACCCTTCACAAATGCAAAACTTAGAAAAGATTATCAAAAACCAAGAAGACGCAAAACCAATTATTCATCAAATCACAACAAACCACAAACTAATCAGTTCATTTTGGTATTGGCTTATAATTATTCTATGTTTCTCAACAGAATGGTTTTTAAGAAAATATTGGGGTAAGATTTAAAGAAAAAAAA
>CALDHX010000051.1 GCA_937901525.1 uncultured Bacteroidales bacterium
GCAGAAGTTTTTTAGGCTTCTGCTTTTTCTTTTATTTTACGCATTTTACGTGGATTACTTTTTTGGTTTGAAAGAATTCTTCTTCAAAGTAATTGTCTATGTCGTAGATTTTGATTTTGTTTTTGATTGTTGAGAGTTCTTCTGTTAGGTCTCCGCCTTTTAGGTATAGGACTCCGTTGGCAAGGTCGTGGTATTGTATTTTTGAAATCTTGCCTTTTGTCCATTGCATAAAGTCGGGCAAATAGGTTACGGCTCTTGATACTATGAAGTCAAATTGTTGGTTTACGTTTTCGGCTCTTATTTGTTCTGCTTTAACGTTTTTTAGTCCTAAGGCTTCTGCAAGGGCTTGTACTACTTTAATTTTCTTGCCTATGCTATCTACTAAGTAGAATTTTGTTTCGGGAAACATTATTGCAAGTGGCAATCCTGGAAATCCTCCTCCTGTTCCTATATCCATTACTTCGCATTGTGGTTTGAATTTGCATACTTTTGCTATTGCAAGTGAGTGAAGGATATGATGTTCAAAGAGGTTTTCGGTGTCTTTTCTTGAAATAAGGTTGATTTTTTCGTTCCAAGAAAGGAATTCCTTAGCCAACAATTCGTATTGGTCTAATTGTTGTTGGCTAAGGTCTGGAAAATATTTTAATAATTTTTCTCTCATAGTGGTTTAATCGTTCAAATTGTTTGTTGGATAAAGGCTTTCCCACATTGAATCATCGCCTTTTAGGTATTTGTCAAACCATGCGTAGATTGAGTTATTCCATTGTAGGCGTTTTTCGTAATCTACTATTCCGTGGTCTTCTCCTTTTACGCTTATGAAGGCTACGTCTTTTCCAAGAAGTTTCAAGGCGTTATACATTTGTATGCTTTCTCCGATTGGAACGTTTGTATCAGACGAGCCGTGAAGTAATAATAGTGCTGCGTTAATCTTATCGGCTGCAAAGAGTGGTGATTGTTTTGTGTAAAGTTCTGGATTGTTCCATGGATATGAGTGTGCTGAAGCTGCTGTTGAGTAAGAGTATCCCCAATAGCCTTCTCCCCAATATGATGTTATGTTTGAAATTCCTGCGTGAGAGATTCCACAAGTGAATATGTCGGTTCTTGTTAGTAGGTATTGTGTCATAAATCCTCCATAGCTTGCTCCCATGCAACCAATCTTTGTAGCATCTACAAAGGTGTGTGTTTTGCAGAATTGTTTTACTCCTTCTATGATTTCATCGGCTGTTCTTTCTCCCCAAGCGTTTACGTGGCGTGCTGCAAATTCTTGTCCGTAGCCTATTGTTCCTGATGGATTTAATACATAAACCACATATCCTCTTGCTGTATAAAGATATGGTGTGTAACGCCAAGAGAATGCTCTTTCGGTTGGTGTTGTTCCTCCGTAATAGTAAACAATCATTGGGTATTTCTTTGTTGAGTCAAAGTCTGCTGGTAAATAGTATCTTCCTTCTATTGTTGTTTTTTTGTAATCGAAGTCCCAATCATACATTTGACCTATTTCCATTTGTGCATATTCTTCTTCTCTTGGGAAAAGTATTTGTTTTGATGTTGTGAAATCGTAAGAGAATAAGCGTTGTGGTTTGTTGTAGTTTTCGCCTATATACATTGCTTTTGTTCCTTGATTGTTTATCGTGAAAGAAGAAACCATATCGCAAGATAGGTCTAATTTTACGATTTCATTTGTTTTTAGATTAAAGGTGTAAACATTGACAGAGTCTTTGTCGGTTGTTGTCATATAGAGTTTATCTCCTATTATTTCGTATGAATTTAAAGATGGGTTAAAGTCTTTTAGGATTGGTTTTAGGCTTTTGTCTTTTTTGTTCATTAAAACTAATGTATTGTGATACATATTTGCTATTTGTTTCTTTCCAATTTTTGCTGCTACTGAGTTAAATCCTTCGGCAGAGGTTGTAAACAATAGGTTGTCATCATCAACGTATTCTACGCCAAATGCAAATTTATCTTCGCAAATAAGTTCTGTTTGCATTGTGTTAAGGTTCATTTCATAGAATTTCTTGTATCCAAAAGGACGTTCTGTATATCGTTCGTATGAAACGGCAAAGAGAATTTTGTCTGATGTAGAATTTACATCGCATAAATAAACGCTATGATTCGAGAAAGTAAGTCTTTGAAGTGAGGAATTTCCAAGGCGATATAGCCAAAGGTTTGTACGATTTCTCCAATTTGCATCGGAACGATCTTCTGGTGATTGTAATAATTCTACATCTTTTTTCTTTCCTTCAAATTTGTCGGCAACTGTTATAATGAAGGCTTGTTCGTTATCTAAAAAATAAATGCTACCGCTTGGTATATTTCTTGCTATAACGTTTGTAGAAAGGTCTTGTGGATTCATCACAACCAAAGAATTGTCGCCATTTATCTTTTCTGTGTAGTATAATAATTCACTTTTTGGTAACCATTCTATTGAGTGATTGTTTTTAGAGGTAAATATTAAATTGTGATTCTTATTGTAAAGTTCCCAATACCAATGATTTTTTCCTTTATTGTCGGTGTTGCGACTTTTCAATACATAGAAATTTCCGTTTGGAGAAAGGCTTACTTCATACATTGTTTGACCTTGTAACATTGTTTCTAAGTCTAAACCTTGTTTCATTGTGAAATCTCCAAATTCTACATCGTTTTCGGTTTCTATTTTAAGTTTAGAGTTTTCTTTTACCAAAAGATTTAAAGTTATATCATAAATTCCTTGATTGTAAGTAGCCAAAACGTTTATTGTATCTAAGTCTTGTGAGTCTTTTTCTTTGCTTGTTTGTGCAAAATCTGCCTTAAAAGCAGTGTTTGTTATAACTTTAAATGCTACTTCTTGTCTTTTATTACTTTTCATTTTAAAACCAAGCGATACAACATAGTCTTTGTCGCCTTTATCAAAGATAAGGTATCCGTTTTCATCAACTGAGGTTTTTACTGCTTTGCTTTTATCTGCCGAAAGTGTTTTGAAATCTGTCAAAAGATTGAATGATTTTCCGTTGTTGTCAACACTGTCTATCATAAACGGCATTTGAATTTGGGCTTTTGAGAATAGAGAATAATTCTCTACTACTTTTTGTGCAGAAAGTGTGAAAAAGAAACCTACTGCACACAATAATGTTAATGCTTTCTTCATAGTTTTTTACGTTTTTAAAGGTGCAAAGATAAGAAAAATAACAAAAAAACGTTTCTACTATGAAAAACTCTTAGAAAAATGGAACATAATTTCTTTTTAGAAAAAGCTATTGAAAAGGCTGTTGAAAATATTGAGAGAGGTGGAGGACCTTTTGGAGCAGTTATTGTAAAAGATGGAAAGATTATCGCAAGTTGTGGAAATAGCGTAACGCTTGACAATGACCCTACGGCTCATGCGGAGGTTAATTGCATAAGAGAAGCGTGTAAGGTTTTAAATACATTTGAATTAAGTCAGTGTGTGATTTATTCTTCTTGCGAACCTTGTCCTATGTGTTTATCTGCAATCTATTGGGCAAGGATTAAACACATTTATTATGCCGCAACAAGAAAAGATGCTGCACTTGCAGGATTTGACGACCAACATATTTACGATGAAATACCACTTAAAGAAGAAGACCGTAGCCTTCCGATAGAAAAAGTAGAACACTGCTTGGCTGAAAAGCCTTTTGAAAAGTGGAAATCAAAAGAAGACAAAACAAGATATTAAGTTAGAAGCCAATCCAAAATATTTATTTTTTGTATTCCATTATAGTTTACATTATCAAAATCAGTAGTAAGTAGATATTTTGGGTACGAATCTTTAATTTTTTCTAATGAGGACAATTCTCTTTTTAGAGTTTTTTCGTCATTAACAGTATATGCAACCTGATAATACTCTCTATTTCCATCATGTTTTTGCACTACAAAATCCACTTCTCCTTTTCCCGATTTTCCTGCATATACATCTCCTCCTCGTCTAAGCAATTCAAAGTAAACTATATTTTCTAATTTATGCCCCAAATCAGATAAAGCCGAATTTGTATTTAAAATATTTTTCAATCCTAAATCTACAATATAATATTTGTAATTACTCTCTAATAGACGCTTACCTTTTATATTATATAATCTTACAGGATAAACCAAATATGATTCTGTAAAATAACGCAAATATTTAAGTACCGTATTATGAGAAATACTTTCTCCCGTAGTTTTGCGTAAAACATCTGTTATATTATTAGGAGATACAACATTACCTATATTATCAAAAAGAAAATTAAGAATATTTTGTAACGTATCAAACTTTCTAAGATTATTCCTTTTCACAATATCTTTTACAACTACTGTATCGTAAAGTGATTTTAAATAAGTATTTACCATATTTGGAGATGAAATAGAAAGATTAACAGCCTCTGGAAAACAAGATGCGTTCATATATTGTCTAAACAATCTATCTGTATTTGCATTATTCTCAAATGCAGACACATATTCAGAAAAAGAAAAAGGATGTAAGTTTATTGCAATATAACGTCCCGAAAGAAGTGTCCCTAACTCGCTTGACAAGAGAAAAGCATTAGAGCCTGTAATATATAAATCAATATCCTTTTTAACAAAAAGTGCATCTACAAGTTTTTCAAAACATACAATTCTTTGTACCTCATCTAAAAATACATATTTCATTCCCTTAACCGAAAGCTTATCTAATATATAATCATAAACATCTTCCCAACGTTCAAAATCACTATATTCCCTTTCTTCAAAATTTAGTAATAGAATATTATCTTCTTCAACGCCTTTTGTTTTTAAATAATCTTTAAATTCTGATAAAAGCGTTGATTTTCCACATCTACGAATACCTGTTATAACTTTTATAATATTTTGATTACATAAACTAATCAATTGATTAAGATATATTTTTCTTGCTATCATAGAAATAGTATTTTTGCAAAGATACAAAGTTATTGACGAAAATTAATATTTTTTTCATTTTTCGTCAATAGAATATTTCCTAAAACAATAAAAAAGCCCTCAATTGTTTGTAATTGAGAGCTTTTTTTAAAAAAATTATTTTTCTTAGAATGTGAATCCTACTCCTAACATTAAGTTTTGATTCATTGTTTCGTCATCTGCGTATTCAAACACAGGAGTTAATCCGAAAACGTATCTTGCGTAAACATTGATATTTGAAGTTACATTATATTTCAATCCTGCTGCTAATCCGAAATCAAACATTTTGTAATCGTCTTCATCCAAATCTACTGAGTCTTCAAAAGAATCATCAACAAGTCCAGACATTGTTACTTCACTATACAAAGACATTCCTAAGTTAAAACCGAATTGAGGACCTGCTTCTATTGTTAAAGATTTTATTGGTGTGAATTGCAACATTACAGGTACTATTACATTATGAGAAGTCGCACTACCCTTTGCTGTAATTGTTTGTCCAAGAGTTGTATTCGTTTCTTCTTCTGTTGCTCCTTGCATAGAATACAATACTTCTGGTTGAATAGAGAACATCGGGTGTAATTTTACTTGAGCATAAATACCAGCATGGAATCCTGGTTTCATAGTTTCAAAATTTTCTGTAAATCTTGAAAGGTTTAAACCTGCTTTTGCACCAAATTTAACTTGGGCTTGAGATGTTAAAGATAACATCAAAACTGCCGACAAGGCAAATAATAATTTTTTCATAGTGTTTAATTTTTTTTAGTTAGTATTTATCAAACGCTATTATTCAACATTTATTATTTTATTTTGTTCAAAAAGTGGCACAACTTTACATGTATCTAACATAAAAGTGTATTCAAAAACATCATCCATATTATGTTTTCTCAAACGATGAATATGCGATGCTTTTTCCATGTATTGACGAAGATTTCCTTTGCTTGCATTCCATAACTCTAAGACACACTGAGTGGAATCATTCTTATTTTCAAAATTATCTGATTGTAGTATTTTTTCTGCTAAGGCTCCTGCAAATATTGCGTCTTCTAAGGCAAAAGTATTATTCCAACCACTACATAAAATTTGAACATCTTTATTTTGTTTAACTAAATAATTTGCCAAAGTAGTAAGATTGCAAAATGCTCCTACAAGAATTTGATGTGGATTAGAACTTTGACTTAAACAAATAGCACCTGTACCATTTGTTGTAGAGTGTACAATTTCATTTCCTTCAACTCTTTGCCTTGTAAACTCCAAAGCAGAATTTCCCCAATCGGCAAATGGAAATGTATCTTCTATTCTCTCTCCTGCAACAAGGTATCCTTTCTCTTTATAAGCCTTTGCTTCCTCTATTGTGCGAACGGGGATTATTGCCTTTGCGCCATTTGCAAGTGCAGTGCAGATTGAGGTCGTTGCACGAAGAATATCTACAACTACAACATTGTGTCCTCCGTTCATTTTAGCAAAAGGATACAAGGCTGGTGTTAATATGGTTTCTATTTTATTCATACAGTTGTGTTTTTCTTTATTCTACAAGAGCAAAAGCACCTTTTTTAATTACTTTTTCCCCATCAGAATTTACATATTCTATAATATATACGTATGTATTAGGATGACAATACTCTCCTTTAAATGTTCCGTCCCAACCTTCCTCAGGATTATTTGTTTGAAACAACAATCCTCCTTGACGATTAAACACTCTCATTGAGTAAGTACCTTGTTTTACGAAATAACAAGTAGGTTTAAAAATATCATTATCACCTTCGGCTGCACGAGGAGTAAACGCATTTGGAATAAATATTATAGTTTCTCTTTTTATGCTTGCTCTTGTTGAAAGGGCTGTTTGAACCTTTCCGTCATTTCCTGCTCCTGCTTCAACAGCTCTAACATAATAATTTGTTTTATCTGACGCCGTTATCACATCTCCCATAAAATCAGTAAAAGTTGAAGAGCCTGATGTACCACAAAGCACAGGTGCTGGCTCCGATTCTGGTTGTCGATAAATTTCATAAACTCCTACTCCATTATCCCAAGAATTGTAAGCATTCCAAGAAAGAGAATTTGTACTTCTATCTACTTCGGTTAATTCCAATCGCATAATTGTAGCTGGACGTGAAGCTGTATATACAAGATTACAAGCATCAGGTGCTTCAAATATATAGGAATAATCGTTTTTATTATTCTCTAAGGAAATATTATCTGTGTATTGCACTGTATTATTACCTGTATATGGAATATTTGCAATCACTTTATACTCTCCTCCGTTTTCTGCTCTTTTCAAACGATACTTATTAACAACAATGTCTGCATCTACAAAAAATTCTAATTCTACTCCTTGATTTCTATCCTTAACAGAAACTTTTCTTATTTCAACAAATTCTGGTTGTTGTGCAGAAGATATTGTCATAACAACTCTATTTGATTTAGAAGTGATATTATTTGCTCCTACTACAAGAATATAAAATTCATAGTTTGGAATTGTTGGATCTATTGTTGCTTGATAGTTTAAGGCTTGTGTATTTCCCACCAAAGTAAAGGCAGAATTATTTTCTTTTTTATAGATTTCATATCTTAAAACATCAAATCCTTCGTATTCATTCCATGAAAGTTTCACTTTATCGCTACAATTTTCTCTTTGAGCTGAAAGAACTACATTTGAATGTCTATCTGTACGAAGTGATGTATTGAAACAAGTGTCAAAGGCCATAACTGCCAAAGAGTTTATTTGTTCTGCTGAGCAGTTTGCACAAGTATAGGAATTTGCTGTTGCTCCCCAAATCGTGTCAAGCGTAACACAAGGCTCACCACTACACACAACATAACCCATTACATCATCTGAGGTTGAAGGAATCCACTCTAAGAAAATTTGTTGTGAGTTTTCATCTACGCTTATTCGTTGCAAATCTGGCATATTAGGAATTTGCATATCTCCCACTACGTGTAGGACTTGATTTGAACGAGAAACACAACCATTATCGTTCTCTAATTCTATTTTATACAAGATAGAATCCGAACAAATAGGAGGTATATTATCGGTGTAAGTCCTTTGAGTTTGCTCTGCCAAGAATTGCCAATCGGTGTCTTGGCGTTTTAATTTTCTATAAATCTTATATGGTTTATTTTCGCTACCTGGCGGTGTTGTTGAGCCCATTGAAGTCCATGAAAGCGAAACTGTATTATCATTATTAAGAGTTGAAGTTAAATAAATAGTTCTTATATATCCAAAAGGACGTCTTTCTTCTCCAAAATCGGCGGTTACTAAATAGCGTATTTGTTCTAAATTTGCATTCCTGACGTTATCAGTATAGGAATCTTGATTGATGTCGGTTGTCTCCCCTACTCTTGAATATGCTTCTTCAACATCTGAATATGCTGAAATGACATATTCCACAAATCCTTGACCTTGCACTGTTTCATAATACAAAGTTGTGCTGCCGTCTTCATTTACCTGTGAACAATAAACATTAATTGAGTTTTGTCCCCACAAAAAAGACGAGGAGAATAACAATACTAAAAAAAATGATGTGATTACGCTTTTCATATTATATCAGGTTTGCATTATTTTCTACTTTTATTTTTGCAAAATAGTTTAAATCAAGATACTTTTGAGATAAATCTCTCACTTGATTAGGAGTTATTGTTTTTATTGTATTAATAAAATTTTTATAGTAATCGTATTGACATTCTATTTTCTTTAAATAAGAATATTTATCTGCTTTATCAAAAACTCCATCTAAACTTCTTATACAATCTCCTATTAAATAATTTTTTACTTGCGATAATTCGTTTTCTGATACTAAATCGTTTTGCAATATAATTATTTCTTTTTCTATTTCATCTAATGTTTCCTGAGCCTTATCTGCTTTTACATCTGCTGCAATTGATAAGACGGAAGCATATTTATAAGCAAAAAGATTTGCAGATATACCGTATGTATAACCTTTATCTTCTCTTATATTCATCATTAAACGAGATCCGAAGTAACCTCCAAGCAAACATACTACAACACTAAAAGGTAAGAAATCTTCTCTGCGATGATTCAACCCAACACAACCCATTCTTATACTCGCTTGTGCAGCTGAGGGCTTGTTGATTGTTTTTAGTTGAACTTTGTTTGAATTTTCAATCGATATTGTATAATCTATTAAATCCTGATTAGATGTTTTTTTACCCCAACTTTCTTTTCCAAAATATTTTTCTAATTCCTTTATAAAATCCTCAGAATAATTTCCCGACAAAACTATCTCACATTGACTTGAAGTATAGAAATCATTATAAAATTCTTTAACATCAGAGGGTGTTAGCTTATCAAAGTCCTCCCTTTCTCCAAATAATGACAAAGGATGTTGTGAAGGAAATACACTTCTATAAAACTCTTTATAAGCAATCATTGAAGTTTTTTGAGCATTTATATCAAAATTCTGCTTTTGTTTTGAAATATAAACCTCAAATTCCCTTTCCGAGTAAGTTGGTTGTTTGATTATTTGTTCTATAAGAGGTAAAAGATATTGTTGATACTTCTTTAAGAAATAAAAAACCAAACTTGAAGAATCTCTATCGGAAACTCTTTCTACGTATGCAGCGTAATAATCTAACTTATCTGCCACTTCTATTGCAGACAACTTACCACAACCCTCTGTTATAAGATTTGAAGTAGCCGCAGAAGCGAAAAACTTTTTTTGATTCACACTTCCAGCATTTGCAAAAAGAAATTCTAAACGAATAATCTCCGAATCCTTATCGTGAAAACAAGTTAATTTAACTTCATTATCAAAACAATGAAGCATATCTGCTTTACAATTTAAATCTATATCTACATTTAATAATTGAGGTAAGTTGTTAATCATCATTCACTCTTTTTTTTAAAATTCAATAGTTAATTTAGCATTTAATTGGAATGGAGTTAAATAATTTGGCACCCCATAGTATTTATTATTATAATCAGCTACCCAAAAATAAGACACAACATTCTTATTAGAGAAAACATTAAAACATTCTACATTTACCCATATTTTCTTAAAATATCTAAGAAAATTATTTTTTGCCCAAGAAGAATTTTCATCTTTTATTCTAAATGTAAAAGCAATATCAGCTCTTAAATAATCGGGCATACGATTTGTGTGCATATATCTTGGAGTATTTGGTGCTCCAAAAGGATAACCATTTCCATAATTAAAACTTAGATACGCTCTTATAAAAGGCATATTAGGAATATAGTCTTGGAAACTAATACTTATGTTATATAATTGATCTGTTGGGCGAGGTATATAACCTTTTCCATCTTCTTGAATATCTTCTTCTGTATTCATTAAAGAAAAACTCAACCAAGAATCTATGCCTTTTATCATTTCTCCAAACAAACGCACATCTATTCCTCTTGCATAGCCTATTGCATTATTCTCTGCCATATATCTTAATTGCACATTATCTAAATAATATGGATTTATATCCCATAAATATTTATAATAGGCAGATGCCATTAATTTAAATGGACGTTCTAACATCTGAAAATTCCAATCAGAAGAAAAAACAAAATGCAAACTCTTTTGACTCAATACATCGGAATGAAGATTACCATTTTCATCTCTCAATTCCTTGTAAAAAGGACTTTGTCCATATATTCCACAAGCAAAACGGAAAAGAATATCTTGTTTAATATTTGGTTTAAAACTCACACTTGCACGAGGTGAAGGCAAAAATTCCTTATTATAATCCCACCACTGTGCTCTTAGTCCTAAATTTGCATACCATTTACCATAATCTTTTGCAAAAATCCATTGTTTTTGCAAATAAGCTGATAAACGAGTAGATATTATTAAGTTATCAGACTTAAATACATTGTTTAACATTGGTGAAAAAACTCCATCAAATACACCTATGCTATCAAAAATAGAAGGAATGCTATATCCAGAGCTATCTACCATTTTCCATTCATTAACTCTATCGTCAATCAACTCATATTGCCATTTCAAACCCCATGATAAATTTCCATTATCATATATCTTCACTCCCTTATGTTCAATATTGTATATATTTGCAGCAAGATTATTTCTCGCATGTTCAATATAAGTCCCTATTCCTCTTTCCAAACCTTCGTCATCTCCAAATCCTAAGCCCGTTTCCGAAAGATAATATTGTCCTTGTATATCATAATTTACTTTTTCATTTGTATTGAAGGCTGAACTTATTAGCTTTAAAACAATATCTTTCTTAGGTTTATAAGTAAACATTAAAGCTCCAAATACAGAAGAAAACCTATCTAATTCTTGTCCGTCAAAATAAACTTTCAATTTCAACATTTCGTAAAAATTACCAAAAGATGTTTCTCTTGTTTCTGGAACAAAATTATATTTATTATCAGCAATATTTCCCAAAAAGGCAATTTCTGTTTTTTCATTTAAATCGTATGTCAAATAAAGTTGAAAATCATTAAAAGTAGGATTGTATTCTCCCTGAGTATCTAAGGAATTTAAAAGATACTTATTAGTCTTGCGTCTATAACCCATTTGATAAGTAAAGCGACTACCTATTAATCCTTCCAAATGAAAGCTTGCTCCTAATAATCCTAAGGAAACATTTCCACCAAACTCTTGTGGTTTACGGTATCTTATATCTAAAACAGAAGACATTTTATCTCCATATTTTGCATCAAAACCTCCTGAGGAGAAAACAATATCGCCAACCATATCACTATTGACAAAACTCAATCCTTCTTGTTGTGCATTTCTTACAAGCAAAGGACGAAATATCTCTATATCGTTTACATAAACAAGATTCTCATCAAAATTTCCTCCTCTTACAGAATACTGAGAGCTTAATTCGTTATTAGAAGAAACTCCGTCCAAAGTTTTCAAAAGATTCTCTACTCCACCCGTAGGACCAACGGCATTTTTTGCCCAATCAGTAGAAATTCTTGTTACACCTTCAACCCTTGAATTATCTCCCTTAATTTCTACCGTACCAAGCGTTTCAGACTTTCGTTTAAGAGTAAAATCCAATTGTCTTTTTTCGTCTTTTTTAAGCTTAATTGTAAGTTGCTCAGTAGAATACCCCATAAAACTTACAACAAGTTTTAAGTCCTTATCAATAGGTAAAGAAAGGCTATATTTTCCAGAAGCGTCAGTAGTTGTACCTATTGGTTTATCTAAATTAACAACACCAATATTAACTAATTCAAGGGATTTTCCATTTTCATCTACAACTCTTCCGCTTATAATTGACTTATTTTGGGCAAAAGAAAAAAGAAAAAAACAAACAAATGATATATATATTACTATCTTTCTTAACATTAAAACTGTATTTTACACTTTATAATTAGCAAAAATACAAATTAAGTCAAATATAACAAAGAAAAAAGAAAATAAATCAAAGAAAAAATAAAAAAAATCAAAGAAAAAATAAAAAAAATCAAAGAAAAATTTTAAAAAATCAAAGAAAAATTTTTCTAATTCTTTAATTTAAATTAAGGGTTGTGCCTTTTGGGTATTTTGCTTGGTATTTTACTCTTAGTTTTAACTCTTCTTTTGCTTTTAATTCTTTCTTCCAAAGCAAAATTCCGTCTTTATCCAACTCTGCTCCTTGAATATCTATTGGCGTAATAATGATTTCAGGATTGTGATGTATGATTGGAATTTGGTCTTCTATTTCTAATTTTACTATGTTTTCACTATTGTTTTTGATTACAATGTCTATTTCCACCGTTGTTTCTAATGTTTTTGAGAAAACATTTTTTTCAGGTGTTGTTTTATGCACTTTTCTTTGCACGGCTATCTTTTCATCTACTCCCGCCGACAAAACAAGGGTGTCAGTCTGCGTTTCAGAAGGAGAAAGCATAGTTGTAGATGTATATTTGTTGTCATGATAAATATTACATTGTGCATCTATCAAGTTAAGGCTTTGCCAATTAGGAATAAGTGCTTGAAGGTATGCTTTATTTGTTAGTTTTGGACGTATGATGTATTTATATTCTATCTTAACATCTTGGGTTAGTATATTGATTGTTTTCTTTTGAGATGTTGAAGGAAGGGTTATTTTTCTATCTAAATGAAATTCTCTTCCAACTAAGCCTGATGTAATGATTTCTGCCTCTTCTTCCTTAACTAAACCAACGCTTTTAGATGCCATTTTTAAGAATCCGTCTCTGTTTGAAGCAGTATTTGCAACGTATGGCGAAAGTTCAGGTAAGAAAGTATTGTTTCCTATGTTTTCATTACTGAAAGAAAGGTTCACATCTTGCCAATCTTCACACGAAAGTTGATAAAGATTTGCTTGAAGGGCGATTTGATTATCATTTGTGTTTGAGTTAATTTTCAAATCGTAAACAGGGTTCCAATTACTTGCAATAACAGGATAAGAATATTTTAATTCTGCTTTGTCTATTGCTTGTTTAGAATAGATTTCTACTTTGATTGTATAGTTTTTTTCAGTATTTGAAAGCAATTCTTCTGAATATTCTTGTTGGAATAATTGTTTTTGTTTTTCTAAGGCTTTGTGTTGTTTTTCTAATGTAGCGAGTTGCTTTTGTTGAATGCGTAAGTTCTTTTTCAATTCCGTCATCTTAGTTTGATAATACTCCAAGGCTGATTTCATTTTCGCCACTGTATCTATTGTTTGTGGGCTGGAAATTGGCTGGAAGTTATCAAGTGCAGCGATTTGTCTTTGAGTTATTTGTATATTCTCTTTGACTACGGCTATTTTTTCTTCACTATTAAGGATTGAGTCTTGAAGATTAGTATAGTATTGACGCTTTGACTGTGGCAAGGTGGCAACATAGTCTTTGTAGTCTTCGTTGTATTGTAACAAAGGATTGTAACTGATTATTTGAAAGTCTTTATTGGTTTGAAAATGCAAGCCTTCTGTATATAGTCTTGGAGAATTGTCTTTTATATAGAAAGTATTATCTCCTTTTTTCAATGACACCTCTGCGGTTTTCTCTATTAAAGCCATTTGAGGATATACAATCACATTTTCTATCTTCGCTTTTAGCGTTTGCGCATTAAGAGTTTGAATTGCGAATATAAGACTCAATGCAGTTACAATCCTTTTCATAACATTTATCTGCTAAGTTTCTTTTCTGTTTTTGCTTTTGTATTAGTGCTTTTTGTAGCCTTATTTGATTGAGTGCTCTTTGTATTTTTTGAAGGCTTTGTTGTCTTATTATTAGTCTTAGTATTTTTTGTTGATTTTGACGTAGTTGTTTTAGGCTTTTTGTTATTTGAAGGCTTCATTTCTTTGTTTGTAGGTTTGGTTTCCTTGCTTGGTTTTACATCCTTATTAGTTGTAGGCCTTACATCTTTGTTTGCTGGTTTAACCTCTTTATTAGTTGTAGGTTTTGTTTCCTTGTTTTGAGGTTTAACTTCTTTATTTGGCTTTACATCTTTGTTCGCTGGTTTAACCTCTTTGTTTGCTGGTTTTGTTTCCTTGTTTGTTGTAGGCTTTACTTCTTTGTTTGGTTTAATCTCTTTATTAGGTTTAACTTCTTTGTTAGGGTTCATTGTTGAGAAAGGAACTATTTGCTTTGAAGTTGTAATTTGACCTTTACCTTTATTTTCTTTTTCTGACTCTTTTGAAATTTCCTTAGCACGAGTCATTACTTCATTATTTGGTTTTGAAAGTTCCTTGCTATCAAATACTACATTTGGACGTTCTTTCTTAAAATTACTTTCCAATGTTGTTTCTTTTGGACCTTCTTTTAAGTCTTTTATTTCATCAGATGAGAAATATTCGTCATAATTAATATTTTTATAACTATCTCTTGTTATTACTCCACCGCCTGTTGTTATATTTGGATTCAAATTTCCTGTTTCGCCTCTTCCTGTTACGTGTCCGTTACTGTGAGTTATGTTTCCGTGATTGCCATTGTTGTGAGGGTGATGATTATTGTGCGAACCATGGTGTGGAGGTTTATGTCCGTGAGGGTGATTGTAATGATGATTATGACGAGAGCAATAAGCAGCAAAATAACCATCATAATAACCGTTAGCATATCCACTTGCGTATGCAAAATTTGTGTTATATCCAAAGCTAAAACTCCAACCGAAATAAGTGAAATAGAAGAATTCCCAATAATCATCGCAATTATCTATTACCATTAAAGCATATTCTCTTGCTTTTAAAGAATAGTGAACCGCTGCACTACGACAATTTCTTCTATAAAGGTCATACGCATAATCATTATAATAAACAGCTTTTGAAAGATAGTGTTCATTCCAAAAATCATAAGTAAACGCTATATCGTATGCTTGGTCTATTATGTAAGCTGTTTTGTTTATTACATTCTTTGTGTAAGAACGTGAATACCTTCTTGCAAATGTATCATTTGTTACTAATAAGGTTGATATAAATACAAATGCTACAACTAACAAATTCAAAAATTTTTTCATAACATTCAATTTTTATTGGTTAATATCTATATATTAGACATTTTTTTTAAGGAATTATTACTTTTTTTCTATAAATCCATAGCAATTCTCATTCCTCCATCACCTCCTTTTGAGCCAGGAGCCGAATCAAAACGATATGTAATCGAGCAACCCTTTGCTGTACTTCCCCAACAGCCACCTCTAAGAACTTTATAGTGTGTATCTACCCAATCATCGCACCATTCATAAACATTTCCATTCATATCATAAAGTCCTAATTCGTTTGGAAGTTTAGTTTTCACAGCATGAGTTGTTCTTAATGAGTTATCTTTGTACCAAGCCACGCAATCTAAATCGTTACTACCTGAATATTGATAACCTTTTGAATAAATTCCGCCTTTTGCTGCAAATTCCCATTCCGATTCTGTTGGTAGTCTAAATTGTTTTCCTGTTAATTCACCAAGACGTTTTACAAATTCACTCGCATCATTCCAACTAATATTTTCAACCGGCAATTCATCACCTTCATACCAAGAAGGATTGTTTCCCATTACTGCTATCCATAGGGCTTGTGTTACTGCTGTTTCACAAATATAATAATCTCCAAGTTCAACTTCGGCTTCATCTCTCATTAAGAAGCGTCCTCCTTTTACAAATATCATATTAAATTCCACTCCTTTAACCGAAAATTTTCTATTTTCACTTTCTTGCAATTCTGGTAATTGAACTTCCTCTTGAACCTCTTCTTCTACTATTACTTGTTCTACAACTTCTATTTTTTCTTCTATTACTTCTTCTTTTTCTTCTATTACTTCTTCTTTTTCCTCAACAACAATTTCTTCTTTTTCCTCAACAATAGGCTCTTCTATTTGCTCTTGAAAAGTTTCCTCTACTTTCGGTTTATTTAATTGCTCTAAATCAAACTCTGAATTTAATTCTAATATTTTTTGTTGTGAATTTACTTGATTTTCTTCCATTGGAATCAAACCTATTCTATTCATTTCCCAAAAACATTTAGCAGTTGCTTTCACATCTGCCAAAGAATTATGATCTCCATCAAAGTTTATAGAGAACAATTTCTTATATAATTCTTGTAACTTAGGATATTTGTAGCCATAATAACCTGGAATACGACAATAATTAGTACTTAGTAGCATTGTACAGAAGGATTGTTTTTCTTCCATTATGTCTTTTTCGCCCATTCTTATGAGCTCTGCACCAATTATCTTCTTATCAAAAGCCACATTATGACCTACAACATATTTTGCCAAATGAAAATCATTCATAAACAAAGAAAGAACCTCTTTAAGTGGACGTCCCTTTTCACAAGCCTTTTCAAGAGTGATTCCATGCAAATCTATTGCCGATTTAGATATTGTATAACCATCTGGATATATAACAAAATCTTGTTCTTTCAACTTTTCACCATTTTCATTTGTTACTATCCAAGACAATTGCACTAATCGTGGCCAATTAGCTGTATTTGTAGTTGGTTCATCGTAATCATCAGGTAATCCTGTTGCCTCTGTATCAAAAAATAATATTTGAGTTTCTTTTGATTGACTTGATTCTTCAATGTATTTCCCTGTTCTTAGCTTGTAATTTGTTTTAACCAAATCCAATTTATCTTGTGGAAAATCTAAACAAAAAGTTAAATGAAACATCATATCTGCTTCCGAACCTGAAATGACACCAATAGAAATAAGAGAAGCTATATTAAAATGCGACATATCATTATTTGACAAATTGAAATAATTGATAGCCTTATTCATATTAAGCTCCACCATTTTTCCTGTGGCATAAAACGTTCCCATTGTATTGAAAGCGTCCTTCGATTTACAATCTTTTATAAATGCAAGATTGTCTTCAACCTCATCGTAGCAGTTTTCGTGAGAAGATGTTGCAACCTGCTTAGCTATTCTTACAAGATTAAAATCCATTCCATTGTAATTACACTCTTCAAAGTGATAATCACCACAAAAATAGTTTAAAAGATTATATACATGATCATTATTAACATAGTAAGGCTTATAAGCAGGAATTGCATTGTTACGAAACTGATATTTTCCTCCCTCTTTGTGTTGAGAAGGTGGCAAAACCAAAAACGCTTTCCAACGAAGTTCCATTCTTTTAAACAATTCTCTTTCATCTCTTCGTCTTGCACTATAAGAATACACTTCTTCAGAATATTCAAAATCGTTCATTCTAAAAATAATATGTAAACCTCTGCCACTACCACTATCAATCACCCAAGCATAATCCTGAGGCAGACCTAAAATAGCAAGACATTTTGAAACAAAATCATCTATTTTACCTCTTCTATCGTAATAAGAATAATATAATTCATCAATATCTAATGCTCTATACTCATTAAATCCACTTATCAATCCAATTCCTACACTATCCTCCCAATTAAAATTCTGAATTTCCTCCTGTTTTATAGTAAAATATCGTTTCCAATTATCAATTATAGGCTTTTTATAATTAGACTTCTCAATAGGAGAAACATTCATGCCCATACTTTGATAATAGGTTGCGTATAAATATAATTCATTCTTCATAATTTCTCTTTTTTAATCAATTTGCAAAAATAACATTTACTTATTAAAACACAAAATCATAACGTAAAAATGCTAAATTTCGTTTCTTTATTGTATCTTCGCAAAAAATTTAAATAAAAATTCTAAACCCTATGAAATTAAAACTCTTTTTATGCCTAATTTTTGGCAGTTTTGTTGTTTTTGCTCAAAACAAAAGCAATTCAACACAAGATTACATCAACAATTATGCAAAGATTGCTATTGAACAAGAAAAGCAATATGGCATTCCAGCTTGCATTACGCTTGCACAAGGCATATTAGAATCTGGTAGTGGACGTTCTCGCTTAGCAACAGAGGCAAATAATCACTTTGGAATCAAATGTCATAATGATTGGAATGGTAAAAAAATGTATAAAGATGACGATAAAGCAAACGAATGCTTTAGAGTTTATGACAATGCAGAACAATCTTATATTGATCATTCACTTTTCCTTGTTGGAAAGAAAAGATACGCCGACCTTTTCAAATTAAAAATTACCGATTACAAAGGTTGGGCAAAAGGATTAAAACAAGCAGGTTATGCAACTAATCCAAAATACCCACAACTCTTAATAGACATTATTGAACTTTACGATTTAGCAGACATTTCCAACACATACAAAGAAGAAAAAGAAGAAAACATTACAATAGTAAAAGAAAACCAAAAACCAAAAGGTTTAAAAGAAGACAAAACACAAGAAATAAAGAAAGAAAGCAAGAAAAAACCATTCTGGAAACGTTGGAAAGAAAATAGAAAAGAAAGAAAAAAGGAAAGAGAAAAACGTAAATTAGAAAAAGAACTACAAAAAATCATTGACAAACAAGACGTAAATAGAATGGATTTTGAAGTTGAGTTTTAGAGAAAAAGAAAATGGCACTCGAAAGTGCCATTTTTGTTATTTACTAATTAAATTTCTTGAAAATCTTCTTTTCCAACGCCACATAAAGGGCAAGTATAATCCTCAGGCAAGTCTTCCCATTTTGTTCCAGGAGCTATTCCATTTTCAGGATCACCTATTGCTTCATCGTATGTGAATCCGCAAACTGTACATTCATACTTTTTCATAACAATTATTTTTTTAAGTTTAATGTTAATTTTATTTCAAACAATCCGAACAATATCCTCTATGATAAACGTGTGTTTCCTCTAATCCGAAACCCTTTACTGCATCTGTTTGTGGGAACTCTACAATTTGTTGCAATGGCACATCAACAACCTTTCCACAATCAAGACAAATAAAGTGAGCATGTCTATCTACATAACCATCATATCTAACCATTTTTTCGTCTATTGTTATGCTTAATATAGCCTTTTTAAGAGCGAATAATTTCAATGTATTATATATCGTAGTCTTTGAAATTGTCGGTATTTGTTTTTGCAAATCATTAAAGATTTCATCTACCGTAGGATGCGTTCTATGTTCAAGCAAATAAGTCATTACTGCCATTCTTTGAACAGAAGGTTTAATATCTCTTTCAATCAGATATTTTTTAACCGCATCTACACTCCATTTATCACTCATAAAGCGATAATATTAATAGTTTTCTGCTCTAACTTGGAAATATGATTGAGGATGTTCGCAAACTGGGCAGATTTGTGGAGCTTTCTTTCCAATAACTATGTGTCCACAATTTGCACATTGCCATACTGCATCATTTTCTTTTGAGAACACAACACCATCTTCTATATTTTTCAGCAATTTACGATAGCGTTCTTCATGTTCTTTTTCGATTTTTGCAACCATTTCAAAAAGTTTAGCAATTCTTGTAAAGCCTTCTTCTTGTGCTTCCTTAGCAAAAGTTGCATACATATCAATCCATTCATAATTTTCGCCGTTTGCAGCATCTTTAAGATTAGTCATTGTATCAGGAACATCACCTTCGTGTAAAAGTTTAAACCAAATTTTTGCGTGTTCCTTTTCATTCAAAGCAGTTTCTTCAAAAAGATTTGCCATTTGAACATATCCATCTTTCTTAGCCTTTGAAGCATAATATAAATACTTTGTATGAGCTTGAGATTCTCCTGCAAAAGCAGCCATTAAATTCTTTTCTGTTTTACTTCCTTTTAATTCCATAATTCATTACTTTTTAAAATTAAACAATATTATTTAGACATTTCCATAAGTTCAAAATCCACTACACCATGTTGGCACCAAGGACAAATAAAGTCTTGTGGTAGGTTTTCATCTTCGTGAACATATCCACACACTTTGCAAACCCATGCTTTTTTCTTATCGCTTTTTGGTTGCGGTTTAATGTTTTGGTGATAATATTCGTATGTTAGCGATTTCTTTTCAGAAAGGTCTTGTGTTTCTATTACATCTGCCAAAAATAATGTATGTGTTCCTAAATCCATTTTAGAGAAAACCGTTCCCGAAATATAAGCATTTGCATATTTTTCAGTGATGTAATACATACCTTGTTGATTCTTTTGAGCGTAAGGATAGTTTTCAAATTTTTCTACCTCTCTTCCACTTTTAAAACCAAAGTGTTGTATCAATTCCATTGGAACATCGGTTGTCAAAATGCTTAAAGTAAACTTTCCTGTGTTAAAAATCATATCGTGAGTCAGGTTATTCTTGTTCACAGTGAATGCAATTCTTATAGGATTGTCAGTAACCTGCATCGCAACATTTGTAATACAAGCATTATCTTTTTGATTTTCGTGAGCCGATAGAACAAATAGTCCATACTCTAACTTATCTAACACATTCATATCTTTGACTTTTTAAATTATTACTTATTTAAATCTGCCACAACCTCATTAACCATTGCCTCCAACATTTCAATTTGATTATCTTTCATTGAAGAGCGAATAGTTAAAGTAGATTCCAACACCTTCATTTCTTTCATTTCCTCAATAATTGAACGCATTTTGCAACCAGCAACAGGTCCCCAAGTACCATTTTCAATGATTGCGAAACTACGTTTTTGCAATCCGTGAGCCTTTAAGTCCAATAAGAAATTTTCCATTGGAGTAAAGATTCCACCATTATAAGTAGGAGCTGCTAAAACTATATGAGAACAACGGAATGCCTCAGAAATCAAGTAAGAAACGTGAGTTGCAGAAACATCATAGCATCTTACATCTTTCACACCAGCCTCTGCCAAAAGACTTGCAGTCTTATTAGCAACCGCCTCTGTGTTTCCATACATAGAACCATAGACAATCATCACCGCTTTATCTTCTGGCTCATATAAACTCCACTTATTATATTTATCTAAAAAGTATCCCAAATCACTTCTCCAAATTGGACCATGTAAAGGACAAATCATATCAATTTGAATTCCAGCAGCCTTTTTCAAAACAGTTTGAACAGAAGAGCCATACTTACCAACGATATTAGTATAGTAACGTCTTGCATCATCAATCCAATCTCTATCGAAATTAACCTCATCATTATATAGATTTCCATTCAAAGCTCCGAAAGTTCCAAAAGCATCTGCTGAGAATAAAATCTTATCTGTAATATCGTATGTAAACATTGCCTCAGGCCAGTGTACCATTGGAGCCATTACAAAGGTAAGTTTATGATTTTTTGTTTCAAAAACATCACCCTCTTTCACTGTTATAAATCTATCTTCTACCTCAAAATCGAAGAATTGCTTTATCATAGTTAGCGTTTTCGCATTACCAATCAACTGCATTGTAGGATAACGCAAAACTAAGTCCTCAATCAAAGCACAATGATCAGGTTCCATGTGATTAACCACAAGATAATCCAAACTTCTTCCATTTAAAACATACTTAACGTTTTCAAAAAATTGACCAGAGATAGAAGCGTCAGCAGTATCCAAAAGAACAGTCTTATCTTCGTCCATTAACAAGTAAGCATTATAAGAAACCCCTCTTGGAATTGGCATAACATTTTCAAATAAAGCCAAACGGCGATCACTTCCTCCTACCCAGTAATAATCATTTGTAATTTTTCTTGCGTTGTGCATAATCTTATTTTTTTATATTTAACACTTAATTTAACTATCTTGTTTTTTTGTTTTATCTTTTCAAAATTGTAATCATTACAAATTTGATTTCGATTGCAAAAATAAGCGTTTTCTTTAAACCAACAAATATTTTCGTAAGTTTTTTTAAAGAAAAAATATTAAAACACTATATTTCAGTAAATTAAAATAAAGAAAAAAATTCATAAAACAAAGAACGAATAAAATCCTATTCGGAATTTCTGTCACTAATGACACTTTTTCCGACTGAAAGTATTTTTTTTCATTACTTTTGTAACCAAATAATATGGTAAGGGATTATTATAGTAAAAGGAAACTAAATTTCAATGAGCGAAAAAGAGTATAAAAAAATAATTGAGCTTTATTCCGATGGGGTATTTGCCTATCTTGTAAAAAATTTACAGGATAGGGATTCTTCAAAGGATATTCTTCAAGATACTTTTCTTTCGCTTTGGAACAATAAAGAAAAGATTGAAAAAGATAAGGTAAGGAATTGGCTTTTTGTTACTGCTCACAACAATATGTTAAAACACTTTCGCTACAACAAGGTTAGAGAAAACGACTTTCAAAGCGACACTCCTATTTACTCAAACACCGATAACAAACAATTGTTAGATTATTTACTAAATCAACTCAGCGAAAAAATGCGTCAATGTTTAATGTTAAAGGAATGGCAAGGCTTTTCGGTTAAGGAAATCGCAGAGATATTGCAATTAAGTGAGAGTGATGTAAAGGTAAATATATTTAGAGCAAAATTAAAACTAAAAGAAATATATGAAAACAACGAAAGATAATATTGAGGTCATACTTTTTGATTATGCAGAGGGCAATTTAAGTCCTAAGGAGCAAAAGGAAGTTGAGGCTTTTCTTGAAAACAATCCTCAATACAAGCGAATGCTTTCTTCTTATAAAGATTGCAAGGGTTTAGATAAGCCTTTGGACGTAAAGTTTGAGGAAAAGGAGGAATTATTCACTCTTGCAACTGGCAAAAAAGCAAAAACCATTGTTTTTGTTCCAAGATATATGAAATATGCTTGCTCAATTGCAGCAATGATATTGTTGTTTTTTGCTATCAAACCTCTATTAGAAAAAGAGGTTGTAGTAGAGGAAAAAACGCCTACTTTAATTGCTCAAAAAAAAGCAAAGAAAAATTCTGAAAAATCAAAGAAAAATTTTGAAAAAGTAAAGAAAAAAAATGAAAAAGTAAAGGAAAATTTTTACTTCTCAATAGAAGAAGAGCAAGACACTATAAATCACCAACTTGCATTCCAAAAAACAGAACTTGCAAAGCCGAAAATAAAGAAGCAAGAGCGTATTCTGTATATGAGATACGAAGAGAGTATAGTGGTAAAAAAAGAAAGCAAACCTACTCTTGCAAGCAGGATTATCAAAAGCATAAATTTAGACAAAAAGATTGATGAGTTTTATAATTCAGACTTTGTTTCCAACACACAAAAAGCGATAAACACAGTGAGAAATATTGGAAAGAGACAAGTAAAAACAACAACTACTACAATAAAAAGAGAAGAAAGTATAAATGTTTAATAAATAAAAATTAAAAGTTATGGTAAAGAAAATCACAACCTTAGTAGCATTAGTGAGCCTCTTTACAGCGTTCAACGCAGTCAAGGCACAAGAGATGTTTAACAAAGAAACAATTCATCAAGGTGAAACTTTAAAATTAGGAAACTATGTTTCGGTAGTTTCAAAAGAACAAGCTAAAAATCTAAAAGACGTAAAAACTTGCTCCTCTGCCGATAATCCTATCCTACAACAATTAGGAGAAGAATTAAACAGCTATTTAATATCCACCGAGAGTAATTCTAATGACACAATCTTTGTTCAGGCTGACTCTATTCAAATAGAGAAAAAAATATATGACTACAAAGATAAAATGCTAGACGAAAGATATGTTGCTATTTTCACAGATGGACACAAATATTCTTTATCTTACGCAAAAGATGTAAGCATAACCGATGCTGCAACTTATGCAATAGCAACAAAATTATTGAAAACTATTGCAAATAACGCAACAGAATTAAAAGATAACGACACTATAAGCCTTCCAAAAGAAGAATTGAATAAAGAATTAAGCCAATTCTTTACAACAGAAGAGGAAAATAAGAAAACAAAAAAACAAAAGAAAGACATATTAGACATAAGTTTTGCTTTCGGTGCAAGTTATATGAATTGGAGTAATAAAGGTTTTTATTCTATTCCAAATTTAAAAGATAATTTTTCATTAGAATATGGAATCAGATCAGATATTTATTTACAATTTAAAATTTTTCCAGACAGTCCTATTTCTATTACAACAGGTATAGGACATCAATCAAATCATTTCGTTCTTAAAAACAATTTTTTTACTTATAATCCAGCACAACAAGATGAGTTTGTAATTCTCAAAGGTACCATAAAAATTCCATACATCACAATTCCATTAGTTTTAGACTTTAATTTACATCATAGAATTAAACTACACTTGGGAGTAATTAGTGGAATAAATTACTATCAAGAGGCTGCTGGTACGATTAGTCGATATGAAGAAAATGGAGTTATGGGAACACATTTTTCCAAACCAGGATTTGGTTCTGTCAATCTTTTTAAAGCAGATGCTATGTTTGGAATTTCATTTGGCAATTTTACGCTATACACCAATCACTCTTTAACAAATATGTTTGAAGATTCATACAGATTCCAAGCAAAGCCATTTAGCTTTGGTTTAATGCTATGGTGGTAAACCCTTTTCTCAACATAAACAAAAAAAGGCTGGATTTAATTATCCGGCCTTTTTGTTTTGTAGTTTCAAAACTGTTATTTCAGGATTTGTTCCTAATCTTATTGGTATTCCAAACGTGCCACTACCTTGGGAAACATAGATTTGAAGTCGGTCTTTTTTGTATAGTCCACGATTATACACAAAGTTTTTGTCGTTAATCAAGGTTAAAGGGAAAATTTGTCCGCCATGAGTGTGGCCACATAGGTAAAGGTCGGCTCCTGCTTTTGAAACGTATTCGCTTCCTAATGGTGTGTGATGCAAAACTATTGTTGGCATTGTGTCCAAAACAGGAATTGTTGGCATAATACTTTGAATGGTGTTGCGTTCTTTTACAGATAGTGGGTCGATGCTTTGTTTGTCGGGTTTCATATACTCTAATCCTATAATTCTTAGCCCAAGTGTATCGACAAATTCGTTTTCCAATACCCTCACTCCTATTTCTCTTAGGTTGTTTTTAAGTTTTTCTACTCCTACTTGTGCATCGTGATTGCCATCTACAAAATAAATTGGTGCATTTAGGTCTTTTAATGGTTGAAGTGTTTGTTTGTCTAAGTTGTAATGGCTTTCTACTAAATCACCTGTTATAAAGATTATGTCGGGATTTAGTTTGTTTACTTTGTTTACTATTTTTCTTAGGTGGTTTTCGCCTCTAAAATGTCCTAAATGTATGTCGGAAAGATGCACTGCTTTGATTCCTTTTGTAAGGTGTGGGAGTTGTATTTGTGTTTCTTTTTCTCTTATGCAAAAGGCGTTGATTGTGGTGTATAGAAAAAGAAGTGTGGTGAGCGAAATCAAGATTGAAAGATGTGTTTTGCGTTTTAGACGAAAGATTAGTTTGAGTACATCGCTCACAAGTAAGGATAATAAAAAGATTAACAAGAATGATAATAAGTAGGCAAAGAATACGACTAATATGTGCATAAAAGGGTTTACTGTAAAGGGCATTGGTGCTGAAAGCATCGAGTAAAGTGAAAGTAATATCGCAAGTATATAAAATAGGTATATGTATAAGGGTTTTATTTTTAAGAGTTGCTTTGTTCTTACTATTAAATAAATTGTGCCTATCAAGACTACGGATAGAAATATTGGAATTACCATTTTGTTTTTCTATGTTAAAAAAGCGGTTCTCCTAAATGGAAAACCGCTAAGCTATGGTCAAATTTTGTTTTTCTTTTACTATTACAATAATTGTTTATTGTAATTTATTAAGCTTTCTAAGGCATTTGTTTTTACGTTAACGTAATCTGTTACGCCTTGTGCGTTAAAGCTTTCCATTTGTTCAACAGGGTTTCCTGCAACAACGATATGTTTGAACGCTCCTTTTAATGTAGGAAGTGCTCCTGCTACTAATTCTGCGTATTCGTCATCTGATGAACAAAGAACAACTATATCTGCTTTTGATTCTACGGCTGCTTTTGCTCCTTCTTCTGCTGTTGCAAATCCTACGTTGTCTATGATTTCGTATGCTGCTAATCCGAAGAAGTTTGTTGTGAATTGAGCTCTTGCTTTACGCATTGCAAGGTTTCCGTAAGTCAATAAGAATACTTTTGGTTGTTTTCCTGATTCTTCTGTTTGCATTCTTAATTGTTCAAAAGGCTCTGCTAAACGTGTACGAGGTAATGTTTTGATTTCATCGCCTTTTTCTCCACAGCAACAGCAAGGTTTGTTGATTTCTGGTTTCTTTTCTGTTAAGTTTGGATATTGATTTGTTCCTAAGATAGTAGTTTTACGCATTGCAACGTCTTTTGCTCTTTTTGCAGCTATTTCTGCTATTGCGTCTTGTATTGTTCCTGCTTTTATTGCTTCAACAAATCCACCTTTTTCTTCTAATCCTTTGAATATTTCCCAAGCTTTTTCTGCTATTGCGTTTGTTAAGCTTTCGATATAGTATGATCCTGCTGATGGGTCTACTACTTTATCTAAGTAAGATTCTTCTTTTAATAGGATTTGTTGGTTTGTTGCTATACGAGTTGAGAATTCGTCTGCTTTTTTGTAAGCTACGTCAAATGGATATACAGAAATTGAGTCTGCTCCTGCTATTGCTGCTGACATTGTTTCTGTTGTTGTTCTCAACATATTTACGTATGGGTCGTATATTGTTTTGTTGTAGAATGAACTTTCTGTGTGAATGTGTAATTGATATGCTGTTTCACATTTTGGAGCGTATTGTTCCATGATTTTTGTCCATAAAAGACGTGCAGCTCTCAATTTTGCTATTTCCATAAAGTAGTTGCTTCCTGTTGCAAAAGCAAATACTGTTCTATATCCTACTGAATGTGCTGGAATTCCTTTTTGAGTTAGGTTGTAAAGGTAATCGTTTGCAGCAGATAATGTATAAGCTAATTCTTGAACGATTGATGCTCCTGCATTGTTGAAAGCACTTGCATTGATTGTTAATACATCAAATGCAGGTATGTTTTCTTTTACTAAATTGATTATCTCAACTAATGTATTGTAACTCTTGTCTAAATCTTCGTAGAATTTACCATGAGATAATGCGTATGCGTATGCATCAAAGTTTATTGAACCTTTAACTTTTTCTTTATCTAAGTTTTGTGATTTAACTTCTTCTATGAATAGTTTTAATGTTTCAAGGTAGTTATCACTCTTAATAAAGTTGATTTTAACTTCTTCTAAGTTGATTCCTGCTAATAAAGCCTTCATATCAGAGGCTGTTTTAATGCTTTTAGCAACTAAGCCCAAAGAATTTACTCCTCTTTCTATTCCTGCTAATGCGATTGCGTTTGCTGTTTTTGCATCACATTCAATCACATCTTGACGAATATCCCAAGCATTTGTCGTTTTTTTGTAACCTCTTACAAATGGAGCTTGTGCAGGGTTTCCATTAAGATATTCAAGTGTTTGAAGGTCTTCTGCTCTGTAATAAGGTTTAACGTCAAAGCCTTCTAAAGTTTTCCAAATCAATTTTTTGTTGTAATCAGCACCTTTAAGGTCAGCTGTTATCACTTCTTCCCATTGTTGAGTTGTAACTTCGGGAAATTCAGCAAATAACTTATTATTTTCCATTATATTATTTTTTTATTTCTTCCTAAATCAGCTCGCAAAATTATAAAGAATTTAATACATATCCAAATAAAACAAAGAAAAAAGACGGAGTTTTTCTTTTAAATCTCCGTCTTTCTTTATTTTTTATCTTTTTTCAGTTTTATTTTGCAGGTCCTTGCAATTCTTTTACTTTTGCCGCATCGGCTGCTTGTGATTTTTTATCACCAAGTTTTCCGTATGTATTTGCTCTGTATTTGTAAGCATTTACATAGTCTGCTTTTAATTCTATTGCTTTTGTGAAATCTGCCAAGGCTTCTTGGAATTTTTCTGCTTTAAATAAAGCTACTCCTCTGTTGTAGTAGTATTTTTCATTGTTTGCATTAAGTTCTATAAGTTTTGTATAGTCTTCTGCTTCTTGTGCAAAGTTTTTCAATGCTTTGTTACAAACTGCTCTTGAATTAAACAATTGTTCTGTTTTCATTCCTTTTTCTTCTGCTTTTGTAAAGTCGCTTACTGCTGCTTGAAGGCTTTCTGGTGTTTTCATAGAATAGTTTGCAAATCCTCTATCATAGTAAAGGGCTGCTTTTTCTTCTATTGCAAGTGCAGAAGTCAAGTCTGTGATAACTGCTTGCCAATTTTTTTGCATTGCGTATGCAGATGCTCTGTTTTGTAGTGCTCCTACGTTTGTTGGTTCTATTGCTAAAACTGCTGTAAGCTCGTTTATGTAATTTGCATAGTCTTTTTTTATCATTCTTGCCTCAGCTTTGTTTAACATAACTGCAACATCGTTAGGATTTGTTTGCAAATATGTTTCGTAATCTCTTATTGCAAAATCAGCTTCTTTCATTTCTAAGTATGAATTTGCTCTATAAAGATATGCAGCAGGAGTTGCTGTGTTTTTTTCTATGAATTTATCAAATGCAGATACTGCTGATTGGTAGTTTTTAAGGTTAAAATTTGCCAATCCTTCATAATAGTAAACAAATTCCCAGTTTGGAACTTCTGCTTTGCAACTTTCTGCTTGTGATAGCATAGAATTCCAATCTTTTGCTGTGTTTAAATTTTCGTATGTTTCAATCCACTTGTTTGTGGCTACGGCATCATCTGCTTGTTGTGCGAAAGCAAACACAGAACAGATAAGCATAAAAAATGTTGTGATTGTTCTTTTCATTTTTCTTATTTTATTTATTTGTTATTATTTCAAAAACGTTTATAATTTTCTTATTATTATGTTAATTTAAATTTCAAGTAAGTGATTGGTTTACCTATTTTCAAATACATTGCCTCATAAAAGGTTTGTATTTCTATAACATCTTCTTTGAAATCAGAATTATATAAATCATTTGTATTGTAAAGGATTTCTCTTTTTGAAGGAATTAAAACTTCATCTTTTGTATATTCATACAATTCTTGTGAATCGGTCTTCAAATGCACAATCCCATCTTGTTTTAATATGTTTTTATATAATTTCAGAAATCTTTCGCAAGTTAGACGTTTATTTGGCTTCTTCAATTGAGGGTCTGGGAATGTTATCCAAATTTCTGAAACTTCATTTTCGGCAAAGTAACTTTCTATCATTTGAATATGTGTTCTTACGAAGGCAACATTTGTCATTTTGTCTTCGTTTGAAGTTTTGCAACCTCTCCAAAGTCTTGCTCCTTTAATGTCTATGCCAATGAAGTTTTTATTTGGATATTTTTTTGCCAAGCCTACGGTGTATTCTCCTTTACCACAACCCAATTCTAAAACGATTGGATTGTCGTTTTTAAAGAAATCTTCGTTCCATTTACCCTTTAAAGCAAATCCTTCTTTTGTTATTTGCTCGTATGTTAATTGAAAAAGATTTGCAAACGTTTCATTTTCGGCAAATCTCGCTAATTTATTTTTTCCCACTAATGTAATCCTTTTACTTTTGACGGTGCTGCTTCAAAATTTTTTAAATAAAATGGTTCAAAGTAAGCAACATCAACAAATTCTTTTTTATTATATTTTTCAAACGACAAAATGCGCATATTTTTTGCTGTTAATTCCACAGAAAAATCAAAGAAAAAATTATTTTTTTCAAAGATTTTTTTTGTTTTTTCTAAGCAATTTCCGACAAAAATCACGCTTTTTTTATCAGAAAGATAACTATCATAAATCCCTTCTTCTAAAACATCTGCCGAACAAGGTTTTATCTCTTTTTTATCGTGATAAATAGTAGAGTAAACCTCCATTCGTCTTGCGTCAATCATAGATACACAACACGCATCAGGATTTTTTTCAAATACTGCTGAGGCTAATATATCGCAAGTTGGAATTGTTATCACAGGAATATCCAAAGCGTATGCTAATCCCTTTGCTGTGCTAACTCCAATTCTTAATCCGGTGTAAGAGCCTGGCCCTATTGAAACTGATATTGCTGATAAGTCAGAATAAGTATATGATGTATTGGAAAATAAGCTATCTATTAATAATGATAATTGTGCAGAATGAGAATTAGGTTCATTGCTTTCTGCATAAGAAAGAATACTTTCTTGATTTGCTAATGCACATGAACACTTACTTGCTGCTGTTTCTATCAATAATATTAATGTAGTCATATTTCTTTCTACGTAAAAACGGTGGCAAAGTTAAAAAAAAATCAATAATTATTCTACTTGTAGTAAAAATCCTTTCAAATATTCTCCTTCTGGATGAAAAATCGACTGTGGATGATCCATTGCGTGAGGCAAACGTTGTACAATTCTAATTTTTCTATTTGCAAGAGCTGCACAAGAGAATAACATTGTTCCAAAATCCTCTCTACTAACGGCTTGCGAGCAAGAGAATGTAAAGAGAAATCCTCCTTTTGCAATCTTTTCCATTGCCTTTTGATTGATTTGTCTATAACCTTTCAATGCTTGAGAAAGATTTCTATTGTGTTTTGCAAAAGCAGGTGGATCTAAAACAATTAAATCAAACTCTCCCTTTGGCACTTGATCTAAATATTCTAAGACATCTACTGCTAAGGCTTGATGATTGTGATTTTGAAAATTAACTCTAACATTTTCTTCACACAATTCTACCGCTCTTTTAGAAATATCAAGACTTAATACTTTTTTTGCTCCACCTTGAATCGCTGCAAGAGAAAATCCTCCTGTGTAAGAAAAAGCGTTTAAAACATTTCTATCTTTAGAAAGGCTCCCTACTAATTCTCTATTAACTCTTTGGTCAATGAAAAAGCCTGTTTTTTGTCCTTGATTAAAGTCTATGCGAAACGAAAGATTATTTTCTTTTGCAAACCATTCACCTTCAATGTTTCCAAACAAGAATCTATCAGTTTCTCCTTCGTTTTGTTTTGGCAAAGTAGAAGAAGATTTTGAGAAAATAGCTTTACAGTTTTCTTGTAAAACCTCTTGCAATGCTTTTACAATATATTCTTGAAGATTTAGCATACCTACGCTATGAAATTGCAAGACTACAAGTCCGTTGTAATAGTCTGCTATTAACGAAGGCATAAAATCTCCCTCTGCATTGATTAAACGAAAAATATTTGTTGAAGGATTAGAGAAAAAACCTAAACTTTTGCGATAATCATAGGCTTGTTTGATTCTGTTTAAAACAAAATCATAATTGATTTGCTCCTTTTCAAAAGACAAAACTTTAACGGCAATACTCGCATTTTGCCAAAAACCAACACATAAGAAGTCTTTATTGCTATTATATACCTCTACTAATTCTCCTTCTTTTATTTCGGTTTTTGATTTTTGTAATGCACCAGAAAAAATCCAAGGGTGCTTACGCAAAACAGACTTATCCTTTTGAGGTAAAAGGATAAGTCTTTTATATTGTTGTTGCATTTATACTTTATTTGATTGGGTGGTCTTCGTGGAATTTCTTAACTCTTTGAGCAAAGACAGGTATCATTTCATTTGGTATTAAAGAAACGCAAGCTCTTGCTCCTTCTGTTCTTGTACTTCTACAAACGCCCAAAGAAATCGCACTGATTCCATAATAAGCTAATTCTCCTAACATTTCTTCTCCTGTAAGTCCTGGGTAAGAGAAAGTGAAATAGAAGCCATCTGCAACATCTACATCTAAGTCTTTGTCGTAAACGATTTTAAATCCGTTTTCAACCAAAGCTTTTTTCATTTGTTCTGCTTTTCTTCCGTATTCTTTCAAAGGTTCTGCAAAGTTGTATGTTCCATCGTTGCAAGCTTTGAAAATTGCTGTTAAAGCATATTGTGGAGAGAATGCTGTACCTGATGTTAATGCGTAAAGAGAACCGAAGATTATTGCACGTCCAAAGCAATCTTGTGTGAAATATTTCTTCATGTGCTCTGTTTTCATATCAAACAAGTCTTTGCTGATAATCATTACTGCAATACGTTGTCCAGCGTATGAGAATATTTTACTACCTGAAATCATTAAAACGAATTTCTTTGCCCATTTTGCAACTGTTGGTTGATATGGTGCAACGCCTGGCTTAGAAAAATCTTGGCGGAAGTCCATTCCAAAATACGCTAAGTCTTCTAAAACTATTACATCATACTTGTTTGCAACTTTTGCTATGATTTGAAGTTCCATTTCGTTGAATGAGAACCAAGCAGGATTGTTTGGAGATGAGTAAATCATCGCAGCTACTTCTCCTGTTGCAAGATATTCTTCTAATTTTGCTTCTAATTTTTCTCCTCTATAATCGTAAACATCAAAGTGTAAAGTATCTATTCCTAATATATTACATTGTTGTTTTTGAACAGGGAAGCCTGGGTCTATAAATAAGATTTTATTTTTCTTTTCGTCTAAACGAGCAATTGTCATAAAAGCTGCAAAACTTGCTTGCATACTTCCTACTGTTGGAACGCAAGCATCGTCTTCTACTTCTACGTCAAGGAAATTTTTTACAAAACGTGCTGTTTCGTGTTTCAATTCTTTTGTTCCGTAGATGTCAGGATAGATTGCAGCGCATCCGTTTTTCAATGCTTCAATCTCTGCATCAACTCCTAATTGCACAGCAGGAATTCCTGGAATACCCATTTCCATTCTCACAAATTTTTCTCCTGTTGCTGATTCTACATCATCTATGATTTTTTTCACTTCTCTGATAGAAGCTTTTGCTACGCTTTTGATGTTGTTTTTTGCAATGATTTCATCAACCAATGCTCTGTCGAAAGGTATATTCATATCGTTTTTATTATTTATTATTGTTGTTGTAATATTTGTTCATATTTATTTGTGTTTGCAGGGTCTATTTCTTTCATTAATCCTGCAACTCTTGTCTTTTCATTTTGTGGAGCGCCTTTAAAAATATTGACTATTTCATCTGCTTTCGCATCTAAAAATTGTTTTACAGCAACCAAGTCAGATTTTTCTCTATGAGCTCGCTTTATGTTTTCAATTGCCTCCATTATATTATTTCTTGCCTCGGCTTGACTATCGCCTTGCATCATATCTAATCCTAAACGATGATATTGATACGATGCTTCATGAATATATCTGTAAGTAGTATTAGTATAGTTTTCTACCATCCAATATTTATTTTTTGTATTTTCTGCTCTTTTCCAACCAGGTGAAGCCGAACGTTGAGATGCTGTTACAATATTTTGACAAACCGTAAAATATTTATTTCCACCATTTAATTCAAAACTATCTGCATCTAAAGCCAAGAAATAATACAAATAAAACGCAATCGTTGATACCAAATTATTAGTATAATTATTTTGGTCAAATTCCAATGATTGCCCTTGAATAAATTTAAATGTAAAATTTTGTTCTTGTGTATTTAAAAGGGTTGTTGTGTATGTAGAACCATAAACAGGACGTCTTAATTGCAAATTAATTTCCCCTTTAAAATCTTCCTGAGTACTACGCTCACTAATAGTAATTGAAATAGAACCTTCTATTTTCTCATATTCTTCATAAATAACATCGGTCCATTTCCTTTCATTAACAAATTCATTAACCAATTCTTGTATTTGTTGAAAGACTTCCTTGTCAGAGGATTGTAATTGTGTCGAATTAACACTTACACTCACTCTAAATTCTTGCGAATACGCAAAAAACATAAAAAAAGAAGCTACACAAAAAACAAGAAATCTTTTCATAGACCCAATATTTTTTCAGAAATATCTAATGCCACTTCATATTTAGATTTTAAATCTGAATTATAGACATTTCCTTTTGCATCTAAAATTGTTACCTTATTAGTTGAAACATTAAAACCTGCACCTTTATCATTCAATGAATTTAAAACAATAAAATCAAGATTCTTTTTCTCCAATTTAGCCTTAGCGTTTTCAAATTCATTATCAGTTTCTAAGGCAAATCCTACTAAAATTTGATTTTCTTTTTTTCTTCTACCCAATTCAGCAAGAATATCCTTTGTTGGAACAAGTTCAACAACCAAATTATCTGTTTTCTTTTTCAATTTAGTATCAAATGTAGATTTTGGAGTATAATCTGCAACAGCCGCTGAAAGAATTGCAATATCACAATCCTCAAAGCACTCTACTGTTTTGTCATACATTTGAGCAGCATTCTTTACATCATATCTTATTACATTACTATGCTCAATTGTTTGTTGAGTTGGTCCTGTAATCAAAAATACTTTTGCTCCTTTTTCTGCAAAAACGCGAGCCAATTCAAAGCCCATTCTACCAGAAGAATAGTTTCCTATAAAGCGAACAGCATCTATTTGTTCGTATGTAGGTCCTGCTGTTATACAAATCTTTTTACCTTTAAAATATTGTGATTGATTTGAATAAGATTCTATTGCTTTAAAAATATTTTCCGGCTCTGCCATTCTTCCATCGCCCACAACACCACAAGCCAATTCACCCTTTTGAGGAAGAATCATATTAACTCCCAAAGATTGCAAACGTTTAATATTATCTTGCACCACCTTATTATGATACATCTTTGTATTCATTGCCGGAGCAAAAAAGATAGCTTTATCAAAAGCTAATAAAGTTGTTGTAAGACAATCATCTGCAATCCCATTTGCATATTTACCAATCACATTAGCTGTTGCAGGAGCTACGATATAGACATCTGCCCAATCAGCTAAACTTATATGCTGAGTAAACTGAGAATTCATCTCAGAAAACATATCACTATAAACAGGATTTTGAGAAAGGGTTTGAAGAGTAGGTATTGTAACAAATTCAAGAGCATTTTTTGTTACGACAACCTTCACCTCACACCCAGCTTTCTTTAACATACGTATAAGCAAAGGCACTTTGTAAGCGGCAATTCCTCCACTTACAGCAACAACAACTCTCAAATTCATAGCAAAAAAAGATTTTCTTTATTTAGTTTCTTTATTTTCTTCCATTCCCACCTTTGTAGTAGGATTTTTATAGACTAATTTTTCGTCCATATATTCCTTTATAGCTATAAGATAAGGCTTTGGAAGTTGTTCATAAAATTTCGCCAATTCAATTTGTTCAATATTTTCGTGCATTTCATCTAAAGAATCAGTAGCAACTGCGAAATCTTCTATTTTTTTGTATAATTCTTGTTTCAAATCAGCTGATATTTGATCAGAACGCTTACTCAACATAGCAATTGTTTCGTAAAGATTTCCTGTCATTGTATCAAAGTCGTTCAAATTTCTTGTTTTAATACTTGTGTCTGCCTTTGTTCTTTTATAATCCATTGTATTTTATTTTTGATTCATTATAAATATTTTCCAACTCTTGACGTTTTTTTTCATCTTTCATATTAGCAAAAACAACTGAATAACGCTCATAATCCAAAATAACCTCTTCAAATCTTTCTTTCAACTTATCTTCCACACTATTGTTAGCATACTTATAACCTGCTAACACAATATAATACATAGCGTTTTCACGTTTTTGCGAAACATCTGGATAATCATTTAAAAATCTTTTAAAACTCACACAAGCAGCATGATACTGCATAGTTTTATAATAATTAAATGCATTTTGATAATCTTTCTCAATCAAATTTTCCCTCAATTCGTCCATTAACTTATTTGCCTCAGCCACTCTCTCACTATTAGGATACTTTTCAATATATTCTTGAAAAGCGTCCATTGATTGTTTTGTCAAAGTTTGATCTAAGGTGTAATCAGGAGCCTCTAAATATTTACAATAAGCTGCTTGAAACAAAGCTTCTTCTGCATACTTAGAATAAGGATACCACTTAACAAAACTTTCAAACTGATAACCAGCAGAATAATAATCCTTACTTCCTAATAAACTTTTAGCATAATACAAATTTACTTTCTCCGACATCTCCCTACCTCGCGAATAAAGCAAAAGATTTTCAAACAATTGATTAGCGTGCATATAATCACCTTTTTCGTAGGCCTTCATTGCAGCCTCGAACTTAGCATCTTGATCATTGCTTTTCAAGAGTCTATTATGCTTATTAGTAGAAGCACAAGAAGAAAGCAAAACCACTATACAGATTAAATAAAGTACTTTTTTCATAATTTTGCAAAGATACAACAATTTTGTATTTTTGCAAACAAAATTAGTATAACAATGATTAAAAAAGCCTTTAAATACATTGGTATCTTTATTCTATCTTATCTATGTTTAAGTATATTACTCACACTTGCATACATAGTCATCAATCCACCTATAACAATTCTTATGATGCAACGTCCAAGTAAAGTAGAGCGTCAATGGGTAGATTTAGAAGAAATTTCACCAAAGATGATTCAAGCCGTAGTTGCTTCGGAGGACAATTTATTTCTTTCGCACAATGGTTTTGATTTTGAACAAATTAAAATAGCAGCAGAAGAAGCAAAAAGAAAAAACAAAGCAATGCGTGGAGCAAGCACAATCTCTCAACAAACAGCAAAAAACGTATTCCTATGGAACGGAAGAAGTTATCTAAGAAAAGGCTTAGAAGTTTGGCACACATTTCTAATAGAAACCTTTTGGTCAAAAGAAAGAATAATGGAAGTTTATCTCAATGTAATAGAATATGGCGATGGAATCTATGGAATAGAAGCAGCATCGCAACACTATTTTAATCGTTCTGCAAAAAAACTCACAAAACGCCAATCAGCACTCATAGCAGCAGCACTACCAAGTCCATTAAAACGCAACCCAGCCTACCCAACAAAATATCTAAACCGTAGAGCCAACAAAATTATGCGTTTAATGAACAACATAGGACCTGTTAAATTTGAATAAAAACAAAAAAAAACAAATGTGGGAATCCTATTTAAACGATTTCAAAAGCTATATACTCTTTGAACGCTCATTATCAACCAACACACTTGAAGCATATTTAAGAGATTGCAAAAAATTATTTACGTTTATGCACGAAAACTACCCTGAAATAAGCATAAACACAATAGAATTACATCACTTAGAAGAATTTCTCTGGCAATTAAATCTAAAAAACAGCAGTAACAGAAGAACAATAAGTGGAATAAGAGCATTTTTTAAATTTTTGGTAATGACAGACCAAATAACAAAAAATCCTTGCGAACTAATAGAAACCTCACGTTTAGAACAACTACTACCCGTTGTGCTACATCACCAAGAAGTATTAAAAATGATAGAAGTAATAGACAAAAGCACATACCATGGATTTAGAGACAGCGTAATAATTGAAGTATTATACGCTTGTGGACTAAGAATAAGCGAATTATTAAACCTCAAAAAAGGAAACATCTACTACAAATACGAATACATAAAAGTAATAGGAAAAGGAAACAAAGAACGCCTTGTACCAATAGGAGAAAAAGCCCTTAAACTATTGCGATTATACATAAGAAACCACAGAAGCAAACTACAAAAAATAGATCCAAAATGCGAAGATTACATATTTCTAAACCACAGAGGTAAAAAACTCACACGACAATACGTCTTTCAAGCAATAAAAGACATAGCAAAAAAAGCAGGCATCAAAAAAAACATTCACCCACACATATTAAGACACAGTTTTGCAACAGCATTAATAAAAGGAGGAGCAAACTTAATAGCAGTAAAAGAAATGATGGGACATTCAAGCGTAGTTTCCACAGAAATCTACACACACTTAGACACCCTACATCTAAGAGAAACCCTTATGCTATATCACCCACACTACAAAGAATTAAACAAAAACAAATCACAAAAACCTTAGCAAACTTCCCTCACTTGGATTTCTCATAGGATTTTCCATAACCTTACCATCATTAGAAATCAAAATAAACATAGGGAAAGCCTTCACCTTATAATATTCAAGCAAATCATAATCACCATCAAAATGCAACATTTGCCACTTATACTTACTACCAACCTTTGTATTCTTTGCAAAATTATAAAGAGCATCTAAATTCTTATCACAACTAATAGTTATAATATTACAATTATTCTTTATACTATCATAAAGAGCATACATAACCTCCAACTCTCTTTTCGACTCTACATCATTCAACTTTACAAAATTTAAAATCAAAGGTTTATCCTTATATTGAGACAAACGCACCTGTTCATTAGACACATCTTTCAAAACAAAATCTCCAAATTCTTTTCCCGAATGAGAAATTGACAAAAGAGCCTCAATAGTATTTAAAGCAATCTTTCTATGCTCTTCAAACTTAGTTTGCCTTGCCAAGAGTTCTAATATCTTTATCACATCACCTCTTTCAAAAAGACCATCAGTGTAAATATCCTTCATACCCTTAATAAAAACCAACTCTCTAAACTTCTCATTTCTCAAAACACTATCCTTACCCAAAGCATCAATAAAATCCTCATAATTATGAGTTGAAAGCCAAAACTCTATTTCATTTTGAGAAACGAACTTATTTCCCTTTGCAAAATAATGATTAAACACATTATTAAAACAATCCATATAACCAACATTATAATAAAGAATAGGCTTATCTATGAATAAAGAATTTCTCAACCTATTATAATTCTTCAAATTCAAGCTCCTTTCCAAAATCGCAAACTCATAATCAACGTATGTTTTAAAATAAGAAGAATTTTCATTTTGTAAAAACTTAGCCTTCAACTCATACAATCCAGCCACAGCAACACTATCCCTCAAAGGATAAAGCTTTCTTTTATTTTTAAGAATATAATCATTAATTTGATAATCAAAATCCACAACCTTTGAAGTCAAGTCATTCTCAGAGCCAAGAATTTCTATCGGCAACTCAACCCTATACATAAGAACATTAAAAGAATCCGCAAGATTAAAATTAAAATCCTTCAACCTCATTTCATACACATTACCAGGTTGAGCCAAAAACGAATAAGAATAAGCATCAATACCAATAACAAGCTCACTTATTCCATCTAACACAAGCTCAAAATTAACAACAGTATCACCTTGACTCACAAACTTTTCAAGCTTTTTAGTTTGCAAAAGAGAAACCCTGTCTTCAATAAGAGATAGCTTAACCTTCTTATTTTCCAATCCCTTACCCGTTAAATTTATCCTCACATTTTGAGAATAAGCAAAAACACCTAACAACAAAAATATAATTAAAAATAATCTTTTCATTTCAAAATAAAAGTTTAACAAAAAAAATATTAGGCAAAGATAAGAATATTTCTTTGCTTTAAGAAAATAAATCAAAGAAATATTTCTACATTTGCAAAGAATTTTTCAGCAAAACTCTATGACAAAAAAAACATATAACAAAAAAATTGGCTTATACTTTGGGAGTTTCAACCCAATTCATAACGGACATTTGATTTTAGCAGAACAAATATTAGAAAACTCCGATTTAGATTTAATTTGGTTTGTTGTAAGTCCACAAAACCCATTCAAAGAAAAAACCAATCTTTTAGACAACAGAGCAAGATACTTTTTAGTACAAAAAGCCATAGAAAACAACGACGGTTTTCGAGCTTGCGATATAGAATTTTCCTTACCCCTACCCTCCTACACAATAGACACCCTTACCTACTTACAAGAAAAATACCCCGACAAAGAATTTACCATTATAATAGGAGAAGACAATTTGAAGAATTTTCACAAATGGAAAAACTATCAAGCCATTTTAGATTACTATCGCATATTTGTATATCCACGACCTAATAGCGAGAAAAGTGAACTTTTAAAAAAAGAAAACGTTATAATGATTCAAGCTCCTATGATAGAGATTTCTTCATCATTTATCAGAGAAAACATACGAAAAAACAAATCAATACGCTATTTACTTCCCGACAAAGTAAGAGAAGAAATTGAAAAAAACGCTTATTATTTGTAACAATTTTTTCAAAAGGGCGTAAGAAGTCATAGAAAAAAATAAAAAAAACAATACATAATGAGACAACTCAAAATCACAAAACAATTAACCAACAGAGAAATCACCTCATTAGACAAATATCTTCAAGAAATAGGGCGATTAGAAATGATTTCTCCTGAGGAAGAAGTAAAATTGGCTCAAAGAATTAAAGCAGGCGATCAAATAGCCTTAGAAAAATTAACAAAAGCCAATTTAAGATTTGTTGTATCGGTAGCAAAACAATATCAAAACCAAGGAATGAGTTTACCAGACCTTATAAACGAAGGAAATCTTGGCTTAATAAAAGCAGCACAACGTTTCGATGAAACGCGAGGCTTTAAATTCATTTCATACGCCGTTTGGTGGATTCGTCAAAGCATTCTACAAGCCTTAGCAGAACAATCAAGAATTGTTCGTTTGCCTCTAAACAAAATAGGTTCTATGAACAAAATCACAAAAACCTATGCACGTTTAGAACAAGAATTTGAACGCACACCAAACCCAGAAGAAGTAGCATTAGAATTAGACATTTCAGATGCAGAAGTAAAAGAAAGCCTTCGTCATTCTGGCAAACACTTGTCAATGGACGCACCTTTGGCAACAGATGAAGAGAATACAATGTATGATTTCATGAAAAACGAAGACGGAGATACACCAGAATCAGAATTAATGTATGAAAGTCTTAAATTAGAAATCAACAGAGCATTAGCAACTCTTACACCAAAAGAAGGCGACATATTAAAAATGTTTTTCGGATTAGAGGGTTATCCACCTATGACCTTAGATGAAATTGGCGAAAACTTCGATTTAACAAGAGAAAGAGTGCGTCAAATCAAAGAAAAAGCAATTAAACGATTGAAAAACACATCACGAAGTCATATTTTACAATCCTATTTAGGACAATAAATAAAAAAAAGAGTGGTTTTCCACTCTTTTTTTTATCTTACTTTTTCTTTATTCTATCACAATCTTTTTGTTTGCAAAGCCTCTTTGTGTCTTTATTCTTACGATGTACGTTCCACTTTGAAGATTTGATACATCTATTGTTTCAATGTTTTGACTTCCTTGTTTTCTTAACACAACTTGTCCTAAGGCATTATGAACTTCTATTTCCCTTACCTTAAAAGATGATTGTATTGTTACAATATCCTTTGCAGGATTTGGGTAAACATTGGAATATCTATCAACATTTACATCATAAAGACATACATTAGTATCAGGATATATGCCATCTCCTAAGGTAGTATCTGTTTCTGCAAAAATTGGGAACATATACATTTGACAAGTATTTGGAATAGGAGAAATTAAAGCATGACTTAGATTATAGAAATCGCTATAATGATATCTTGAAGAGTAATACTCATCTTCCAAATCTTGATTGTAAGGATGTTCACTCCATTGCACCCAAGAAGTGCCTATTGTGTCTCCTTCCATTTTTTCTGCTGTCCTTACTAATGATGGATATGCAAAATTGCATTCAGAAAACACCATACGAGGTATTTGAGTTGAATTTGTGGTTATGTCTTCCATTATATAAAATAAGCCATTTACATTTACAGGAGTAGGGAAATAATATTCAATGTAAGAATATAACCCTGATTCTTGAAGAACAAAATTCGTGTCAATATCAACGGAAGTAATTTCTCTATTTAAAGTGTTATTCATTAACCTCAATTTGCCTTTTGAAGTAGAACTATAAAACTCAATATCTATTGGATTACCATCTCCTGCTATCATAGCTACTCTCAAAGAAGGTACAGGGAAAGCTGCTCCTTCTAATATTCTTAGCATTCTACGATTATTTACTCCTATTGCAATGCCTTGAACTGTTAATAATGTATCTGTATAACAAGGTTGTGCCCTATCAAGACGTTGTATAATTCCTGGGTAACATCCTGTTGTATAAAAATAATAATGATTCCTTGCCATAAATGTCTGTGTATCAATACTTGTTGTGTCATAAAATGATAAAGAGCCACAATAATCTACATCTATAAAATCGGGCAAATAATAATTTTCAGTGTTTTGCGATTTCAGCATTGAAGATGTAAGCAAAACTGTTACTAAAATAAATAATACTTTTTTCATATCGCTAATATTTTATGATTAGACACCACAAAGATATAAAATATTTCTTTGAAAAAAATAAAAAAAGCAAAGAAAAAATTTAATTTTTCTTTGCTTTTTTTTATTTTTTCTTTGCTTTTTTTACTTCACTCTTTCAGAGTATTCTGCTGTTCTTGTATCTACTTTGATTCTTTCGCCTGTTTCAATGAACAAAGGTATTCTTACTTTTGCTCCTGTTTCAACTGTGGCGTCTTTCATTGCGTTTGTTGCTGTGTTTCCTTTTACTCCTGGTTCTGTGTAAGTAACTTCCATTTCTACAAATGGTGGTAATTCGCATGAAAGTGGTGTTTCTGTGTCTGCATGTACTACTACTTCTACTGCTTGTCCTTCTTTAAGGAATTGTGGTGCGTTAATTAGAGTTTCTTCTATGTTTATTTGTTCGTAAGTTTCTGCGTGCATAAAGTTATATCCTGAATCGTCTTTGTAAAGGAAAGTATATGGACGGCGTTCTACTCTACAAGTTTCTATTTTTGTACCAGAAGGGAATGTATGCTCTAATGTTCTTCCTGTTTTGAAGCTTTTAAGTTTTGTTCTTACGAATGCTGCTCCTTTTCCTGGCTTTACGTGAAGAAATTCTACAACTGTGAATAAGTCGTTGTTCATTTCTATACACAATCCGTTTTTAATGTCTGCAGTTGTTGCCATAAATTTTAATTTGTTTATTTATTATTATTTGTTAATTCTTTTATTCTTCTTTCTAAAAACTCGTTGTCTTCTTCTAATTGTTTGTAGTGTTTTTCGTAGTAGTTGGATTTTATTATTGCTGCTATCATTTTTACTATTGCTACTGCTAAAACTGCCAATATTAAGTATTCCACTTTTTCAAATTTAAAGAAAATCTGATAGATTACTATGACTAAGAGTAGCAACATTGCTAAAAAGTCTAATATTTTTGATATTTTTACTACTTTCATTTCTATTTAGTTTTGAGGGGCAAAGATACTATTTTTTTTTATTTTGATAATAGTTTGTAATCGTTTTTTATAAAGGAGTGCTGCTACTAATAGTCCTATTGCTATTCCTGAGAATGTTCCACAAGGTCCTAAATTGAAAATAAATCCTAAGATATAGGCAAGTGGAAGGGCTATTAAGATGTAGCCAAAGAGTGAATACTTCATTGGTTTGTTTACATCGTTCATTCCTCTTAATGCTCCAAGTAAAGTAACTTGCGTTCCGTCTATTACTTGAAAGATTCCTGCAATCAAAAATAATGGTGCGGCTTGTTTTATTACCTCTACATCGTCAGTAAACATTGAGGTAATAAAGTCGGGAATAAGAATAAAAAGCAATCCAAAGAATCCTACTGCTATAATGCTTAGTGTTACTCCTGTTTTTGAGTGTTCGCTTATTGCGTTGTAGTCTTTTCGTCCGTAGGAGTGTGAAACTAATATTGTTGTTGCACTTGCTACTCCACAGGATATTTGAAAAGTCATTGTAAAGAATGTAGTTACTATTTGATATGCTGCTAAAACTACTGCGGAAAACCAACCCATCATTATTGTTACCATAGAAAAAGAAAAGCATTCTAAGGTTTGTTGCACTGCTATCGGAGCTCCTAATCTTAGAATATTCTTTTGCATATAGAGTTTAAGGTTTTCTTTCTTAAAGAAGTAGGTGTAACGGCGATATTTCTTGTTTGAAAGAATAAAAACTACGTATGCAATCGGCATAAGCGTACGTGCAACTAAGGTTGAAAGGCCTGCTCCAAAGGCTCCCATTGCTGGAAGACCTAATTTGCCAAAAATAAAAATGTAATTGAGGATTATGTTTAGAATATTTGCCGATATGATGATTATCATTGTTACTTTTGTGTTGCCGACTCCTTCCATAAAATGACGAAAGGCAAGAAAGATTTGTGCAGGTAAGAGAGAAAGTGCTGTTGCAATGAAATATGGTCTTGCATATCTTATTACTTCTTCCTCTTGTCCAAAGTAATGCAAGAATGGAAGCATAAGCATAAGCAACAATACTATGAAAATACCGATGAATATGTTTTGTAGGATTGCGTTTTGAAAGATTGAGGCAACTCTTTTTGTTTCTTTTCTCGCAAAGGCTTGTCCTACGAGTGGGGTTTGTGCCATTCCCATTCCTTGTCCAAAGACTAAGAAAATTATTATAATAGCAGAAGCAAAGGCAACGCCTGCTAAGGATTCTTTATTAACTTGTCCTACCATTAGAGTATCGAAAAACTGCACGATACTCATTCCTACTCCCGAAAGAACTATGGGATATGCTAATCTAACATTGTCTGCAACTCTTCCCATTTTTGCATTTTTTCGTTAAGTAGTTGTTTGTTGTTTTCATACTTTGTGTAAAATGACGAATCTACTTCTCCTTGATTGCAAAGCACTTCTTCTGCCTTTGCGATTTCTTGCTCTATCTTTTCTATTTCTTCTTCTATCTTTGTGATTTGATTCTTTATTTTGCGTATTTCTTTTTGATTTTCTTTTTGATTTTGATAATCTATCTTGTTTTGAGAAATTGGCTGTTCCGATACAATAGTTTTTTTCTCAACTGATAAGTTTAAGTCCTTTAAATCGCTCATCTTTTTACTTTCCAAGAACTCAAAAATATCGCCTTTAAAGATATTGATATGATGATGTGAAAATTCATAAAGCGTATCGGTCAATCCTTGAAGAAAATCTCTATCGTGAGAAACTACAATCAACGTTCCGTCATATTGCATTAGTGCCATTTTCAAAATATCTTTTGACACCATATCCAAGTGGTTTGTAGGCTCGTCAAGAATCAATAGATTGACAGGAGCAAGTATTAATTTGGCAAGTGCAAGCCTTGTTTTTTCTCCTCCCGAAAGCACTTTTACTTTTTTTTCTATTGCCTCTTCGTCAAAAAGAAAACTACCAAGAATTGTTCTTATCTTTGTTCTTATCTCTCCTTCTGCAATATCGTCAATTGTTTCAAAGACTGTTTTGTTTGGATCTAAGAGTGCTGCTTGGTTTTGTGCAAAATAACCTATTTTTACTTGATGTCCTAATTTAAATTCTCCACTTTGATCGGTTATTTCCCCTACTATGATTTTTGAAAGCGTTGATTTTCCCTCGCCATTCTTTCCTACAAAGGCTACTTTCTCTCCTTTTTCAATCGTAAGATTTACATCTTTCAAAACAAGTTTGTCTCCATAACTCTTATTTAAGTTATTCATCTCTACAACTATCTTTCCTGAGTGTGGAGCAGGTGGAAATTTAAAGTGAATGTTAGAAGTGTCGGTTTGAGTTACCTCTACCCTTTCCATTTTGTCTAACATTTTTATGCGAGATTGCACTTGCTTGCTTTTTGTGGCCTTGTAACGAAAACGTTCTATGAATTTCTCAATTTCGGCTATTTGTTTTTGTTGGTTATTCAACTGAGAAATTTCTTGTTGTTGTCTTTCAAGCAAAAGTTCTACATATTTACTATAAGAAACCTTGTAATCGTAAACCTTTGCACAGTTTATTTCAATCGTACGCTTACAAACATTGTCTAAAAACGCCTTATCGTGAGAAACAAGTATTACCGCACCATAATAATTAGCAAGAAAATTCTCCAACCACTGAATAGATTCTATGTCAAGGTGGTTTGTCGGCTCGTCAAGTAAGATTGTGTTTGGTGCTTGCAAAAGAATCTTCGCAAGTTCTACTCTCATTTGCCAACCAGAAGAAAATTCATTCATCTTTCTTGAAAAGTCGCTATGAGAAAATCCTAATCCAAGCAATACTTTCTCGGTTTGCGATTGCATATTACTTGCTCCCATAACGTTAAGTCTTTCGGTTAGTTCGGAATGTCTTTGCAAAAGATTTTCATATTCCTTGGAAAGATAATCGGTTGAAGAAATTATTTGTTGATTCAACTCTTCTAATTCTTCATTTATACGATTCACCTCTTTAAAGGCTGTAAGTGCCTCATCTATTACGCTCATCGAGGAGCTTGGAATCATCTCTTGTGGCAAATAACCAATAGTTTGATACTTAGAAACAACAATATTTCCTTTTTCACACTCTTGTTGTCCTGCTATTATTTTCAATAGAGTTGATTTTCCTGCACCATTCTTTCCTACAAGACCAATTCTATCTCTGTCGCCAACAACAAAACTTACGTTATCGAACAAATAATTTCCTGAAAAATGAATTGAAATACTATTTACGGTAATCATTTTGCTTTAATCAAAAAAAAGGATATAGATTGCGTTGATTACAATCTATATCCAAAATATTTAACAACATAAAAATCTTTTTACTATCCAGCCAATGTAAACTTAACAGGTAAGTTGAATTGCATTCTCACTGCTTTTCCTCTTTGCTTTGCAGCTTTCCATTTAGGCATTGATTTTACAACTCTGATTGCTTCTTCTCCACAGCCAGATCCGATATCTCTTAATATCTTTATGTCTGTCAAAGAGCCATCTTTTTCAACAACAAAGGTAACATAAACTAATCCTTGTGTACCTGTTTCTCTTGCTTGTTGAGGATATTTGATGTTTTGTGCAAGATATTTCATCAACTCTCCTTGTCCGCCAGGGAACATCGCACTTTCTTCAACAACTGTAAAGATAGTTGTTTCTTCCTCTTCTTCTTCCACTTCTTCTATTTCAACTTGTGGAATGAAAACGTCAGCATTTGTTGTATTTTCAAAACTTTCTATATTGAACTCGTTTTCCAATTCTTGGTCATCATCAACAATTTCAAATTCTGTTGTTTCTGCTTGTGGTGGTTCTTCTGGTGGTGGAGGTGGTTCTTCTGCTTTGGTTTGAATTACCATTTCTTCAACTTCTTGAACTACTTGGGTAATTTGTATTTCCTCAGTTTCCTTATCGTAACTCTTCCATTCAAAGGCAACGATAACAATACCAAGAGCTATAACCAAACCCAATTGAAGAAACATTCCTTTTGCTTTCTCCAAGTTCGCTTTGTCTGATTTTTTTACTTCCATCTTGTTACTGATGTTTATAATTTATAACTCTATTTTTTCAATATTCAGGGTGCTAAATTACTACTTTTTTTTTACTTCTTGTATCTAAAATAATTGTTTTTTGTTATAAATTTTCAACAATCAAATTTAACACACTGAACTACAATATATTAAACTGTGAATTTAAGATTTAATAATTAAAACTACTACCTCCTAAAAATTCTCTCATAATTGAGGTTGGAGGAATAAAATCCGAATGAAATGATTTAAAGTTTGCTAAAAACGATTGCAATCTTTTCGCCTCAGCGTATGCAGGAGAATTTTGTCCAACCTCCATAAGCAAAGGCTCAACTATTGGTTTCAAAAGTCCAATTTCATACAAAAGTGAAGAATTGAAAATAGTATCAGCATTTTCTTGATAAGGGAAAATATGTTTTTCTTCTCCCGAACGAACACTATCCCAACGCATTATAGTATCCTCAGCAGAATAGCCTCTATAATTATTATCTCTTACAATTCTTCTTATCAATCTATTGTCGGAGGTTGAAATAAGGTTATGTTTATCTAAGGCTACTTGCGTAAGAGCAGAAACAAATACTTTATACTTATATTTTTCCTCTATGCTTTCGGTTAAGCGTGGATTCAAAGCATGAATTCCCTCAATTATAAGAATAGAATTTTCCTTCATTTGAAGCACTTGATTAGTTTCTTCTCTTTGTCCTGTAAGGAAATTAAATCTTGGCAAGCTAACTTTATTACCTTTAATCAATTCTTTCATTTGATAGACAAAGAAATCTGCATCTAAGGCTTCAAAACACTCAAAATCATAATTTCCATTCTCATCTTTTGGAGTAAATTCTCTATTTACAAAATAATCATCAAGTGAAATTTGAATAGGATTGTAGCCCAAAACCGAAAGTTGAGTAGAAATTCTTCTGCAAGAAGTAGTCTTACCCGAAGAAGAAGGCCCTGCCAAAAGCACAAGCATCACCCTATCTTTTCTTTTATTTATTTCATCTGCAATTTGAGCATATTTCTTTTCATGCAAAGCCTCACTGACTTGAATCAATTCATTTTCTTTTTTTGCCACAACCACCTTATTCAAGTCCGAAACAAAAGGAGTATTCAAGACCTTCAACCAATTTTTATGCTCTTGAAACACTGAGAATAATTTATCACTCACTTGACGAGTTTTGTCAGGCATTTGCAAAATCAATCCTTTGTTATAAGAATATAAATCAAAGACTTTTAAATAAGAAGTTGAAGGAACTAAATTAAAGAAAAAAGAGTTGATTGTACCATCAAGCACATCTACATTTGCATACAAACGTTTGCTACAAGAAAGCAAATCTGCCTTTTCTTCCATTCCCACTTTTCTAAACAATTCCACTGCCTTGTTTGTAGGAATCACATCTGTTTGAAACTTAATATCAGCCTCAACAATTTCTTTCATCTTACCAAGAAGATTTGGCAAGATTTTAGGCACATCAACCTCTGAATTTTCAAACTCAACATAATATCCGTCATTCATAGAGTGTTGAATAGCTATTTCATATTGAGGATACAATTCCTTTGTTGCTTTATAAAGGACAAACATCAAGCTCAAAGCATACATTCTCTTACCGAAAGAAGAATTATAGTCAAAAAACTCAACCTCTCTTGGCGTATAAATCTTGTAATCCATACTTTGCACTTTGTTATTAACCAAAGCACCTAAAACATTTCCCTCATTTTCTAATTGCGAATACTTCAAAACCTCTTTCAAATCAGTACCACAAGGCACCAAAAAGCGTCTATCTGTATTTCTGCAAAACACTTCTATCATTCCTTCCATTATCTTTTCTTTTAATTACTTGAATACCTATCAATTCTCTAATAACCACGCTTGCAATTGTACAACCAAACATTGCAGGCATATAAGATATTGTTCCAACGTTAGAGATTTTGTTTTCACTTCTTTGCTCCACAACACAATCCTTTGAAACCTCTTCGGGCGAAAACACTGCTATGATATTTTCATAAATCTTCAACTTATGTAACTTCTTTCTCATCATACGAGCCAAAGAACAATTGTAAGTTTTTGAAATATCGGCTATTTCTATCTTTTGAGTATCCATTTTTCCTCCGCTACCCATTGAGCTAACTATTGGAATATTGAAATAAACACTCCATGCTGCCAAAAAAACCTTTGGAGAAAGAGTGTCTATTGCATCAACCACATAATCAAACTTATTATTTTCCAAGAGAGAAATCATATTTTCATCTCTAAGAAACTCAGTATGAGTAACTATTTCTATATTTGGATTTATATCCTCTAAACGTTGTTTTAAAACATCAGTCTTATTTTGTCCTATTGTAGAGGAAAGAGCCAAAAGTTGACGGTTTTTATTACTCTCACTTACCGTATCTCCATCGACCAAAGTAAGCTTTCCAACCCCTGCTCTACACAACATTTCAGCAACGTATGCCCCCACTCCACCAAGTCCCACAATAAGAATAGAGGCTTGTTGCAATTTCTCTATTGCCTCACGTCCTAAAAGTAATTCGGTACGAGAAAACATTTCCATTATTTACGTTTAAGTCTATTTATCAATCTTCCAACCTCACCAATCCAAAGCACAATCGATGTTCCTCCTATTACTATCAACCAATCTTGCCAACTCAAAGGTGTAACATTGAACATCTCTCCTCCAAAGCTTACAATCAACACTTGACCAAAGACTATAATCAAAGCAATCAATCCAAAGCTTTCACAATCCTTGAAGTTAAAGGCTGAACGTCCTGTTTTGTAAGCACGAGCGTTAAACATATTCCAGAATTGAAGCATAACAAAGATAGTAAAGAACAAACTTTCTTCATATCTATTTAAATGTCCGTCATTAGTAAAGGTTTGAGTGCAAAGTTCGCTCAAAGAATGAATATCTACGTGTTGGAAAACCCAAAGCAATACAAACAAACCAGCAAAGAATAAAGCACCTGTGCCAATGATTGCTCCACGCATAAACTTATTGATAATAAAATCTGTTCTATTTCTTGGTTTGTCTTTCATCACCTTTTCAGTAGGTGGAAGCGATGCTAATGCCATTGCAGCAAAAGTATCCATAATTAAGTTTACCCAAAGCATTTGAGTAACCGTTAGCGGAGATTCCGTTCCCATAAAGGCTCCCACCAAGACAATAAAGCAAGCTGCAACGTTTACTGTCATTTGGAAAAGAATGAATCTTTGAATATTTTGATACAAAGAACGTCCCCACATAACTGCTCTTCCGATTGATTCAAACGAACTATCAATAATTGTAATATCACTTGCTTCTTTTGCAACCGAAGTACCATCTCCCATTGACAAACCAACGTGAGCTGCCTTCAAAGCAGGAGCATCGTTTGTTCCATCGCCCGTTACAGCAACCACTTGACCCAATTCTTGAAGAGTTTCCACCAATCGTTTCTTATCCATAGGTCTTGCACGAGAAATAATCTTAAAGTCCAATATTCTTTCTCTCAATTCCTCATCGCTAAGTGCAGCAAATTCTGGTCCTGTAATGATATTCTTATCTCCATCTTCACTTGTCCAAAGCCCAACTTGACGACCAATTTCCTTTGCTGTACCTGTTGTATCTCCTGTAACGATTTTTATATTTATTCCTGCCGAAATACAATCTCTTATCGCAGCAGGCACTTCTTTTCTAACAGGGTCTGAAATTGCAACAATACCCAAAAATTCCAATCCTTTTGCTACAATCTTTCCATTCTCAATTACCTTTTCTCCTTCTTCAACAATCTTGTATGCAAAGCCCAAAGTACGCATTGCTTGTGATTGATATTCAAGCAAAGTAGCATCTATTTCTTCCTTAGAAACCCCTTCACAAGTTGAGCAACACATCGCATGCACAATTTCAGGTGCTCCCTTAACATAAAGCACATTTTTTTGCATCAAAGGCGAGTAAACCAAAGTCGCCATAAACTTTCTCTCGGTTGAAAAAGGTATTTCCTCTTTTACATCAACGCTTCTTTTCAACGGAGAATAATCAACTCCATTTTCTCTCAACCAAAGAAGCAACGCACCCTCAGTTGGATTTCCAATTACCTTAGGCTTTTCTTCCGTTAAGTCCAAAGAAGCAGTAGAATTGACAGCTATGCCTTCTTTTATCAAATTAGAATATTTATCCTCTCCTATTTTTTGTTCAGAAAGTGAAAAGAATTTTGTTTGATAAATAGTCATTTGATTTTGAGTAAGCGTACC
>CALDHX010000052.1 GCA_937901525.1 uncultured Bacteroidales bacterium
TAGAGCTTCTACTTCAAAGAAATAATTTGAAAAAACAAAGAAAAAACTCAAAAAATCAAAGAAAAAATCCGAAAAAACAAAGAAAAAATTAAAGAAATCTTTGCTTTTTAAAATTAAACACCTGATTTAGTGAATTTTATTTAAAGCGAAATACTTCAAAAAATTCAGATTAAGGTTTTAAAGTCCGAAATTTTTGAAGTATTTAGCAGTTAAGTTTTAACAAATAAAATAAAAATCAAGTCAAAAACAAGGAATTTATATTGCCTTCAACAGTTTTTTCACTTCTAAATTAAACTTTTCTTTATTTTTTTCAATATCGGCGTAAGAATCTGCAAAGGTTTTATTTTTTTGAAGAATGTTTTGAGAGTCTAATTCTAAAACTCTTTCCATATAATCGGCTTTTTCTATTTCCAAGTCGGAGACTATAAGGCAGTTTTCGCCTTGTTTCATTATTCCTTTATAGGCAGGCAAGTCGGAAATTATGCAAAGACACTCTCCGCTCATTGCTTCCAAAAGAGAGATAGGGAAACTATCGCTTTTTGGCAAAGAAATGTAAATCTTACTCTTTGCATAATACTCGGCATTCTCCTTTTGCGAAAGCCAACCTACGAATTTCACTCTGTCTTCTATGCCAAGAGATTGCGAAAGTTGTTGAAACTCTTTTTCTTTTCCTGTTGCGGCAACAACTAAACGCCAATCTTCAAACTCAGGTTTTGAAACAAAATTTGCAAAAGCTTTTATCACCTCATCTATTCTATACAAAGGACTATGCAAACGATTGGAGTAAATTATGTTTTCTTTTTTTTGTGCTTGAATTGGATTTATTCCAAGGTTTGCAAGCAGGATTTCGGAATGTTTTGGGCAGTATTTTTGCATTTGTTCCAAAAGATAAGGACTTCCTGCGTTATATGCCTGAGAGTGTTTTAAGACATATTTCAACATTGCTTTGTATGCCCAACCTTTTTTCGGCATTGTGAGAATATCGCTCCCTATTCCTATTGCGAAAGCAGGGATTTTCTTTTTTCTATTTGCCAATGTTGCAACAAAAGCCGTTAAGTTGAGTTGATAAAGCACAAGAATGTCGTATTTATTACAAGATAAGATTTTCTTCACTTCTTTTAAAGCTGAAAAGAAATTGCGAAAAGAGAAGTCTATTCCTTCATCTATCAAATTTACTTGATAGTTTTCTTCAAAAAATCGACTTAATCTTATAGTATGTATGCTTTTTGGGTTGCCAACTATTAGCATTCTTTTATTCTTCATCGGCTTTGTCAAGTTGAGAGTAAATACTATTGTTGCTTTTGAAGGTTTTTACTAATTGTTTTATATTGGCTACTATTTCAAAGTCTTGTTTATCGCTTTTTTGTTTTAGAATTTCTTGCATTTTCTCAACAGAAGTCTTCACTAAGTCAAGGTCAATTTCTTGATGTTTTGCCTTAAATATTTTTTTATGATAGGTTGGAAGAGTGTTTTCGCTTTCGCAAAGAAGCTCTTCATAGAGTTTTTCTCCACTTCTAAGGCCTGAGAAAACAATATCAATATCTTCGTATGGTTTTAATCCCGAAAGTTTTATCATTCTTTCTGCAAGGTCAAGAATTTTCACCGGTTTACCCATATCAAATAGGAATATTTCTCCTCCTTGTCCCATTGTTGCAGCCTCTAACACCAATCGGCTCGCTTCGGGTATTGTCATAAAATAGCGAGTGATGTCTTTATGAGTAACAGTCAATGGTCCTCCTTTTAAAATCTGTTGTTTAAAAAGAGGAATTACGCTTCCGTTAGAGCCTAAGACGTTTCCAAAACGAGTTGTTATGAATTTGGTTTTATTATTTGCTTGCGAATCTAATTGTTTTATGTAGATTTCAGCATAACGCTTTGTTGCCCCCATTACATTTGTTGGATTCACTGCCTTATCTGTTGAAATCATTATGAATTTCTCTACATTAAACTCTTGCGAAAGGTCGGCTACGTTTTTTGTTCCTATGATATTTACACTTGCTGCCTCGTATGGCGAACGCTCCATCATAGGAACGTGTTTATATGCCGCAGCGTGAAAGACAATATCTATATTATATTTCTCAAAAATATCTCTTAGACGTTTCTTATCTCTAACATCTGCTATTTCTATATACTTTTCTATTTGTGGATATTTGTTTGTGATTTCGTTTTCTATGTGAAAAAGTGGAGTTTCTGCCTGATCAAGAAAAATAAGACGAGAAGAATAAGCTGAAAGTTGTCTTACGATTTCGCTTCCTATGCTTCCTGCTGCTCCTGTAACAAGAATTGTTTTTTCTTGCATTTGTTGAGCAATGATTGCACGATTTATGTTAATTTCTTCCCTACCTAAAAGATCTTCTATTTGGATTTCGGTTATTTGATTAGCGTTTAATTTTCCTTCGCTCCACGTTTTTATTGGTGGAACGGTCAAAACCTTTACATTATTAGCATGACAGAGTTCAAATATCTCGTTTTTTCTTTCTGTGCTTATTCTATTTGTTGCTATTATAAGCTGATCAATATCCTTATACTTAATTACGTATTCTTGTTTATCTCTTCCGTAGATTTTTTGTCCGTTAATAGTTTTTCCTTGCAAGTTTGGATCATCGTCAATAAAGCCTTTTATATAATATTTGCGAGTTCCACTTGTCAAGGTCTTAGCTGTTGCTGTGCCTGTGCGACCTGCGCCAAAGATTACTACTTGTGTGTTTAGTTCGGTATTGATTCCCGATTTATAAGCCTTTTCAAAAAGCCAACGAACAAACATTCTAAACATAAAAAGCCCAATAAAGCTAACCCCTGCATTGACAAGAATCAATTCCTTCGGAACATAATCAACATTATACGCCGATTTATAGAATACATTAGCAATAAGAATTAGTATTGTAGGAATTACAATTGCGAGAAGTATGCGTAGCATATCAGAAAACGAAGAATAACGAATCACGCTTTTGTTTATACGAAACAGATGTAAGAATATATTTATACTAAGAAAAGTAATAATTATGAATCGAAGAGAATAGTTGTCAAAAGGAAAGTTAAACCAAATTTCTTTTAACGATAGCAATACCCCTGATATGATTATAGAAAACAATATTATGAAAGAATCTATTAAAGATATTATCCAAGAAGGAATATATCTCTTATTCATAAACCTATCTATAAACTTCAACATTTTGTGGTAAAGACGATTCATAATTTTATTTTGTTTTTAAGGCGTTATACATTATTTCAATCGGGTGAAGTGCTTTTCTTTGAGTGAAATGCTTTATTTGATCACGACAACTTGTACCCGGAGCAGAAATTATCGTTGTTTTCTCTGCTTGATTTATTGCTTTTGTAAGATGTAAATCGGCAATTTGTTTGCTTTTTTCGTAATGACGTTTTTCATATCCATAACTTCCTGCCATTCCACAACAACCGCTCGGAATTACCTCAACACTATAATTCTTAGGAAGTGAAAGCATTTTCTCCATATACACACTTCCAATAAGAGCCTTTTGCTGACAATGTCCATGAAGTAGGATTTTTTCAGCCTTTTGAGTGAATTGTTCTGCACTTATGTTGTTTTCTTCTATTTCTTTGGCAAAAAACTCATCAAAAAGATAGATATTAGAATTTAACTGCTCTATATCTTCCTCTACAAGCGAAGGATATTCATCGCGAAAGCTAAGAAGACTTGACGGCTCAATGCCTACCAATACGTTTTCTTTATTTATTAGATTTTTAATCTTATCTATGTTTTGTTTTGCAAGCTTTTTGGCACGTTTTACCATACCTTTGCTTATGAAAGTACGTCCACTATCTTTTATAGGTGCAATTTCCACCCCATAGCCTAAGGCTTGAAAAAGTTTTATAGCTATTTCAGCAATTCTACTATCTTGCAAAGCCGAAAACTCATCAATAAAAAGATAGATTTTCTTTATTTGCTTTTTGGGAGAGGTAGTTTCTATTTGTTTTTTAAAGTTTATTTTCTCTATTGTAGGCAAAGCTCTTTGTGGAGCAAAGCCCATAATTTGCTTTATCAAAGAAGAAGTAAGAGAATTTCTTACAGCAAAATTATAAACAAAAGGAATATTGCGAAAACATCTTTGAATTTGTGGCAAATATCCTATTAAAAGAATATTTAAAGGATAATATGTCGCATCGTAATAGTGTTGTAGAAATTCGCTTTTTAGTTTTGTTATATCAACATTTGAAGGGCATTCACTTTTGCAAGCCTTACACATCAAACAATCGTCCAATATTTTTTTAATTTCTTTGTCTTTAAACGGATTTTCTTTGGTTGGGAACGATAGTTTTTCTCTTAAAATATTTGCTCTTGCTCTTGGTGTTTGACTTTCTTGGTTTGTGATTTGAAAAGTAGGACACATCTTGCCTCCTGCTTGCAAAGATTTGCGACAATCTGCCGAACCGTTGCATTGTTCTATTGCACAAAGAAGTCCTTTTTGATTTTCAAAAGAGTAATATGTAGTTATGTTTTTAGGATTTATTCCCTCGTATCTCAAAGACGTATTCATCTTTGGAGTATCTATGATTTTGCCTCGATTAAACACATTTTCCTTATCCCAAATGCTTTTCATTTCTTTCATCAAACCATAGATTCTCTCTCCATACATTAGAGGAATCCACTCGCCTCTTAGTCTTCCGTCTCCGTGTTCGCCACTTAATGAGCCACGATGTTTTTTTACCAAAAGAGCTACGTCTTTACTAAGATTATAAAAGCGTTCTACGTCTTCTTTCTTTTTGAGATTAAGAATTGGACGAAGATGTAATTCTCCTGTTGCTATGTGTGCGTGATAAACACATTTGAGATTATAAGAAGAAAGCACATCTTCAAACTCCGAAAGGTAAGCGGGCAATCTTTCAGGCGAGACTGCTGTGTCCTCAATTACAGAAACCGGTTTATAATCTCCTGCAACATTTGTCAAAAGTCCTAAACCTGCTTTTCTAAGCTCCCAAACCCTGCTGATTTTTTCATTATATATTATAGGAAAAGCGTATGCCGAAGAGTTTTCTTTAAAATCCGAAATTGTTTCTTGCAATTTAGCTTGAAGTTTTTCCTCACTTTCTTCTGCAAACTCTATGATAAGAATCGCTTTTGGCTTATCTTCAATAAAGAAAGTATTTTGTTTTTGAGTAGGATTGCGATACGCCGCCTCAATTATATTGTTATCCATTAGCTCAACTGCCATAGGAGAGTGTCGAAGGGCAATTAAATTTCCTGTAAAGCTATCTTTCAACTCCGAAAAGTGAACACAGATTACAGCTTTATGCTTTGGAGGAAGAGAAACTAAGTTTAGTTTAAACTCTGTGGCAAAACCGAGCGTTCCTTCGCTACCTGCAAAGAGTTTTGCAAGGTTTGGATTAGGGTTTTCTATCAAACTATCTAAGGCATAGCCATTATTTCTACGACTAACCTCTTTTTCTGGAAAATTCTCTATGATTTCTTTCTTTAAATCTTCGTTTGAGTAGGTTGATTCTATGTATTTGTAGATTTTTCCTTCTAAATCCTCTTGCTGTGCTTTTGCTGAAAATTCTTCTTTGCTATATTGTTTCAACAAAACTTGTTTTCCATCTGCAAGAATCACTTTTGCCTCCAACAAATGATCTCTTGTCGAGCCATAAACCAAGGAATGAAGTCCACAAGAGTTGTTTCCTACCATTCCTCCTATGCAACAACGATTTGCTGTTGAGGTTTCGGGACCAAAAAGCAAGTTATACGGTTTTAAGTATTGATTTAGCTGTTGCAAAACCACACCTGCCTGTACCCTAACCCATTTTTCTTGGGCATTTACCTCCAAAATTTGATTCAAATTCTTGCTCACATCAACAACAATGCCCTTTCCAACAACTTGTCCTGCAAGAGAAGTGCCTGCTGCTCTTGGAATAAGGAAACTATTGTGAGTTTTACAAAAATCAAGTAGTAGTTTTATATCTTGATAATAGTCTTTTTCGGCAATAAAAACAGCAAGGGGTCTTTCCCTATATGCAGAAGCATCAGTAGAGTAAAGAATTAGTGTTGTTTCATCTAATCTTAATTCTCCTTTTAGTTGTTTTTGTAATTGTTTTAGTGCATTTATCATCAATATATTCTTTTATAGAAAAAACCACCTATTAGTTTCGATACGCCAAAAGGCAATAAACGCCAAAGTTTCTTTAATAATTTATTATCTCTTATGTTTTTCGTCTTATGAGAATAGCTCCAATAAAGCGGAAACTCTATCGGGTGAAAATGTCTCTTGAAATCATGCACACTACTCGAACGAGTGCTTCTGCCAAGATAATAACTCTCGGCTTTTTCTTGCAAAGAAAACCTCATCATTTCATAATGCAAGGCATAAGAAGTGTATAAGTTATTGTGATTTTGGTCAGTTGCAAAAAGAGCATTTTCAAAACTTTTTTCATCTCTACGCATCAAAGTCGCTGCTCCAATAGGCATTTTATTATAGTATGCAACAAAAATCTTGCCCGCTTTCAATTTCAAGAGTTTTTTAACAGATGATTTATCAGAAAAAGGACTTCCAAGTTCAAACATTCGTTTTGAATAGACCTTATAAAAATCTCTTATAAGATGTCTGCCTGTTGTTTTCACTTCTATGCCTAAGGAGAAAGCTTTTCTTATTTTTCGTCTTACGTTTGAAGAAAAAACAGAAAACAAATCTTCTTTCAACTCTATTTTAAAGTTCAATTTATCGGCATAAACATTAGAAGAAAAAGCATTTCTATCTCTTATTTCCCAATGTATATTCTTTGTACAAAAAAGATTTCCATCTTGTGTTTCAATAAGCGAAAAAGGTGGAGTTTCTTTATACAAAGACAAATCTGTTTGCACGTATGCTTCACTGCAATGAGGAAGAGCAATCCATTTTCTACCACATTTACACATAAGTAAAACAACACGCCTACCATTTGAATATTCCAATGGTATTTTGTGTACTTTTAGATTGTGAAGCTTTTCAAAAGTCTTTATAAAACTGTCTGCGCAAACAAGTTCTATCATATTTTACCTATCTGTAAAAAGGATGCGTTGCAAGAGGCAGTGTTGCAAGAGGGTGATAATCTCCTTTCAATCCTATTGCTCTTGTATTTCTTATATCGTGAACAATCTTTATGCTTTGATATGCTTGATCTAATCCAAAACCTTCACCTGCTAAGATTTTTTTGTAACTTTCTGTGTGAAGTTCTGTAAAGCCATCAGAAAATTCTATTTCCTTTCCGTCCATTTCCATCTTACGATAGGTTCTTTTTCCTTGCTCTAAGGCTTGTTTTGGTAAAGTATCTGCATTGATAGACATAAAATATCTCACTCTTGCTTTTTCAAAACGCAAAAGTCCTGCTGCTCTGTCGTGTTCGTATATGTGAACGATGTTTTCTTGTATGTTTCCAAATATCCAAGAAAGCATATCGTAGAAGTGAACGCCTATATTTGTTGCTACTCCACCCGATTTGCTTGAATCTCCCTTCCAAGAAGTGTAATACCACAAGCCTCGTGAGGTAATATAGGTCAAATCCACATCGTAAACCTTGTCTTTTGGTCCGTTATCAATCATATTTTTCCATTCAATGATTGCAGGGTGAAGCCTTAATTGCAAGATATTATATACTTTTTTACCTGTTTGCTCTTCCATTTTTTGCAAAGCGTCAATATTCCAAGGGTTAAGCACAAGAGGTTTTTCACATATTACATCGGCTCCTGCTCTTAGACCAAAACGAATATGAGAATCGTGAAGATAATTAGGAGTACAAACGCTCACATAATCCAATCTGTCTTTTGTATGTTTGATTTTTTCAACAAATCTATCAAATCTTTCATACTCTGTATAAAATGAACATTGAGGAAAATAACTATCCATTATTCCTACGCTATCGCTTTTATCCAAAGCAACAACTAAGTTATTTCCTGTTTCTTTTATTGCCTTTAAGTGTCGAGGTGCGATGTAACCTCCTACACCTATAATTCCAAAGTTTTTCATTTCTTTCAATATATTTCAGATATATCTTGCAAAGATATTATTTTATTTTCTATTTTATTCTTTTTACCCTATTATTTTCAAGTTTATATTCTTGTTTTGTTTCAGGACAAATAGCAATCGTCTCACTATTAAATTCAAGTCTATGACCATACTCGCTCACCCAACCGATTTGTCGAGCAGGATTGCCAACAACTAAGGCGTATGCAGGAATTGTCTTAGTAACAACTGCACCTGCTCCAATGAAAGCATACTCTCCTATGTCGTGTCCACAAACAATTGTTGCATTTGCACCAATTGAAGCACCTTTTTTAATAACGGTTTCTCTATACTCGCTTTTTCTATTTACTGCCGAGCGAGGATTTATCACATTAGTAAACACACACGAAGGTCCAAGAAAGACATCGTCCTCACATCTTACACCTGTATAAAGAGAAACATTGTTTTGAATCTTACAATTCTCACCAAGCACCACATTTGGAGAGATTACAACGTTTTGACCAATGTTACAATTCTTTCCAATCTTACAATCAGACATAATATGAGAGAAATGCCATATTTTTGTACCCTCTCCAATTTCGCAATTTTGGTCAATAACGGCTGTTTCGTGAACAAAATAATCCATAATCCTTAGTTTTATAAAATAAAGTCTTGCAAAAATAATAAAAATATTAGTAATTTTGCCAAATATGAATATAGCAGCATTAGTATCAGGCGGAGTTGACAGCAGTGTAAGCGTTGTACGCCTAAAAGAAATGGGTTACGACCCTACAATCTTTTACATAAAAATAGGAATGGAAGACAAGGACGGCTACATCGACTGTCCTTCGGAAGAAGACATTGAAATCACTTCTTATATTGCAAAAAAATATGGTTGCAAGTTTGAAATCGTATCCTTACAAGAAGAATATTGGGAAAGTGTTGTGAGCTACACAATAGAAGCCGTAAGAAGAGGCCTCACTCCTAATCCGGATATGATGTGTAACAAGCTTATAAAGTTTGGAGCCTTTGAAAGAAAATGGGGACACTGCTTTGACAAGATAGCAACCGGGCATTACTGCACAACAACTCAGATAAACGACAAAGTATTCCTTTCAACAGCAAAAGACAAGGTAAAAGACCAAACCTATTTCCTTGGACAAATCAACTATTTGCAAGTAAGCAAACTAATGTTTCCGATTGGCGATATGCTAAAAAGCGAGGTAAGAGAAAAAGCTCGTGAAACACGCCTTCCTTCTGCCGAAAGAAAAGACTCACAAGGCATTTGTTTCCTTGGAAAGATAAACTACAACGACTTCATTCGCCGTTACCTTGGAGAAAAAGAAGGAAAAATCATAGAACTTGAAACAGGCAAGATTCTTGGAAAGCACAAAGGATTTTGGTTTCACACAATAGGTCAAAGAAAAGGCTTAGGACTTGGAGGAGGACCTTGGTTTGTGGTAAAGAAAGATGTGAACGAAAACATTCTTTACGTCTCACAAGGCTATGACCCCGAAACACAATATGGCAAAACAATAAATCTTTCAGCCTTTCAATACATAACAGAAGATGTGTTTGGAGATTTCACAGACGAAAAAGATATTCTCTTTAAGATTCGACACACACCCGACTTCACAAAAGCAAAACTAAGAAAGATAAACGACATTTACAGAATAGAGTCAGAGGAAAAAATTCAAGGAATAGCAGCAGGACAATTCGGAGTTGTGTATTCCCCTGACGCAAAACTATGTCTTGGCAGTGGAGTGATAATAGAGGATTAAAAAAAAGAAACAAAAGATGAAAAGAGTTGTTCACATAACTTCGGTGCATCAACGCTACGACACAAGAATTTTTCAAAAAGAATGCCTAAGTCTAAAAGATGCAGGCTATGAGGTAAGCCTTGTTGTTGCAGACGGCAAAGGAGACGAAACCTTTGAAGGAATAAAGATTTACGATGTAGGAAAAGAGAAAAGCAGAATAAAACGTCTTTTATTCACCTCAAAGAAAGTAGTAGAAAAAGCAAGAGAATTAAACGCCGATATTTATCATTATCACGACCCCGATTTGCTTATTGCCGCAAGAAGTCTTAGTTTGAACGCTCATCTTATCTTTGACTCTCACGAAGACTTTCCTGCACTTATGCTTCAAAGAGATTACATTCCAAACATTTTGAGAAAAACCCTCTTTCGCTTAGCAAAAAGGATAGAGAAAAAGAGTGCAAGGCAAATGAGCGCAGTTGTGTGTGCAACAGACAACATTAGAGATAAGTTTCTCTCCTACGAAAGAGTAAATGCAGTAACAATAAAGAATTATCCTCGATTGGAAATAGCAGAAAACAAGGCTAATAAAAGAGAAATCAATCAACCGACAGCCTGTTATGTAGGAGGCTTAACCCCTATTCGTGGAGTAAGGGAAATGATTCTCTCTTGCGAGAAAGCAGGCGTGAGGCTCTTGCTTGCAGGGCCCTTTGACAGCGAAGAATACTTTAAAGAAATAAAGCAAATGCCAGAATGGGAAAACGTAGAGTATCTTGGCTATGTAGAAAGCACGCAAGTGAAAGAAAAAGTCTATGACAGAGCAAATCTCGGCTTAGTCTTGCTTCACGACGCCCCTAATCACAGGCTTGCAATCCCTATCAAACAATTAGAATATATGTCCTGCGCTCTGCCAAGCGTTAGTTCAAAGGAAATAATCTTTTGCAAAGAAGTAGTAGAGAAAGAAAACTGCGGAATAGTTGTCAATCCATTGAATATAGACGAGGTTGCAAAGGCAATTAAAACAATTATAGACAACAAAGACTTAGCAAAACAAATGTCAGAAAACGCCTTAAACGCAGCACAATATCGCTACAATTGGCAAAGTCAAGAAGCAGAGTTAAAAACTCTTTACAAAAATTTATAAAATCAAAGAAAAATCTTAAAAAAGTAAAGAAAAAATTTTAAAAAGTAAAGAAAAAATATCCCCCGAAAAGATACGCACTTAATTCTGTATATTTTGATTTAAAATACACAAACACAACAAACTGCACTCAATAATCGTTTATACACAAAATTGTCTTTAATTTAGCCGTATGCATACATTAAACATATATGATTAACAACCAATATTTGCATCGGCACGATGATTATATTTTAAAATAATTTTATAATTTTGCAAAGTAAATTAGTATAAGATTATGAAACTAGAAATTTGCACCCTATGTGAATATGCATCAGAACACAATGGACGCCTTACTATTGTAGATTCATTTGATGTAATAGTAGCTTCAAAACTTCCTTGGAGAGCCTATTTCCATTTTGTAGCAAAAATAAACATAGAAAACAATCAAAAAAAATATCAGGAAATCCTAATGCGTATCATAAAAGCCGATGATAGCAATGAAATTCTATTTGAAACAAAAGGTTCATACAACCATAGTGATAAGGCTGAAAAGATAAATTTACTTGCAGGTCTTAAAGGAATTATATTTAACTCTCTTGGTGAATATAAATTTCAAGTTTTTTTTGACAATGATCTCTTAATTGATCATCCCTTTAAGTTAATATTGAAAGATGACAAATAGTATGGAAACAAAAAATACAATATCCAGTTTTAGATTACCTCTCTCTGAACGAGAACTAAAAGCAAAGGGTGAGCCAGCATTTGCTTTCTCTTCCTCTATTTCATTAGTAGATAATGATGGCAATGCTCAGAAAATAGATATGCACAAAACAGAGCAAAATGCAATCTTTGCACAAAACTTTAAATATTGGAATCAAGAAACAGCCTTTCTTTCAACTAACAATGTAGACAATCCGTACTTTCAAGGCATTGTCAATATGGGAGTTGATGCTGTGCCATTCATCTTAGATGAATTAAAAAAAGGTCCAACGACTTTGGTTTATGCATTAGACAAGATTTTCCCAGGAGTAATGAAATATGAAGGTTTTGTTAGTTTAAACGATGCTTGTAAAAGATGGATAGAAATACTCAAACAAGTCTAAATAATCAACATAATAGAGAAATCCTATGCAATATATTTCCTGATCTTAGGAATGATGCAAATTTTGAAATACTCAGTCCTCAAACACCACTTTATAATTGTATAGCATGGGCAATGCAATTTGAAGACAGATGGGTTAGTATATTTGATTATCCTAATTATTGGTGGCCAAATGGTGTTGAAAAAACAATGTCGCCAGATGCCTTAATTGAGGCTTTTAAAGCAGTTGGATTTACATTATGTGATAATAGAGATTTGGAAGAAAGTTTTGACAAAGTTGTCCTCTATAAAAACGAGGATAAGAATGAATGGACTCATGCAGCCAGAATTATATCGGAAACAACAGAACATAGCAAGTTTGGGCAATCATTTGATGGTACGCATTCACACGAAGTACTTTGTAAAACGGGAATTGGTTATGAAGATTCTTCTTATGGGATACCGTATGCTTTTATGAAACGAAGTAAATCTTTCACTATTAAAGAGAAAAGCCTTACCGGAAATATTGAAACAAATTTGGAGTTATTGCGACAACTTTTAAAAAAGTAAAGAAAAAAATTAAAAAAAGTAAAGAAAAAATATCCCCCGAAAGGTGTTCTCTATACTTTTCGGGGGACATTTTTATTACCCCTTAGGGGTAAAAGCATTACCACTAAGGGGTAATGCTTCTACTTCTGCGAGGTAATTATTTTATAACTATCTTTTGTGTTTTGCTTGCTGTGTTGTTGAATGCTTTCACTACGTATGCTCCTGCTGAAACATTGTTTAATGTGAAGTTTCTATCTTTTGTTGCAAATACTTTTTGACCTAAGGCGTTGTAAACTTCTATTTGTAGGTCTTCTTCTGTTGAAGAAACATTCACAAGACGATTGTTGTTTGTGATTTCTACGTCTAATTCTTCTACTTCGCCTAAGCCTACTGATTTTTTAATCAATACTTTGAAACGATTTGCATTTTCTCCTCTTGAAACAAGGGTTGAGTATGCTGAGTTTTCGGTTAATTCTATTGTTTCTTCTCCGTCTATTATGCTTACTGAATATCCTTGCGGTATGTTGTTTGCTACAAAGCTTACACTGTCGTGTTCAAAACTTCTTACGTTCATTGTAGCATAGTAAGGCAACTCGGCTACTTCTTCTTTCACAAGTTCTTTTCCTTCTGTTACGAAATAAGGCTCTGTCATTTCTGTCATTGCAAACAATTTGTCTGCATCAAATATGTCATAACCTTGTTCTGCTTGCTCATTGTGTGCAAAATAAAGTTTTGAAGCGTGATTGTTTTGCACTAATGAAAGTTCTATAAATTCTCTTTCAACAGCCGATTTTGCAGAAGTTGTAGGATAATTTGTCATGTGCTCTTTTTTGAAGTTAATAGTTTTTGTTCCTGATGATGAGAAATTAACAAAAAATCCTTCTGTAATTAGAATTTCTTTCCCTTCTGTGTTTGTGTTATTATTAGCATCAAATAACGTTTGCCACTCACGAGTATTATTATTTAGTCTATACACACAAAGGCCTTGAACATCAGTGTTATTTGCAAGGAATTTACTAACGCTTAATTTTGCAGGATAAGGATTTGATAAAGGTAAATAATATCCACTATTAGAATTTGGACAAACTGTTTTTGTTAAAGTAAAGTCTTTTCTATTTAATTTATACTTTGGAGTAGTGTTATCGTATGTATTCATGCGGCCATTAGTATAATCCCAAAGGTCGCCGTATGTTGTAAAAGTAACTACTCCGTCATAAAAAAGATAACCCATATAACCTTCTCCTGTACCAACATAGTTGTTAACATATAGATAAGACGGGGTATCATTATCAGCTCCCCAATCTCCTTCGTTAAAATCATATCCAGTAATTACAATATCACAACCAGTTACAGGTTTTAAAATTTCTAATTTATATTGATTGCTACTATTTTCTACAAATGGAGCTCCAATAAATGTCCATTGATCTATCTTTTTAATAGGAGTTTTTACTTCAACAATTCCTGTAACATCATTTGTTGTTGTATTAATCAATTGTCCTTGTTGGTCAATTGTCAAAACACCTTTTCCATTAGAATGATCAATGTTTATTTTTGTATTTCCGTTTAATGTTAAAGTGCTATTAAGCACTACTTCGTGTTTAATTGTTATTGTGCCTTCATTATTTCCTGTTGGAACAGAATTTCTATTCCAAGTGCCCGGTTGTTCAAAGTTTCCGTCTTTTACAGTTTCAAAAGGAACTTGTGAGGCTACTTGCTGAGTTTTAAATTGTATGATTTCTACTTGACTTTGTGAACCGTCTGAACATATTTGTCTTATCTCTATTGTATAAAGAGTGTTAGTAGTTAATCCTGTTAACACTTTTTGATTAGTTGTAAGCGTTTCAGCTTGTTGTTCGTTTAGTTTAAATTGATAGCTACTACCTGATTCTTCTTGCCAATCAACTACTGCTGAATTTGCTGTTATACTTGACACTGAAAGACCTGTAATTGGCTCGCAGTTAAAATCAATATTAATAAGACATGTTTCATAACGATTTAAAGTATTATCTACTTCATTGCATATTCTACGAACAGAAAATACATATTCACCATTTGCTAATCCACCATTTCCATCATGTCCTAAGAATACAGAATTTCCTGTTGTTGTACCAGATGTTCTAGTGTTTCCATCTGAATCTTTAAACAAATATTCCCAAGTTGCATCTTGAACGGCAATCCATTTAGCAGTATATTCTTTAACACCACCTACTGTTGTTTCTACTATATGAAGACCTGTTGGTCTATCGCAACTATTATTAATAGTAATTTCGTCAGTTTTAAACTCTATCAATTCAGACTTACTTTCATTATTACCACAAATAGCTCTTACTTCTATCTTACAAGTAGCATTTTGTTCTAAACCCGTCAAAGTTACACTATAATCATAATTACCATTTGAAGATTGAATAGTAGTATAATTACCACCATCTATTCTATATTTACACGAATTACTTGTTGATGTCCATGATACTACTGCTGAATTAGTAGTTATATCTCTCACTGCAAGGTTTTCAACAGAAGAGCAATCAATACCATTATCTATTTGATTGTTGCTATTAACCTTAAATGTTTCATAAGTATATGAAGATTTTTCTTCTTCACTACATACCCTACGAACAGAAAAAATATATTCATCGGCATTTATACTACCCCAAGTAACTGAATATTCTAATGTTACTTCTACTTCATTTGAATTATCAAAATGATTTTTAGTACCGTGATTAACTTCTGTGCCATTATCTCTTTTTAATACCCACTCCCATTTATCTCCCGGATTAGAAGGCCAACTTGCATGAAAGCTATAATAAGGAAGATAACCCACTTGCCTACATGCAAATGTAATTTCCCCTTGTAATGGTTCGCAAACGGAAACAACCACATCTTCATTGTCAATATAATCATCTCCTAAATCTTCATCTTGACTAGGTTGTCCAAAGACTAAGATAATTTCTCCTGTTTCTCTTGAAAAATATATTTTTTGATTTGCCTCAGTATTAAGATCTACAGCATCATTTAACGTTGAATTAATCTCTACTGTATTATGATTAGTATTGTCGTAACGATTACCACTACCTCTATTAGCTATTTCACTTTCGGTATCTATATTGTTATCATTTACTTCACCTTTTACATAAATATCACTATAAGAGCCATAAACACCGGTGTCGCTATCTTCAGACTTATCAGAAAAATAAGCTAAACCATAAGCATCGGTTCCTTCTAAAGTAGCATTAGCGTATGACAAAGAAATTTCTTGCTCAGCATTACCTCCACCTGCAACAAATCCACAAATACCTCCAGCGTAAGAACCACAAGCACCCGCATTTGCTTCCTCATAACCAGTAGGTGCTACTGCTTTTACAGAACCAACAAATGAACAACCTATAATTTCTCCGTTATTACTTCCGTCATAATGCCCCCACGCATCATTTAATTGACCTACCAAACCTCCTGCATATCCTACTCCTACTACGTTTCCTGTACCAGAAGAATATTTTATTTTGCCAAGGCTTTGCCCTGCTATTAATCCTGCATCACTTCCCGATCCTCCTCCAGGATTCACAGTAGAATTAATATCTCCTGTAACATGACAATCGGTAATAACTCCGTCTGAAAGAAGCAAACCACAAATCAAGCCAACATTCAGATCACCGGCTGTTCCAGTTAACATTGCAGAAGAAGAGGTGATGCGTAAATTTTTAATTGTTCCGCTTACTTTTTCAAATAATCCGTAACTGCTATATGTGGTTTTTCCAACAAACTTCACAGAATAAGAAATAGATTTACCATTTCCATCGTATGTACCAGAAAAATCACCTGTAATTATTGCATTGTTGTCTGCCAGTGTTCCTAAATCACCTAAGTCAATGTCGGCTGTTTGCTTGTAGCATGCTGACAAATTACTACTAATTGCTAAAAATTGAGCTTTTGTTGAAATTAAATAAGGGTTGTCAACACTTCCATTACCCCCCCCAAATTGTGCGAATGCACTAAAACTAAGCACGATTGTTGCTAAAATTACTAATAACTGTTTCTTTATCATAACAATGTTTTTTTATTTTTTTGAATAATTACTAACCTGCAAAATTACTACTTATTTTCTTAATAAAAGAAAAAAATAAATAAGCATTTTTATTCCCCTTGTTGAACAATCTTTGCTCCTGCAAGGTTATAGAAAGGTTGTTCAAAAAAAAAAAAAAAAAAAAAAAAAAAAAAAAATAGAAAAATTTGCTATCTTGTAATTTTTCTATACTTTTGCAAATTGGAATTGTTTGGTAAAAAAAAACACATAATAGAAATGAAAAAGATTGTTTTAGTCGCATTAGTATTATTAAGCACAAATTTTTCTTTTGCTCAGTTTGCAAAAAAAGACCCTAATAGTATAGGTCTATTTAGCAACTCTTCGAGCAAAGATAGTTATGATCCAAGGAGTGTAAATAGTAGTGACAATCCATCACCGCAAAATGAGGTTAGAAGTTCTCCTCCTCTTGCTCCTGCAACTTTGTTGCTTTTAGGTTTAGGTGGTTGTGCTGTTGGGGCTACTGTGTATAGAAACACAAGAAAAGAAAAATAAAATTGTTTTATGTTTATTTATTTAATAAGGAGCTAAAATGTTTAGCTCCTTATTTTTTTGTTTCTCTTTTTATTCTATTGTTTTCAATGCTCCTGTTTTTGGCTTGAAGGTTATTTTGCTTGGTGAGTCCATCATATAGGACACTACTCCAAATTGCGAAATGTGTGTTGTGGCAAAATAGCGTTTGCCTGCAAAGTCTATGCTTAATTCTGCCATTTCTGGTATGCGATAATATAGTCCTACTCCGTTTTTAGATATTTGTCTTTGTAGTCTGTCGTCTTTCTTTTTTTGTTCTTCTATTTTTTCATATTCTTTTGTGGTGTTTAGGGAGTGTATTTTCACTGCTACTATTGGCGCATCGGTTTTGTGGTTAAGGCTAAGGACTCCTTCTTCTTCTGAGAATTTGAATATACCAAGTACTAAGTCTTCTTCTACTATGAATGGTTTTTCGGGTGCAAGGGTAAAGGTGTATTCTAATTCTTCTGTTGTGGTTTCGCCTGTGAATAGTGCTACGTATCCGTCAATCATCTTGTCTAATTGCTTATACATATATTCTATTGAGTTGTTCATAAAGGTGCCATCTACTGAGCCTAATAATACGTCTAATTGTTTTTCTCTTAGTTCTTTTATTGCTTTTATTGCTTGTTCGGCTGTTAGGCCTGGCATTGCTTCTAATTTATTTTGACTAAGTAGTTTGTGTTCGTAAATTGGATTTGTTTCTATTGTTGAGGTGGTTTTTAAGGCTAATTCTTTTCGTGGTTTGTGTGTGTGTGGCTTGTGGCAAGGTTTGTCTTCTACTTCTCCTATTGATAGCAAGGTGCCGGCTTCGGTTTTGCTTATTTTCATTTTATTTGTGGTTTGCAAAAAGTAGATGTGTTCGCTGTCGCCTATTGGGCGTGAGGTGATTTCTATGTCTTTTATTCTGTATTTTACTGCATCGTTTATTATTGTGTTTTTTGCTCCTATCATATAGGCATAATCGGCAAATACTCCTTTGTTTTCTTGTATTTTTTCTACTTTTACCTTGAAAATTAATTCGGTTTTTGGTAGAGAATAATAGACTCCTGTGCTGTTAAAGGTCATTTTATCTACCGGGAATGAGCGATAGTCTTGTGCTACAAGTGTAAGTGTGCTCATTACTGCAAGAAGTATTAGGCTAAGTGTTTTATTTACTCTTTTCATCTTCGTTATTGTTTTATTGTTATTACTCCGTATTTGTTTTTGTTTTTTATTATGTAATATTCTGCTCCTGTGTAGGAATGCAATCCTATGTAGGTTAGTTGCATTTCTATGTTGCTTATAGGCTCTGATATTACAACTGATTGTTCTTGAAATTTATTGTCTATTTCTTTTAATTGATTGTCTTGATAGACTAAGGCTCTGTCTTTAAAGAATAGTCCTATGTTTTGATAGTGTTTTGTGGTTAGGGGTTTAAAGTCGGGATATTGTGCATAGGTCCAACCTTCTTGGTCTTTTATACATAGTATGTCGTTTGTGCCGGCTTTTATGTTTTGTATGTAATCGGGTTGATAGGTGCCGTTTTCGTATAGTCTGCGTTTTGCTTTCTTGTCTTTGTATTCTATGTAGTTGTTGCTTATTAGAATTGATTCGGTTTCTGAAAAGCTTATTATTTGTCCTTGTTCGTTTAGGAGTTTTGAGTCTTTTTTACCGTCATAGAGTACAAGGAATTTTTTTGATGGTGAGAGCTTTGCTGCTTTGTATTGAAATGGTATCACTTCTTGGTTTTGCATATTTATAACTCCCCATTTGTCTTTTTTACGAAAACATACGTTATCGCCTATTATTGAAAGTATTTCATCGTAGATTGGTTCTATTATCCATTTTCCTGTGGTGTCTTGTATGCCGTAAGAGAAGTTGTGTTCTATTACGAAATAGACATCTGATTTTTTGTTGCTTACTACATCGAGTATTGTGCCGGTGATTGTGGCTAAGTGTTCTTGTGAGGTGTTGTAGATGTGTGTTTTGTTTTCTTTGTGTGCAAGGAAAAAGGTTTCTGTGCTTTGCATTATTTCTACTCTTTCGTATGCTGGCGGAACGTATATTACGCTGTCTTTTCCTATAATGCCGTGTTCAAGGTTTTGACTTATGGAAAAGTAGTCTGGTAGGATTGTTGGTAGTGTTACTTGATAGATTGCTGGAATGATTGTCTTGCCTTCTTCATTTAGTAGGGCTTGTCTTCCGTCTTCTTCGTATGCTTTTATGTATGTTGCTTCTTTTCCGTTGTAGATTCCAAAGTCGGCATAGATTGCAGGGGTAAGGATTTCGCCTTTGCCGTTTATTAATCCAAAGACTGGTAGTCCTGAGGTGCTTATTTGTTTGTAGGAATAGAGTTTGCTTTCTATTAGAATTGATATATCAAGGTATTGTGGATATAATAGGATTTGCCCTTTGCTGTTGGCTATTCCGTATTTCCCATTCTTTTTTATTGCTACTGCATCGCCTATGCGTGAGATGATTTCATAGTCTTGTGGTATGAGTCTATGGTTTTGTTTGTCTATTAATTGATATTTTCCTTCTACTTCTACAAGACAGGCTCCGTTGTCATAGACATTGATTTGTGATTTGTCTTCTGTGTTTGCTTGTTTTTCTATTGTGTAGGTTGGTTCTAAGAGTGTGTTGCCAAGTGTATCAACAAATCCTATTTTTCCTTGGTTTATAACTGATATTACTCCATCTCCAAGTGCGTCTATGCCTTCATAGATACATGGCAAAACTTCTTTACGCTCTTTTGCTACTCCCCATTTTCCGTTTTGTTTGACTGCAAAGTGTCTTCCGTCAAGAGAAAAGATTGAGTCATAGTTTATTTCTACCGATAGGGTGTAAACGCCTTGTGCTTGCGAAAGGGTTATTGCTATTATTGCTATTATTAGTGTTATTATCTTTTTCATGGTTCAAGAGGTTTTTTATAGTTTTGGTTCTTGTTGTGATAGGCAATGGAAACTTCCTAATCCCCATATTATGTCGGTTGAGTCGATGCCTATTACTTTGCGGTCAGTAAATAGCTTACTTAGAATATCTATTGCTTCTTCATCTTGCGGGCAAGAGTATAATGGAACAATTACTCCATAGTTTGAAATATAGAAGTTGGCGTATGAGGCTGGCAAGCGTTGATCTTCCCATATTACAGGATTTGGCATTGGTAATTCTACTATGTTTAGTTGTTTACCGTTTTCTAAGCGAGATTTTTGAAGTAGTTTTAAGTTTTCTTGCAATGGAAGGTAGTTTTCATCGTTTTTGTTTTTTTCTATAACGGTTACTACTGTGTCAGGGTTTACAAAGCGTGTTATGTCATCTACGTGTCCGTCTGTGTCGTCTCCTTCTATGCCATCGCCTAACCATATTACGTTTTCTACGTTGTAGTAATTGCATAGTTTTTCTTCTATTTGGGCTTGTGAAAGGTGTGGATTACGGTTTTCGTTAAGCAAACAAGCTGTTGTTGTTATTAAGGTGCCTTCTCCGTTTACATCTATTGAACCTCCTTCCATTATTATGTGAGGATGAAAGACTTCTAAGTCTAAGTGTTTTGCTATTTGCAAAGGTATTTGATTGTCTAATTCGCAAGGATATTTGCCTCCCCATGCGTTGTAATCCCAATTTACTATTGCTTTTTGATTGGTTTTTAATACAAAGGCTGGGCCATGGTCTCTACACCAAGCATCGTTTGTGCGAAATTGATGAAAATGTATGTTTTCCATCTTCGTTCCTATTGCTTGGAGTTGAGATGTTACTAAGTCTTGCGTTTTTTGGTCTTGGATATTTATGTTAACTTTTTCTCCTTTTGCAACCTCTGATATGAATTGATTGTAGGAAGGAAAGATTGTTTCTATTTTGTCTGGCCAAGAGTTTTCATTATGTGGATAGCTTAGCCATGTGCTTTCGTGTTTTGCCCATTCGGCAGGAAATCTAAATCCTAAGTCTTTTGGTGTCTTCATCTTTTTATCGTGTTTTTTTTATTAATCTATGCAACGTTTTGTTATTTCTGAGTATGAGTCTATTCTTCTGTCTCTTAAATATGGCCAATGTATGCGATAATGGTCTGTTTGCTCTGTTTCTATTTCTATTACAGCTATGTCTTCTTCGGTGTGTGAGGATTTGTGTAGCAATGTTCCAAATGGATTTGACACGAAACTTCCTCCCCAGAATTTCATATTGCCTTCTTGCCCTACTCTATTGACAGAAACTGTATGCACTCCGTTTGCTATTGCATGTGAGCGTTGTATAGTTTGCCAAGCGTTGTATTGTTCTTGGTTTGTGGCTTCGTCTTGACTTATATCCCAACCTATTGCTGTCGGATAGAAGAGTATATCTGCTCCTTTAAGGGCTGTGATTCTGCTTGCCTCAGGATACCATTGATCCCAACAGATTAAAACGCCTATGTTTCCAAATTTTGTATTAAATACTTTATATCCTAAGTCTCCTGGTGTGAAATAGAATTTTTCATAATAACCTGGATCGTCTGGAATGTGCATCTTACGATATTTTCCTAAGTATTCTCCGTCTGCATCAAGGACTGCTACGGTGTTGTGATATAGGCCTTTCATTCTTTTTTCAAATAAAGAGGCTATTATTACTACTCCTAATTCTTTTGCTAAGTCGGAAAGTATTTTTGTTGTGTTTCCTGGTATTTCTTCTGCTAATTTAAAGTTCTCGTAGTCTTCTACATCACAAAAATATAATGATGCAAAAAGTTCTTGCAAGCATATTATGTTTGCTCCTTTGCTTGCACATTCTTTTATCTTTTCTATCGTTTTTTCTATATTTGATTGCTTGTCTTTTTGACAAGTCATTTGAATTAGTCCTACTTTAACTTTCATATTCTTTTCTTTTTATTAAATCCAAATTGACTAAGCAATAAGCCTACAACAACTATTACTATTCCTAAAATCTTAGATATTGAAAATGTTTCTTGTCCTAAGATGATTGCAACAATAATCGTTACTATTGGTATTGCATTTGTAAATATACTTACTTTTATTACTGATAATATTTTTGCACTATATGAATACAACATAAAGGCTCCTGCCGAACAAAAGATGGCTAACAATACTAAACTACTGATTGCTTCTTTTGTCCAAACGACTTCGGAGAGAGAGTCGTAGTCGAAAATTAAAAAACAAGGCAAAAAATAGAATATTCCTATTATATTTTGTGTTGTTGTTATGGTTATTGGACTGTATTTGTTGATTAAACGAGAGAGTATCACTCCGTAGCCCGAACCTGAAACAACTGCTAAGAGTAAGAGTAGGGTTCCTTGCCAAGATATTTTAAGTTCTCCCGAAGAATTTATACTCATAATTATTATTCCTATTACTGAAATCACGGCTCCAAAGAGAAGATTCCAACCTAATTTGTCTTTATTGAAAATGTGTAAGGCTATGGGATTTACTATCGGTAAAAGTGCTATCATTATGGCTGCAAAACTTGCATCAACAAAGTGCATACTAAAATTCTCACCTATAAAATATAAGAAAGGTTCAAACAAAGTTAGCAAAAGAAATTTTGGAATATCTGATTTTTCTATTCTTTCTAATTTACCCATTAAAGAAAACGTGGTAAACATAAGCAGTGAGGCTATTGCAAGCCTTATTGTAAGAATTAGAAAAACTGGAAAATTCGCATTCAAAAGCTCTTTTGTCCAAACAAAACTTATGCCCCAAAATATCATTGAGAATATTATGGAAACATAAGCAATAAGTGTTTTATTAGTGTTTTGCATATTTATTTGACTCTAAAAAGTATATGTAATTCCGAGTGAAGGCATTATTGGCAATTGATCTACTCTTTGAGATGTGATTCTATTCCAATAGAATAGGTTATTACGGTTATACACGTTAGTTACACTTAGATTTATTTCTAAGATTGAACGCTTTCCTATTTCAAAACGTTTTTTTGCTGAAATATCTAAACGGTGATAGTTTGGTAAGCGTTTTGAGTTAAGGTCTCCATATATTGTTGTTAGTGTTCCGTTTTGTGATATGTAATCAGAGTTTATACCATTTGAGAAGTTTAACATTTCAACCATTGAAGCTGTTGGAGAATAAGGGAATCCACTACCATAGTTCCAACGGAAAGATAGTTCAAAATCACGACTTTTTCCCATTTGATAGTTTATCAATACATTTATGTTATGTCTGCGATCATAGTGTGGAGCATAGGTTTGCGTTTCTCCTTCTCTTATTACTTTACCAAGTGAATAGATTGTCCAAACATACAGTCTTCCGTCATCATATTTTAAAGAAAAATCTGCTCCGTATGCGTTTCCGTTTTCAACTGTATATTCTTTCTTTGAGTAATCTGGTTTATCGCTATGCTCTGCATCATCTGTATATAGTCTATCACGATTTATAGACACTAAGTTACTCATTGTCTTATAATAAACTTCAAAATTTAAGTAAAGATTACGAAGTATGTCATATTCTGCCCCAAAGATAAAGTGATTGGATTTTTGTACGTATGAGTTTATTGGTTCTGATTGAAAGGTATTCACTATATTTAAATCGGGACTTACTGTTAAATAGCCTGTAAATAGATTAACTACGTCTCTGTCGCTCTTTGTATCTAAGAATGTTTGTGAATAAACTCCTGTTGCTAATTTCAAACGGAATTTATTTGACACATTCCATTTTGCAGATAGTCTTGGTTCTAAAAATAAGTCTCCTAAGGAAGCATAATAACTTAATCTTAGACTTGGTTCAAATAGAATTTGACGATACATTAATTTGTATATTGCATATAATCCTATTTCGGTTGAATAGTCTGTTATTGTATCATTGAGTTGATAGGCTGTTTTTGTTGTATTGCCTTCCATTTCCATACCATATTTCAATCTATCATCTCCAAAGAAATTTGTAACAGACATTCCTACATTGAAGCCTCCTATATTACTCATTTGATTTTGATTACTTGTAATTTCTTTCATATTCATTGTATAGTCAGAATAAGCTATAACCCCTTCTACAAGTGCAGAAGTTGTTCCTGGTATGATAAGAAAATTAGTTCCAAAGGCCTTATTTGACCAATTAAAATCTGCTATGGCTTCATATTGATTTACTTTGTCTGTGAAATTCAATCCAAATACATTGATTTTACTACCATTATCTGTTGAAAGCGTTAGTTTACCATAAAGGTCTAAGTAATCGTATGGCAATTCTTTGTTCATATAAGAATATATGGAAGTAGATGTTTTTGATAGATATGAATTTTTAGCTGAAAACACATAAGAAAGTGTGTAATTAGAATCTTTTACAATTGGACCTTCTAACAAAAGATTTGCTCCAAATGTAGAGGCTGATAATTTTCCTGTGAAATGTTTTTTGTTTCCGTCTTTTGTTGTTATATCCATAACAGAAGATATTCTTCCTCCATATTGTGCAGAAAATCCTCCTGTATAAATATCTGCACTTCTTATTATGTCTGTTTCAAAAACTGAGAATAATCCAATTGAGTGAAACGGATTATAAACAACCATTCCATCTAATAGAACTTTATTGTGAATTGCCGAACCCCCTCTAATGTAAAGTTGTCCTCCTTGGTCTCCCGAAAAGACAACTCCCGGAAGTACTTGTATGTATTGTGCTAAATCGGCTTGTCCTCCAATAGAAGGCATTTGTTGAATATCTGTTGATGTTATTTTTTCTACCGATACTTGACTCTCCGTTCTTAGCATTTCTTGTTTTCCTTTTACTTCCACTGTTTCTAATTCTGTGGCAGAAGGTGAAAGCTCTATTTTCAAAGCAACTACTTTGTTCTTTTCTACTTTTATCGACTCTATATAGGTTTCATATCCGAGAGATGTTACCTTAATACTATAAGAACCTGCTTTTATTTTTGAAAGAACAAAATAACCATTTACATCTGTTGTTGTCCCTATTTGAGTATTTTCTAATACTACGTTTGAGAACATCATCGGTTCACCTGTTTCCTTATCATAAACAAATCCCCTTAATGAACCTGTTGTTTGTGCAGAAACTAATGTCGTTACAATTGTAAAGATCAATATTAGTAGTTTTTTCATCTCTTTTTATTTTAATGAGTAAGTTTATATATTAATTCTTTAAATAATTCTTCGTTTTCAAAATTAGAACCCAATCCCTTAGTTTTTAAATCATATTCTTTTATCAAATCTATGTTTTGATAAATCTTTTCCAAAGGAAATATTTGAGCTGCATAAATATAGTCTCTTGCAAAATAAGGAGAAACCCCTATTGCTGAGGCTACGCTTTCATTTGTCTTCTCTCTTAATTGAGCAACTATTCCTACCTTCATAAAATAAGAAAACAAATTTGGTAACATCATTTGTATTGGATTTTCATTGGTATTTGACAACAAATAATTTACTATTTTATTAATTTTATTATGAGCCAATTTCCCAATAGCATTCTGTAATTCAAAAATATTATAATCTTTGTTTATCCCAATATGATTTGCTATATCTTCAAGTCTTATCACAGAGCCTTGTTGCAAATTAATAGACATTTTATCTATTTCATTTGATATTTTTTGAAGATTATTACCAAGATGTTCAAAGATTAAATTAGTCGCACTTGCCTCTATGTTAAATCCTTTTTGCTTAACATATCTATCTATCCAAGCTGTTACTTTATCCTCGTATAATTTATTGCTTTCAAAAACAACACCACTCTTACTAACCTTATCTGAAAACTTTTTGTCAATAGGTTTGTTCTTATTGACTAACACCAAAATAGTAGAAGACAAAGGCTTTTCCAAATAGAAAGTAAGCAAAGGCAATTCCTTCTTATCTATTTGCTGAAACTCCTTTACTATAACTATACGATTTTGTGAAATAATAGGATATTGCTTAGCAAAAGAACAAATCTCTTTTGAGTTGGTTTCCAATCCATAAAGAATTGTCATATTGAAATCTTTTTCCGATTCATCTAAGATTTCATTTTCAAATTTAGAAACCAATAAATCTATATAATAATTTTCTTCCCCGGTTAATAAATAGACCGAAGAGAATTGTTTTTGATTAAAATGATTTAGTATGTCTTCTGCTTTTTTTACTACCATATCCTTTGCAAGACAAAAAAGAAATCCCTTTCCTCAGAAAGGAAGGGATCTCTTCATACTCTATTTAGTTTTTTCTAATAATCACTCTATAATTCTCTTGAACCCATTCTATCCATTGCACAACGGAAGCCTATCCAATCTGTACTTTGAGCTTGGTCTAAGTATCTCTTTTGTCCAGGGCTTAAATAGAATGCTCTATCTTTCCAAGAACCTCCTTTAACTACACGTGCCTTGTCATCTACCATAGAACCATTTTCATAGTTGTACATATTCTTAGATGAATTATCATTCACTCCTTCTCCAGCTTCTTCTCCTTCTGCTGGTGCTTCATCAACAGATGCTCCACCTTCTTCTCCTTCTTGTGGAGTTGTTTTCCAATCACTACGCAATTGAGAAGCCATATCTCCATCAAGATAGTTGATATTGTCTGCTTGACGATAATTTCTTCTGTTTACATTTTCTTCAACAGTTACTGCTCTATAAGTAATTCTACCCAAAGAGTCTCTTTCTGCTATCATTCCTTCAGAATCTGTAACCTTTGTCATATAAAAGTTACCTCTGAATGGGTTGATTCCTTTTGCATCTAATCCTGTGCTAATTCTATATACATCTAACACCCATTCTGCAACGTTTCCTGCCATATTATATAAACCGAAATCGTTAGGGAAGTAGAACATTACAGGAGCTGTGTATTCCCAATGGTCATTTAACGCACTTGCAACACCCATAGCATCACCTCTACTACGTTTAAAGTTTGCCATCATTTGACCATAGTATTTCTTTTCAGCTGTTCTAACAATATGTCCGTTCCAAGGATAAATTCTTCTTTCAACTATTCTTTCCTCTACTGTATTTCCTACCAAAGCTAATGCTGCATATTCCCATTCTGCTTCGGTTGGGAGACGGAATCGTGGTAATAATATACCATCTTCTGCTTTTACAATACGTGGTTCTCCGTCTTCTCCTGGAACTAATGATACCAATCCATTATCTTCTACTGGTATTCCTTCATATTGTCCTGCTAAATATGCTTCTGTTGTAAAGACATTTTCTAAGGATTGGTCTGGATCAAATTCCAAGATGCCGTAGTCTATAAGTAATTTTTCATTTACTCTGTCTGTTCTCCAAGAACAATATTCATTAGCTTGCAACCAACTAACTCCTACAACAGGATAATCTGCCCAAGAAGCATGACGGAAATAATATTCTACCATTGGTTCATTGTAGCTCAATTTTGAACGCCAAGCTAATGTATCTGGCAATGCTTTTTGATAAACTTCTGGATATTCATCTCCATACATTCTATCTAACCAATAAATATATTCTCTATAATCTTGGTTTGTTACCTCACATTCGTCCATGTAGAATGAAGAAACTGTAACTCTCTTTGGTTGATTATGCCATTCATATCTTACGTTGTCTGTTGTTTGTCCCATAACAAACGCACCACCTTCTATAAACACCATTCCCGGAGGTGTCATTTGCTCTAAAACTTTTGGAGATTCAAATCCTCCCCATTCAGGATTGTTATAATCCCAACCTGTTGTAGCAGATTGATCAAATCCCTTACAATTGGCAAACAAAACAATAACTCCAAAACAAAGTAATACTTTACTAATTAATACCTTATTCATATCTATATTTTTAAATTGTTTCTATTTTTTTTCTTCAATTAGAATGATGGACATTTAATTGCTTTTATCTTCTTACGTTTTTCTGGACATGGAAGTTGCATTCCAAGTGAAATTTCATGTGCTCCACCTGAGGCATTTGATAATTGAGATACTGTTATATCGTAGCTATATCCAATCTTAATCTTTTCATATTGAATACCAAACAATAGTATCAATGCGTCTGAATTATCAAAACCTATTGATTGTCTATACCATGTGCCTATGATGAATGGACTCCAATCTAAATACACTCCATAATTCAACATTTGAAATCCTCCTTGATAGCTATAAACTACATTTGGAGAGATGATTGGTTGTCCAAAGAAAGCGTTTGTTCTTCTTTTATCTCTACTTAAATTAAGTCTCATACCTCCATTTGCAGTAAAACGCAAAGGTATTCTGTTATAAGATATAAAACCATCATTTGGTCTTGTTAGGTTATTTGCTGCTCCTCCTATGTACCAATTTTCTCCATACAATACAAAGGCTGCTCCAAAATCAACAAAAGTATGAGATAGTTCTTCTGGACGGGCTGCCATTGTTGAATAGATAAAACCATATCTTGGGTCTATCATATCTGGAAATGAAAGTTGATCCCAATCTAAACTTCTATTTGTTACACTTGCTTGTGCTGCCAAATTAAGAAATACTTCATTAGAAAGTTTCAATCGCAAAGAATAAATTAAAGAAGCTACGTTTGTTCTATAAAACTCACTTTGCATATCACTCATCACTGTGAAACCAATACCTCCTGCAAGGGCATCAAAATACTGATCATAGCTTGCTGAAAAAGTTTTAAACGCTCCCAAAGTTGGCCATTGATCTCTGTAAGAAAGAGCAAATCTTGGACAAACTGCTGAGCCTGCTAAGGCAGGATTAGTGTATAATGGATTTGCATAAAACTGTGAAAAATGTGGATCTTGAGCTTGCACGAAAGAACATGCAAATACTAATGCAGCCACAAGAGACAATATTCTTTTCTTCATACCTTTAATATAATTATTCTTCGTTTTTTACTATATTTTTAGTCTAATTTGAGTTGGCAATATTACGAAAAAAATTGCAAACAGCGAAAGTTTCTGCGTTTTTTTTATTTTTTCTTCACTTTCCATTCCACTTATACTGATAAAATATCATTATGTTTCACTTATTTAAAAATTTGATTTTTTTGAAATTTTTCAAAGAAAAAAAACAAAAAATTCAAGAAAAAAAAAGATTTTTCTTTGATTTTTATTTTCCACAGTATGGAGTCGACCCTCCACAGCGTGGAGACAACTCTCCACAGCGTGGAGTCTATACTCCACAGTATGGAGACAATAATAATATATATAATAATAAATATAATAATAATTGTAATAAAGAAAAAATTAAAAATAAAAAAGAAATGTAGTTAGAGTGTTTTTAAACAATAAAACAACAAAAAAATTGTTATAATAGTTATGAAGAGATTTATTTTAATTTTAGCGATAATTTTTCAAACAGGATTTTGTGTTTCACAAACAATAAATTATCCCGATTCATCGGTGCTTGCTTCGGGAAATTGGTATTGTGTAAATATTCCTTCAAACAATATTTACAAATTGACTTTCAATGATTTTCTTGCCTTAGGAGTAGAGGAGCAGGAAATAAATTTTGATAATTTGTCTATATTTGGAGGTTGCAATGGTGCAATTAGCGACACAAATAGTTTCTATACGAAATCGGATTTAACAGAAAATGCAATATTTGTAAACAAACAAGAAAAATACGTTTTGTTTTATGCTCAATCTACTATGAGATATGATTATGATAAAACAAATGAGAATTTTTATTTCACCTCTCACCCTTATTCCGATGTATCTACTTATTTTATAACCTTTGAGCCTTCTATTGGTGAAAAGAAAAGAATTTCTGCAAGAGAAGAACTTTCTTCTGAGAATGCGGAAGAGAGCAGATTTGCAAAGGATTTTTTTCTTCACAAACGAGAATTAGTAAATCTTTTAGGCTCTGGAAGGAATTGGTTTGGAGAAAGTTTTTCTATGACCTCTAATCAAAATTCCTTTCCTTTGTCTTTGCAAGGGATTTCCAATCAACACCCTGCAAAAATAACTCTTTGTCTTGCTAATGAGAGTTCTAATCCTGTTACATTCACTTGTAAGATAGCCGGCTCAACAATTGGACAAATAAATATCTTTTCTAAACACAACGATTACGCAGCACAATTAACAACACAAGAGTTTTCTACTATTATATCTAATGAATCCCCTACTCTTTTATTGCAATTTGAGGGTAATAGCAATGTTGATAAAGGTAGATTGGATTATATATTGGTTAATTACACAAAAAAATTACGTTTCAACAATTCTGCTTTGAAGTTTTATTCAACTCAAAGCGAAGAATTAAGCAAAAAGACTTCTTATATAATAGAAAACGTAAGGACAAACAACATTAAGATTTGGGAGGTTACAAATCAAAACGATGTTTACTCAATAGAGGATTTCACAAGAGGAGAAAACAATGAATTAAGCCTAACAATAGAAAACGACACACTTAGAACCTTATATATATTTACAGGTAATTCATTTCCTACTCCTATATTAAAGGGTAAAGTAGAGAATCAGAGCCTACACTCTTGGCCTCCTACCGATTTCATAATAGTTACCGCACCAGAATTTAAAGAACAAGCCGATAGCCTCGCACAACTTCATAGGCAATATGACGGAATTACGGTTAATGTTGCAACAACCTCACAGGTCTATAACGAATTTTCTTCCGGAACAAAGGATTTTCTTGCAATAAGAGAGCTTGCACGTATGCTTTACAACAAATATTCCTCAGAAGGCAAGGCTCCTAAGAATCTTCTTTTATTTGGAGATGGCACATTTGACAATAAAAACCTATTGGGATTAAATAACAACTTTGTTCCTACATATCAATCTCACAACTCAATAATTGATGCAGGCACATCTTACACAACAGATGACCCCTTAGGCTACTTATCCCCTTATTCAAAGGGAGCAATCAACGACACTTTACAAATAGGTATAGGAAGAATAACCTCCAACAATACTTATGAGGCAAACATCATCTTAAACAAATGCAGAAGATATATATCAAAAGAAGACATTTCAGAAGGTAAGCTTGGCTCTTGGAGAAACAACATAACCCTTACAGCAGACGATGCAGACACTTGGGGAGAGAGATATTTTATTGACAATGCAGAGACTATATATTACGAAATCAAAGAAACAAACCCTATACTCAACGTAGAAAAGATTTATTCCGATGCTTACAAACAATATGCCTCTTCTTCGGGAGCAACATATCCTGATGCTTCAAAGGCAATCAATCAAAGAATGAAGAAAGGCTGTCTATTGTTTAACTATGTTGGACACGGCTCAGAGGATCACCTTTCAAGCGAAAGACTAATCACAATAACCGACATAACAAGTTGGGATAACTATTACTCACTCCCTATTGTAATTACCTCTACTTGTGAATTTACACGTTTTGATATGAGCGACAAACAATCAGCAGGCGAATTTATTCTTTCTTCAGAAAACGGAGGAGGAATAGCCCTGATTTCTGCTTCAAGAAAAATACCTTCACGAAACGAAATCAACACAAACATACATCGATTTGCCGTAATAAAAGAAAACAACAAAGGCCTAACCTTTGGAGAAATGTTTATGAAAGCAAAGAATGCAACAACCCTTGTAGTAGAAGAAAGAAGTTTTGGACTTTTTGGCGACCCTGCACTAAGAATAGACCTTCCTGAGTATAATATTCAAACAACAAAAATCAATAACAAAGAAATCAATCAAACTTCTCCCGACACAGTAAAAGCTCTTTCACAAATGACAATAGAAGGCGTGGTAACCGATCATACAAACAACATAATACAAGACTTTAATGGAAAGATAGAAATAACCCTTCTTGACAAAGCAAGCAATTATTACACACTTGACAACGAAGGATTAAACACCGACATAGAGTTTGAACAACAAAAAAACATATTACACAAAGGAATCACAAGAGTAGAAAACGGAAAATTCACCTACACCCTTACCGTTCCAAAGGATATAGCCTACAACTATGGCAAAGGAAAGATAAGTTTCTATGCACAAACCGATAAAACTGACGCAGCAGGCTATTGCGATGATTTCATCATAGGAGGAATAGACACAAGCGTAGTTATAGAAGAAACACGTCCTCAAATATCACTTTACATCAACGACACAAACTTCATTAACGGAGGAATCACAGACGAAAACCCTAAACTCTTTGCAATAATCAGCGATGAAATAGCAATAAACACCGTAGGAAGTGGACTTGGACACGACATTATGGCACGATTAGACAATGCAGCAAACACATTTGTGTTAAACGATTACTTTGAAGTAGATTCCATCAATCCAAACAAAGGAACAATCACATTTCCTTTCAACAACCTTGCAAACGGAGAACATACTCTTAGCTTAAAGGTTTGGAATATATTTAACTTTTCATCAGATGCAACAATAACCTTTGTTGTCAATTCCTCAGAAGATGGAAATATTATGAAATTAAAAAACTATCCAAATCCATTTAGCAATAACACTCAAATAATCCTTCAGCACAATCAACCTTCCACAATACAAAGAGCAGAATTGCAAATATTCAATCAAGACGGAAGATTAATAACAAACATAGATGCAACTCCTTACATTGGCTCTTATAGCATTGGCCCAATTACTTGGGAAGGCACAACAATAGGAGGAGAAAAACTATCAAACGGAGTTTATTTTTGTAGAATGCAAATCAAAACACAAACAGACGAAATAACAACTCCAACACAAAAAATAGTAATTTTTAACAGAAATAAATAATAAAACACATTTAACAACGTTTAACATTGGTAAAAAATAAAAATTAAACAATGAAAAAGATTCTTTTATTAATAGCAATCATTCTAATAAGCAATAACATCTTTGCACAATTAGACAATGATAACTTAGAAATAGACCAATTATCAGGAAAAGTAACAGACGGAGCAAGAATAATATCGACAGGTGTTCCTTTATTGATAATAGCACCCGATGCAAGAAGTGGAGCAATGGGAGATGTTGGAGCAGCAAGCACACCTGACGCAAACTCTGTGCATTGGAACGCAGCTAAATTAGCATTTATGGAAAACAATGCAGGCGTTTCTTTCACCTATTCACCATGGCTTAGAGAATTAGTTTCTGACATAGAACTTTTATACCTTGGAGGATATTACAAACTTAATGAAAGAAGCACATTGGGAGCCTCTTTAACCTACTTCTCTCTTGGAGCAATAGACTTTTTTGACCAAGAAGGAATGGCAACCGGCACATATAAGCCAAACGAATTTGCAATGGATTTGGCTTACACAATGAAACTAAACGAAAACTTCGCAATTTCCTTAACAGGACGCTACATTCGTTCCGACCTTACGCAAGGACAAAACGTTGGAACAACCTCTACTCACGCAGCAAACGCAGGAGCAGCTGACTTAGGCTTATATTATCAAAAAGCAATCAAAGCTGAAAAACCATCTGAATACGCTTTGGGACTTCAAATCTCAAATCTTGGTTCTAAAATCTCGTATTCAGACAATATGGACAGCGAATTTTTACCAGCTAATTTGAGAATTGGAGGAAGATACTCAATGGACTTAGACCAATTCAACAAAATATCGTTTATGATGGACTTTAACAAACTCCTTGTCCCTACTCCTCCTGTTTATGATACGCTTGGCTATATCTTTGCGGGAATGGACCCTAACGTAGGAGTGTTTCAAGGAGCAATTCAGTCCTTCTATGACGCTCCAAACGGATTTAAAGAAGAGATTCAAGAGATTTCACTCTCTGTTGGTGCAGAATATTGGTACAATAAAGTCTTAGCACTAAGAGCAGGCTACTTTTACGAAGCTAAAAACAAAGGAGCAAGACAATATCTTACACTTGGAGCAGGAATAAAATACAACGTAATGGGCTTAGACATTAGTTATTTAATTGCAACAGGTCAATTAAACAACAATCCTTTGAAAAACACCCTTAGAGTTGGCTTAAACTTTGATTTATAATAAAGAAATGAAAATAAAAACAGGAATAGGATACGATGTTCACCAATTAAAAAGTGGTGAACATCTTTGTTTAGGAGGAATAAAGATTGCTTCCGAATTAGAAGCCGTAGGACATAGCGATGCCGATTGCTTAATTCACGCAATAATCGATGCACTTCTTGGAGCAGCAAACCTAAGAGACATAGGATTTCAATATCCCGATACAAACATTCAATACAAAGGCATAGATTCAAAAGAACTTCTCAAAGACTGTGTAGAGAAAGTAAGAGCAAAAGGCTTTGAAATCGGCAACATAGACTCAACAATCTGCCTTCAAACTCCAAAAATAGGAAAACACATTCCTCAAATGCAAGAATGCTTAGCACAAATCATAGGCATAGACACAGAAGACATTTCCATAAAAGCCACAACCACAGAGAAATTAGGCTTTGTAGGCAAAAGCGAAGGCATTTCAGCCTACGCCATTTGCTTAATCACAAAATAAAGCAAAGAAAAATTTAAAAAGTCAAAGAAAAAAAATAATTTTTCTTTGATTTTTTTTTGCAGGATTTGCAGACTACCCTGCACAGCGTGCAGACAACTCTGCACAGTATGCAGACTACCCTGCACAATATGCAGACAATAATAATATATATAATAATAAATATAATAATAATTATAATTAAAAAGAAAAATAAAAAAAAAGAAAAATGTATTTTTGATGTTTAAATTCACCAACAAAAAACACCGCCCGCCCTTTATTTTTTTTGAATAAAAAAATTTGGAATATTCTTTTTTTATATATATCTTTGTCGGCATAATTAAAACCTTTAAAGCTATGAAAAAATTATTATTATTTGCAATCTCCATTCTGATGTTTGGAATTGCATCATCACAGGTGTTCATTCAATCACAAGATTTAACACGTCTAACAACTGTTACAAGTGAAAACGTAATATCAGTGCCTTACACACAAAAAGTCTTGTCTTATACAAAGAATAAGCACATTACTTTATCTCACACAAATGAAGGAAAATCTATGTTTACCTTAATGAAGAATGATCAAAACATTTCAGCAGAAAATGTTACGTTAGGTTCAGAATTTAATGTAAAAGATTTTGACATCTATGGTTCAACATTATATTTTTGTGGCAGTTATAACAATGATGGGATTGATGAAGCATTTTTAGGATATGTTGATATAGATGATTTTTTTGCACCGATAAATTATGCTCCCCTTGAAATATCAAAAATAAAATACACTTTAATAAACAATATCTATCAAGATAGCATTTTTTCCATAAACAGAATAGAAGTTTTTCAAGACTCAACCAACATAGTCGTAGCAGGAATTGGTAAAATGTACTATGGAGAGCCCCCATACGCAAAAAAAATTTACGATACAACGGGATTACATAATATAATTTTTGATCCAATAGAATATTACTTAGACTTCTTTATGCTTTACACCATAAAAGAAGATTCAGTCTTAACAAACCAACAAGAAGTTGATACGGGAGCTTTTCCAATATACAATGTTACAAATGATTTTGAAATATTCTATGTACCAACAGACACAGCTAATAGTTGCTATTACAATAAATTTGCTGACATAACCGAAACAAATAACAAAATATACTTAACATCTATAAATTATAGTAATACTAGCATTTCAGATCCTTTGAATCATGCTACTTATATAGATATTATAGCTTTTGATAAACAAACACGCCAACAACAAGCAGGCAGAATCACTCTCCCATATTTTGTACATCAAGCGTACGGAGTAAAAACGACAGCAATGGATCATGATAATATAGCAATAGTTTGTAACCTTTGCTATGATAATCAGCACAACAACTATGCTTGTGCTTTTAAAATTTCCCCTAACCCTAACGCTATTTTCAATATTTCTAATGTTTCTTTATTTGATTATTTGGGAGGAAGGTTTGGAGTGTTTGATGTAGAATTTTTAGAAACAAGAAGAGAATTAGTAATATTAAAAAAATCAATAATAGACGGAAGTAAAGAAGATTTAGTATTTCATTTAAACATGGATACTAATGTATCTTATCCTTACAATTATTATAGATATAAAATCAACCATAAAGAATATGAGTTATGTTGTAGTGATTTAAATAAATCAGACACTTCTAATTATACTATAATAGGAAGTATTAATAATAATGTTATGTTTATTTACGATACAAAAAATGCAGCTTATCTTAAAGAATCACCTTGTTTTACAAAAGAAACTTTTCAAGTAATAACATTAAGTCCTTTTTTGGTCAGCCCTATTCCTCCATTATCACAATGTAAATTTTCAAAACAAATAACAAGCTCAGGAAATATTTTTACAGATACATTATATCTTTCAACTGATGTACATAAGACTGTTATAAATCTGCAATCTATTCCATTTAAAAAGAATTCTGTGTTAAATAATTGTTGTTTAAAATAGTGTGTAATCAAAATTTGGTATTATGAAAAAAATAAAAAAATTATTAATTATTTTAGTAGTCTTATGTTCATGCTTAAATCTTAAAGCACAATATCATTTTGGCTACAAACCCGATTCAAGTCAGTATGACTTACTTTATGTTTTTGACACTACGTATTTCACAAACTGTTTTATGACAAGTGATACAAATAGAACCAGATTAGGTTCCGAAGATTGTTTTGGCTATTATGCAGACATGTATCAAAAATGGGATTGGTATTTACCATATTATAAAGCATGGTGTGATACTTCTGTTACAATTGTTGATGGTTATGTAATAGGAGCAAATTCATATAATCCAGAACCTAATAATAATAAAAGAGAAAATTATGCAGAAGCTTTTGCACAAGAATATTATTTAGATGAAACTGCTATTCCTTACGATAACTATATAGTAGTTGGTGTTGCTATGAAAATAGATTATGAATCGCTTGATGATCTTAGAAAAGTCTGTATTTTAAATGATAATTTTGATACTCTCGCAAGCACATTTTTTAATACTTTTAATATGGGATCTACGTTAGAAGGAGTCGTTCCATGGAATAGAGATAGCTGGAATTTTTATTATTTCCCTCAATTGTTTTATGGAAACCTTAGAAATATTACCGATTTCAAAATAGCATTTGATGTACCTAAGTATAATCCTAATCATTTTCGTATGCATCATACTTGCAATGTTTATAGTCCTTGTTTATTTGACTCTATTTGGGCTCACGGTGGACCTATCGAATGTGGACTTAATTACGATACAATTTATAATGGAATGGTTCCTTGGAATCAATTATATGCAAATTTAAAGGATTCTTTAACAGGGCAATGGTTTTCAGAAGAATTTCGCCCAGATCGTTACACTTTATACAATATGGTTGATGAATATTTAGATATGGTTAATCAATATGGTTCAGAAGATAATATTCCATTGTGTTCTTTTGGAGATCCTAAGTATTTAAGGCACAATGATGAATGGATAAACTTTGAAGATGATAGCGTTTATACAATTTGGCAAAATATTTACATCGCTATGGTGCCTATTATTATGATTCCTTCAAATACTCAATCGCTTTCGGAAGTGGAATTAGAGAAAATGTGTTACCTAATGCCTAACCCTGCGAATAATTACTTTAAGGTAATGAGTCATTATACTATAAATAATATTCAAGTCTTTGATATGGTTGGGAAATTGCTAATAGAAACAAAGGTAAGCAACTTTGAAAAAGACATAGATATTAGCAATCTATCTTCGGGAACATACATTGTAAAAATAAACACCACAAAAGGTAGCGTGAAAAAGAAATTGATTGTGGAATAAGAAAAGAAAAGGCGACTGAGATAATCAATCGCCTTTTTTATTTGTTTGCTTTTTTTTCTTTATCTTTGCCAAAAATATTCTTTTATGAAAAAATACATTTTTGCTTTAATTATAGCGTTGTTTTTCTGCAATGTTTTGTTTGCAGTGCCTGCTCAAAAGAAATTGATTACTATCATTCAACCTAATGGAAAGGAGCTTTCTTATTGGTTAAAGGGCGATGAGTTTATTCATTGGGCAGAATCTATTGACGGATACACTCTTTTACACAATAAAGAAGGGGTTTTGTGTTATGCAACTTTGAACGAAAAAGGTGAAATGGTAGCTTCTCAAATCATTGCTTGCAATCCTGAACATAGAGATGTAAAGGAAGTGATTTTTTTGGAAAAAACCGAGAAAAATCTCTTTTTTTCCGATGAGCAATTGAAAATTGTAAGAGAAAGACGAATGAATCGTTAAGTTTATTTCCGTTTTTTTTCGTATTTTTGCAACCTATGGCAGATAGCAAACAAACAAATAAGGGTAATTATACCGAAGATAATATTAAATCTCTTGATTGGCACGAGCATATTCGCTTGCGTCCGGGTATGTATATAGGTAAACTTGGCGATGGTGCTTCATCTGATGACGGGATTTATGTGTTATTGAAAGAGGTTATCGACAATTCTATTGACGAATTTGTTGCAGGACATGGAAATTGCATTGAAATAGACATAGATTTTCACACAAAAAAGGTAAGAGTTAGAGACTATGGACGTGGAATTCCTTTGGAGAAAACGGTAGATTGCGTTTCAAAGATGAATACCGGTGCAAAGTATGACTCAGAGACTTTTCAAAAATCAGTAGGTATGAATGGAGTTGGTACAAAGGCTGTAAATGCACTTAGTACCTACTTTAAAATCTCTTCTGTTAGAGATGGAAAGATAAAATCTGCTGAATTTTCGGAAGGAAAAATCACTAACGAAGAACAAATCCAAGATACAGAGGAAAAAAACGGCACTTGTGTAGAGTTTATTCCTGATAACGATCCTAAGATTTTTGGTAATTACAATTATTTAGATGAATATGTTGAGAAGATGATTTGGAATTATGCCTACTTAAACAAAGGATTGTCTTTGATTTACAATGGCAAAAAAATCCAATCTAAAAAGGGTCTTTTCGATTTGCTTAACAATAATTTACAAGAAAACGAAGCCCTCTACCCTATTATTCATCTTTCGGCAGGAAGTTTTGAATTTGCTTTCACGCATTCTGATAAAGTTTTCACAGAGGAGCATTATTCTTTTGTAAATGGACAACATACAACACAAGGTGGTACGCATCAATCTGCTTTTCGTGAGGCTTTGGTTAAGGTGTTAAAGGATTTTTTCAAGAAAGATTACGATCCTTCTGATATTCGTTCGGGACTTGTTGCCTCAATCAGCCTTAGAATTAATGAACCTGTGTTTGAATCGCAAACAAAGACTAAATTAGGTTCTACAAATATGATGCCTGACGGCAGTGGTCAAGCTGTAAGAACGTTTATCTTAGATGCTGTTAAAAGTACTCTTGATGATTATTTGCATATCAATGCAGAGGTTGCAGAACTTCTTTTGCAAAAAATCGTTCGCAACGAAAAAGAACGCAAGGGTATGCAAAATGTAAAGAAACTTGCAAAAGAGAGTGCGAAAAAGGTAAGTCTTACAAACAGAAAACTTAGAGATTGCAGAATACATTATAATAGCAAAGACCCAAGACGTTTAGAATCTACTCTATTTATTACTGAGGGAGATTCTGCATCGGGTTCTATCACAAAGAGTCGTGATGTAAACACACAAGCTGTCTTTTCTTTAAGAGGAAAGCCACTTAATACATACGGCGATAGCAAAGAGGTTGTCTATAAAAACGAAGAGTTTAATCTTTTACACAACGCTTTGAACATAGATGAAGATATGGATAATTTGCGATACAATAACATTGTAATTGCAACCGATGCCGATGTTGATGGAATGCACATAAGAATGTTGCTAATGACGTTCTTTTTGAAGTTCTTCCCCGACTTAGTAAAGGCTGGTCATATATACATATTGCAAACTCCTTTGTTTAGAGTAAGAAACAAAAAAGAAACTCTTTATTGTTATAGCGAACAAGAAAGAGATGAGGCAATAGGAAAATTAAGAGGCGAAGTAGAAATCACACGTTTTAAAGGGCTTGGAGAAATTTCGCCTGATGAATTTAGAAACTTTATAGGCAAAGATATAAAACTTGACCCTATTATTCTAAACAAAGAATCGGGTGTTAGTTCTATATTAGATTTCTTTATGGGTAAAAACACGCCTGAAAGACAAAGTTATATTATTGAAAATTTACGTTACGAAGAAGTACAATAGTAATAAATTATTTTTGGAAATATGAAAAAAACAGTTTTTTATCTTATTTTGGCTTTCATTTGCTTTGGACAAACAGATATTTTTGCTCAAAACGATGAAGTAAAACCTTGGACCGATGTAGTAATAGACAATAGAGATCCTTCTCTTTGGACGTGGAACAAAAATAACTCTTCACGTTTTAGCATCAGAGGCGATTTTGACGGAGACGGATTCTCTGAAAATTTATACGAAACAGCAACTACTATCTTTTCTGATAACGATGAACTCACTCCTTTAAAGCTTGACGGAGATTTAGGAGTGTATTTCTTGGTTAATGAAGGAGATTTAGACGGAGATGGTGGAGATGAAATTTCATTTATGAGCGTTTATCGTGATTTTTCAGACATTAATTTTTTCAGAGTTTGGACCTACACAGGCAATAAATGGAAAGAATTATTTTGTGTACAAGTTCACGAATACGACTGCCCTAATTACAAAGCTACAAAGCCAAACGAAATGTTTACTCATCAATGGAAAAGAAAAAATGGTTACGATCTAAACAAAATAGTATTGAAACTTCACGATGGAGTTGTAGATGTAATTGCTACACACCCTAACGAACGCTACGCAATTGAACACATAAAACTCGTAGGCAAGACTTTCTCTAAAAGAGAATGGGGAACAATAATTCAACCTCGCAACGACTACTAACAAAGCAATGAAAAAAGTAATTGTTGTTGGAGCAAGCTCTGGCATTGGCGAGCAAGTAGTGCATCTTCTTTTGGAAGAAGGGTGCAGTGTAGGAATTGCCGCACGAAGAATAGAGAAACTAAAAGATATTCAAAATAAATACGGCGAAGAAAGAGTAAAAATCATTGATTTAGACGTTCAAAAACAAGACGCTGACAAGAAATTAGAAACTCTAATCAATCTCTTAGGAGGAATGGATTTGTATTTTCACGCCTCAGGCATAGGAACTCAAAACATAGACTTAGTTCCAGAAATAGAAATTGAGACCTCAAAAACAAATTGTGAAGGATTCATTCGTTTAGTTACCTTTGCTTTTAATTGGTTCTACAAAAACAAAGTCAAAGGTCATATTGCAGTAATTTCTTCTATTGCAGGAACAAAAGGACTTGGCGTTGCACCTGCCTACTCTGCAACAAAAGCAATGCAAAACACCTACATACAATCGCTTTGCCAACTCTCAAAAATCAAAAAAGCCAATATTTCATTCACAGACATACGTCCGGGATTCGTAGCGACCGATTTGCTAAACAAAAGCAAACACTATCCTATGTTAATGAAAAAAGAAAAAGTAGCAAAAATCATAATCAAAGCCCTAAAACACAAAAAACGAATAGCAATAATAGACTGGAAATTCCGCTTATTAGTAATACTTTGGCGACTGATACCTTCTTGCATCTGGGAAAGAATAAGCGTTAAAAATTAGCAATAAAAAAAACAATTATGACAAAACAAGAATTATTTAACTTATCAAATAACAGATGTGAAGCTGAGAAAATATTAAAACAATCGTTTGGATTTGATAACTTTTACGATGAACAATGGCGAGCAATTCAACGTTTACTTCGAGGTGAGCGTATATTACTAATTGAAAGAACCGGTTTTGGAAAATCTCTCTGCTATCAATTTCCTGCAATCTTGTTTGACGGCTTAACTATTATATTTTCCCCTCTCGTTGCCTTGATGAGAGATCAAGTAAAATCTCTAAATCAGAAAGGAATCAATGCGAGATGTATAAATTACGAACAATCAAAAGAAGAAAATGAAGAGGCTATAAAATTAGCTCTGACTGGTAAATTAAAAATTTTGTATATTGCTCCTGAACGTCAAGAAAACACAGAATGGTTAGAGTCTGTTAGAGAAATGAAATTATCAATGGTTGTTATAGATGAAGCACATACAATTTCCGTTTGGGGACATGATTTTAGACCTTCTTTTAAACGTATTATCAATCTTGTAAAATTATTACCAATTGACACTCCTGTCTTAGCAACTACTGCAACCGCTACACTTAGAACACAAAAAGATATTGAAACACAAATGGGTGTAGGAGTTAAAACAATAAGAGGTAATCTTTTAAGAGAGAATTTCAAACTCTATGTAATAGAAACTAATTCCGAAGACGAAAAACTAATTTGGATTGCTAAATATGTAAATAAATTATCGGGTACTGGGTTAATTTATACAGGCACAAGAGTTGATGCAGAAGTGTACTCAAGATGGTTAGACTTTGTTGGAGTAAATGCGATTGGCTATCACGCAGGATTAGACTCTGATTCAAGAAAAGAAATCGAAAAAGGCTTAATGGATAATAAATATAAATGTATAGTTTCTACTAACGCATTAGGAATGGGCATAGATAAATCGGACATTCGCTTTATTATCCATACACAAATCCCACAATCACCAATACATTATTACCAAGAAATAGGAAGAGCTGGACGAGATGGTTTAACATCTCACTTAATTCTATTTTTTAATTCGCAATTAGATTCAAATAACGACTACATTGATAGTGAATTACCAAGAGCTTTTATAGAAACTGCTAAACCTAATATAGAAACCTACCAAAAAGTTATTGATATTCTAAAAGAAGAAATGTTAAGAGAAAGTGATATTTTAAGAAAAGCGAATATCAAACAACAAATTTTTAGAGTAATAAAAGCAGATTTAATAGAACAAGGCATTATTAAAGAAATGCAATTAGGACGTTCTAAGTATTATATGTATCAACCTAATGCTCCCGAACTTGACACAACAAAATTTGAAGAATTAAAACAGTTTAAATTAGATGAATTTAATTCAATGATTGATTATGTGTTTACAAAACAAGCTCGAATGAAGTTTTTGTGTAATTATTTAGGAGATGAGTTTTCTGATAACATTAAATCGGGTTGCGATAACACAAGCGAAAAAAAATTAACACCAATTGAAGATTATCAACTGAGAGAAAAACTAAAAGAATTTCACGAAACATATTTTCCAACAATTAGATGCGTACAGAGAGACAATAATATTATAGACGGAGTTGCTGCTTCCTATTATGGTGTTTCAAATGTTGGTGCCACAATACATAGATGCAAATATGAAAATGGAGGAGATTTTCCAGACTTTCTTGTAAAACAGACTTTGAAGGCATACAGAAAAAAATTTGGCAACAAACATATTGATTTTGTCATGTTTGTTCCACCTTCTATTTCCGGAACTTTGGTTGAAAATTTTGCAAAGAAAATCGCACAAATCTTAGACATTCCATTCTCATACGCAGTAGAAAAAATAAAAGAGACTGAACCTCAAAAAAGATTTCGCAACTCATATCTAAAACGAGATAATGTAAAAGATTCTTTCACTATAAATAATACAGATGTAACAGACAAAACAATTTTATTGATTGATGACATATATGATAGTGGTGCAACATTAAAGGAAATAGGTAAAGTATTGACAAAATCCGGTGCAACAGAAATAATTCCTCTTGTTATTGCAAAAACTGTTGGACGTGATAATGATTAAAAATTTTAGTATGAAACAGGAATATACATATTGGCTTGCATTAGCAAACGCAGAAAATATTTACACAAGACGTAAGAATGAAATCTTAGCAAAGATTCATGAAGACAATTCTTCTCTTGCTCATTTTTTTACAGAAGAAAATAATTGGAAAAGTAGTTTTGATTTATCGCAAGATGAAATCCAAAGCCTATTACAAGAAAAAGAAAAACTTAATAATTATTCTTTTATCGTAGAAGACCTATTAGAACAAGGCTATCAAATAATACCTATTTTTTCATCTGATTATCCTAAAACACTTAAAAGAAATTTAAAATTCTCTTCACCAATCCTTCTTTACGCTTATGGAAATATAGAATTATTAAACAAAGAAAGTGTTGCAATAGTAGGCTCAAGAAATGCTAATGACACATCTCTTAATTTTACTGATAATATTGCTTCTTTATCCGCATCAGATGGGCTTGTAGTTGTGAGTGGTTATGCAAAAGGTGTTGATAGACAAGCGTTAGATTCTGCAATCCGAAATGGAGGTTCAAGTATTATTGTTCTTCCGCAAGGAATTACAACATTTGGTTCTGGATATAAAAACCTATATAAAGAAATTACTTCTGGACGTGTATTAGTTATTAGTACTTTTAGACCAAATGCAGGTTGGGATAAGGGTTTAGCTATGGCAAGAAACCAATATATATATGGACTTGCTGAAAAAATATTTGTAGCCGAATCAGATAGTAAAGGGGGTACTTATTCTGGCGTTCAAGATGGTTTAAAAAAGAACAGAATCATTTATGTTAGAAAACCAAACTCTAATGAAAAAAATGCTAATGACTTATTAATCTCAATGGGAGCAAAACCTGTTGATATAAATGGAAATACTATAATTGAAAGTAATAATTTACAAGAATCAATATCAATAGAAATACAAATAGATGAGTTATTACTGAAAGGAGAATACACAACTAAAAAACTTGCAGAACTACTTTTAAAAGACGATACAAAGAAATCACAATCAGAAATTAGAAAAATTCTAAATAAAAAAGGAATCCAACCAACAAATCCAGGAAAATCACCACTAAAATACACTAAAATTTTATCAAATATGACCTTATTTTAAAAATTAGCAATAAAAAAAACGCCGTAAGTCAAGTTACGGCGTTTTGTGTTTTTAATATATGTGGTTATCTCACCGAAGTAAAGCCTTTCATAAGTCCTCTTTCTGCTTTTTCCATAAAGGATATTATTTCATCTCCTTCTTTGGTTTGAGGTAATTGTTTGATTTCTGCTAAGGCATTAGTGTATGTCAATCCCTTTTGGAATACTACTCGATAAATGTTTTGAATATTATTTATCGTTTCAGTAGAATATCCTCTTCTTGATAAGCCTACTGAATTTATTCCACAATATGAAACAGGGAATTTACCACCTTTTACGTATGGAGGAATGTCTTTATCTACTAAACTACCTCCCATTAAAATTACGTGTTTACCTATGCGACAGAATTGATGAACTGCACTTTGTCCTCCTATGATTGCGTAATCATCTACTTCAACATGACCTGCAAGAGTTGCTGAATTTGCTAATATACAATTGTCTCCTATTATGCAATCGTGAGCAACGTGAGCATAAGCCATTATAAGATTGTTGTTTCCAATCACTGTTCGTTTAGAAGCATTTGTTCCTCTATTGATTGTAACAAATTCTCTTATTATGTTGTTGTCTCCTATTTCAGCAGTTGTGTATTCTCCCTCAAATTTCAAATCTTGAGGAATTGCTGCTATGCTTGCTCCTGGAAATATCTTACAATTTTTTCCTATTCTTGCTCCTGGAAAAATCGTAACATGTGGTCCTATCCAACAATCATCGCCTATTTCTACATCATCGTAAATAACGGCAAAGGGTTCTATTGTTACATTCTTCCCTATTTTTGCATTAGGGTGAACATAATACATTTGATTGTTCATTTTCTTTATTTTTTAGTTTTAGCAACTTGTGCCATCAACTGAGCTTCTACAACTAATTTATTTCCTACGTAAGCTTCTCCTTTCATCTTCACTATTCCTCTTCTGATAGGTTCGCTTAATGTAAGTTTTAATAATAATGTATCTCCTGGTACTACTTTATTTCTGAATTTTACTTCTTCAAATTTCATAAAGTATGTACTATAATTTTCTGGGTCTTCAATATCTTTTAGTGCTAACACGCCTCCTGTTTGTCCTAAGGCTTCTACGATTAACACTCCTGGCATTACAGGCTCTTGTGGAAAGTGTCCGTTAAAGAAATCTTCGTTTCCTGTTACGTTTTTCAAACCTATTACATAGTCTTCTCCTATTTCTATTACTTTATCTATAAGTAACATTGGAAATCTGTGTGGCAATAGATTTTTTATCGCCTTAATATCATATACAGGTTCTTTATTTGGATCGTAAACTGGTATTGTATTATTTTCCATGATAGTTTTAATTTTTCTTGATAATAAATTATTTACTTTATGTCCTGGACGCTTAACAATAAAGCGTGCCTTTAATGGTTTTCCTACAAGTGCAATATCGCCAATGAAATCTAAAAGTTTATGACGTGCAGGTTCGTTTTCAAAATTCTGCTTTACATTGTTCAACAATCCTTTTTCTACTTTTATATCATCGGGATTTTTTCCAAAAACGTTTGCTAAATGTTTTATTTGGTCTTCTTCTAAAACCTTATCTACAAAGATTAGTGCATTATCTAAATCACCTCCTTTTATAAGATTTAGTTTCAGTAGTTGTTCTATTTCGTCTAAGAAAACAAATGTCCTGCAATTTGAAAATCCTTCTTTAAACTCCGACAAATTTTTTAAAGAAGAGTTTTGACTTCCTATGATTCTTGGAGAGAAATCAATATTCAAATCTACTCTAAACCCATCGTATGGCATTGCAATAAGCTCTATGTCATTTTCTTCATCAACATAAGAGACTATCTCTTTTAGAGTAAAATAATTTCTTTCTTTTTCTAATTCCTCTACCCCACTTTTCTCAATTGCTTCAAGCCAATACTTTGAGCTACCATCAAGAATAGGGACTTCTTCGCCAGAAATCTCAATCAAAGCGTTGTCAATGTTTGAAGCATACAAAGCTGCCATTAAATGTTCTATTGTTGAGACTTTTGCTCCCTTTGCTTCAATTGTTGTTCCTCTTGAAGTCTCAGTAACAGCCTCTGCATCAGCCTTAATTAGCACAGGATTTTCTAAATCAACCCTTTTAAAAACAATTCCACTATCCGCCACGGAAGGCAAAATATTAACTTCCACAAACTTTCCTGTGTGAAGCCCTTTGCCTTTAAGCGTTATTTTATTTTTTATTGTTGTTTGCTTTTCCATAGTTTAAAAATGCAAAGTTAAGAACTTTTATTTAAACAAACAATCTTTATAATTAATAAAATATTTCAATGGATTAAAAAAATCTAAACAAATAGTTAAAAAATTATTTCTTTGATTTATTTTCAAAGCAAAAGTTTGTGTTAGTTAAAATTTTCTTTGTATCTTTGCAAACTCAATTTATATATCTATATATCAGCAATATGAAAAAAAGATTTGTTGTATTAGTAGTTTTAATGATGAGTTTCGTCTTATCTTTTGCTCAAAACAAAGGCAAAGACGTGTATCCTTTTTACATTGGTAAAGACTATGTAGTTGTAGGCGTAAGTGCAAAAACTACTGACAAAGAACTTTTGGAAATAAGAAAGAATATTTTAAAATATTCCTCTATTCGCTTCAATGAATTTGACGTAATAAGAGGAGAAAATGGTGATATTTATTTTTTATCTATTAAGGTAGATTGCCGAGACGGATATAGTGCATACATATCTCATAGCTTTGAAAAAGGAGACACAACAGTGCATGGATTTGTCAGAGATTACACAAAAACACACTTTAATAGAGCTTTTTATTACGGAGACCTAACCGACAAAACCTCTGGAATAGAGCGAATTAAAAAAGAATTAGCAGAAAAAGAAGAAGAAAAATAAAAATTTTTTAAGATAATATTAGGTTAAGAAAAAAAATGTGTGTAATTTTGCACACCCAAAAATTGAATTAAGATGGCAAAGAAAACGAAAGACGTAAGAGTACAAGTTATACTTGAGTGCACAGAGCACAAAGCATCAGGAATGCCTGGTACATCTCGCTATGTAACCACAAAATCAAAAAAGAATACTCCTGAGCGTTTAGAATTAAAGAAATATAATCCTATATTAAAAAGGATGACTGTACATAAAGAAATTAAATAAAAAGAATAGGAGTTATAAGATATGGCAAAGAAAGTAGTTGCAACCCTTAAAACCTCAACAGGTAAGGAATTTGCGAAAGTGATAAGAACAGTTCGTTCAGAAAAAACAGGAGCTTACACTTTTAAAGAAGAAATTGTACCTTCTGACAGTGTAAAAGAATATCTTGCAAAGAAATAATACTTGGCGTAGAGTTTTGATGTGGTTTTACCACAACAGATTTTAGTATAAGATTTTTATATAAAGGGTTGTTGTCTCAAAACAATAGATAACGACCCTTTTGTTTTTTATTCATAAAACTTAAAGTTATGGGATTTTTTTCTTTCTTTACAAAAAAGAACAAAGAAACACTTGACAGCGGTCTATCAAAAACAAAAGAAAGTGTTTTCAGTAAATTATCAAAGGCTATAATCGGCAAATCAAAAGTTGATGAAGAAGTCCTTGATAATTTAGAACAGATTTTAATTGAATCAGATGTTGGAGTAGAAACAACACTAAAAATCATAGATCGAATAGAAAAAAGAGTAGCTCGCGACAAATACTTAGGCACTTCGGAATTAAACAAAATTTTGAAAGAAGAGATAATGTCCTTGCTTAATGAAAACGAAACAGAAGAGAGAGAGAGTTTTGACTTTACAACAAATACAACTCCATACGTAATAATGGTAGTTGGAGTCAATGGAGTTGGCAAAACAACTACAATAGGTAAACTTGCCTATCAATTCAAAAAAGCTGGAAAGAAAGTAGTACTTGGAGCCTCTGACACATTCCGTGCAGCAGCAGTTGATCAACTAAAAATTTGGGCAGAAAGAGTAGATGTAGATATAATATCACAAGGCATGGGAGCAGATCCTGCATCGGTAGCCTTTGATACTTTACAATCAGCCGTTGCAAAAAAAGCAGATATTGTAATAATTGACACAGCAGGACGTTTACACAACAAAAAAGGTCTTATGGACGAGCTTTCTAAGATAAGAAACGTAATGAAGAAAGTCGTACCTTCTGCTCCAAATGAAGTACTTTTAGTGCTTGATGCCTCAACCGGACAAAACGCAATCGAACAAGCAAAACAATTTACCGCCGCAACAGACGTAAATGCCTTAGCCCTAACAAAACTTGATGGCACTGCAAAAGGTGGAGTTGTGATTGGAATCTCAGAACAATTTAAAATACCAGTACGTTACATAGGATTAGGAGAGCAAATGGAAGACCTCCAAATCTTTAATCGTCAAGCATTCGTTGACAGCTTATTTGAATAACAAAAAAACAAAAAATATGAAAAAGCACTTACTATTATTTACAATGATTTTGATAGGATTCGCCCTATCAGCACAAGAAAAATATGACAAACACATATTTTCAATGAACATGGGTTTTGCAAAACTTTTCACAAAATCGCACTCAGAACTATTAATCAACACAATTGACAATCAAGAGCAAGTAGAAAGAATGCAAAACAACCTACATTTAGGATTCAACTACGATTACAGACTATGCAAATACGTAGCCGTTGGAGCAAAAGCCTCAGCCCTTATAGGATTTCACAGCTTTGAAAAAGAAGTTACTTCCCAAAACCAAACAACAACAAAACTTTATTCAGACGACATAAATGTTTTCTATGTAGCACCAAGCATAAAAGGACAATTGCCAACAATAGCAGAAAAATTTGACATTTGGGCAAGACTAAGCCTTGGATATATGAACACAAGAATAACAGACAAAGCAGAAAACTCATCAATATATAGCGGAAATTGCTTAGGTTATGGATTTGAATTAGGAGTTGACTATCTTTTTTCTCAACATATCGGCATAAGTCTTGATGTAGAATACTTAGGAGGAGAAGTTAACACCTTCAAAACAGCAGAAGAAGAAATAGATATTTCATCTAACCCAGAAAATCTAAGCAGATTAAACCTTAGCCTTGGAGTTGTAATAAAATTATAAAAAAACATCACCTTGAAAATAAACATAATCACACTCGGTTGCTCAAAAAACCTTGTAGATAGCGAACACTTAGCAGGAGTTTTAAAAGCAAACGGACACGAAACATTGTTTGACTCTACAAAAAAGAAATTTGACGTTGCCATAATCAACACTTGCGGATTCATAGGCGATGCAAAAGAAGAGTCAATCGATGTAATCTTAGAATACATAGAAGAGAAGAAAAAAGGAAACATAGGAAAAATCATAGTCTTTGGCTGTTTAGTTGAACGCTACAAAGAAACCTTAGAAGAAGAATTTGTAGAAATTGACGCATTCTTTGGAGTAAACAACTATCTCGATATTGCAACTTACCTAAATGCCGAAATAAAAAAAGACTTCTTTCTTCAACGACAACCAAGCACACCAAAACACTTTGCTTACCTAAAAATATCAGAAGGGTGCGACAGATTTTGTTCCTTTTGTGCCATTCCCTACATAAGAGGCAGACATATCTCAATCCCTATTGAAGAATTAGTAGAAGAGGCTCAATGTCTTGCAAAACGAGGAGTAAAAGAAATCATAATAATTGCACAAGACACTTGCAACTATGGCAAAGACCTTTACGGCAAAGTAAGACTTGTTGATTTATTAAAAGAAATTGCAAAAATAGAGCAAATAGAATGGATACGTTTGCAATACTCCTACCCTAATGACTTCAACGATGAATTGATAGAATTCTTAGCAACTGAGCCTAAGATGTGCAAATACATCGATATGCCATTGCAACACATCAACAATCGTTTACTTTCCTCAATGAATCGCAAAATCACAGGCGAAGAAATAAAGGCTTTAATCAACAAAATAAGAGAAAAAATACCACAAGTATGCCTTCGCACAACCTTAATCGTTGGTTACCCTTCGGAAAGCAAAGAAGAATTTGACGAACTAAGAGAATTTGTTGAGCAAACAAAGTTTGACAGAATGGGAGCCTTCACCTACTCAGCAGAAGAAAACACTGCCGCCTTTAAATTAGAAGATAACATCAGTCAAGAAGAAAAAGACGAACGTTTAGACGCCCTAACCTTTTTACAAGAAGGCGTTTCCCTAAATCTAAACCAAAAGAAAATCGGCAAAACCTTCAAAGTATTGATAGACAGAAAAGAAGGCGAATACTATGTTGGTAGAACAGAATTTGATTCCCCTGAGGTAGATAACGAAGTTTTGATTTCAATAGAAGAAAAAATAAAAATCGGAAACTTTTACCAAGTAAAAATCACCGATGCAGTAGAGTTTGACCTATATGGAGAAATAACCTCAAAATAAAGCAAAGAAAAAAAATAAAAAAGCAAAGAAAAATTTAAAAAAAGCAAAGAAAAAAAAAGATTTTTCTTTGATTTTTTTTTGCAGGATTTGCAGACTACCCTGCACAGCGTGCAGACAACTCTGCACAGTATGCAGACTACCCTGCACAATATGCAGACAATAAT
>CALDHX010000053.1 GCA_937901525.1 uncultured Bacteroidales bacterium
TTCTCAACAGAATGGTTTTTAAGAAAATATTGGGGTAAGATTTAAAGAAAAAAAAAGCAAAGAAAAAATAAATGATAAAAGCAAAACCTTTCATAAAATGGGTTGGTGGAAAAGGGCAACTCATAGAACAACTTGAAGCATTGCTTCCAGCTGACTTTTCGGAAAGGGAAAATGTAACTTATATAGAGCCTTTTGTTGGTGGAGGAGCTATGCTCTTTTATATGTTACAAAAATATCCAAACATAAAGTCTGCTGTAATAAATGATATAAATCCTGATTTGACTTTATGTTATCAGGTAGTAAGAGATAATCCAAGTGAATTAATAAAATCTCTTGATTCTATTCAATCGGAGTATCATGCTTTGAAAACAGAAGATGAACGAAAAGACTATTTTCTTCAACAACGCAAAAGATTTAATGCTAAAAATCTAAATGCAATAGAGAATTGTACCTTATTTTTCTTTTTAAATAGGACTTGTTTTAATGGACTTTATAGAGTAAATAAATCGGGAGAATTTAACGTTCCTTTTGGTAAATATACTATGCCGACTATTTGTGATAAGGCAACGATTTATGCAGACAGTGAGATTTTGCAAAAGGTTGAGATTATGACAGGAGATTTTGAGCAGACTTTTAATAAAATAAATGGTAATACATTCTTTTATTTTGATCCCCCATATAGACCTTTGAGCAATACTTCAAGTTTTAAGGACTATGCAAAAGAGGATTTTAATGATGATGCTCAAATTAGATTAAAATTGTTTTGTGATAAGTTAAATAAAATAGGTGTTAGCTTTATGTTAAGCAATTCGGATTGTTTGGGTAAGAATAATGAAGACAGGTTTTTTGATGACTTGTTTATAGATTATAGAATTGAAAGAGTGTTTGCATCAAGAAACATTAATTCTATTGCATCACGAAGAGGTAAATTGACGGAAATAGTAGTAAATAATTACTATAAGTATTCATTTTAAATAAAAATAGAGGTTATTGAAAAATAAAAAAAACATGGAAAAGTTTAGAATTTTTTGTGACGAAATAAAAGAAATAATAGAAAATCAATCTCATTTAGATATTGAGTTAGCAAGAGATGTAATTAGTAAATTAAATGAATATCTTTACACTAATTATTCCGAGATAGGAACTATTGAAAAATTTGGAACTACATTTGATTTTTTTTCAGATTTTCATAAATTTTGGCATACTCATCATAAAGAAATATTAGGATGCGTTATAGATGAAACTAATTGCGAAAAAGTAGCTGATGTGCTACACGATGTTTATTTACAAACAAATACAAAAGCTTTCAAATCACTATGGGATACCTGTGGATTATCAAATGAAGATGTATGTAGAATTCGTATGCTCACAGCTAATCAAGATTTTAGAGGCTCACGTGAGTTTGAGGAATTTGCCGAAGTTTTTAATGTTGATTATACTATTTTTGATGAAAATAAAATTAAAGATACTCCAGATAAATTTCTAAGTGCAATAGGTATATCTAAACTTTCTCAAAATGACAAGAGAGTAGATTACGCACAAAATATTGCAAAATTTATATTATCACATGATTGTTCTCCTTTTGAAATTATTGATAAATATAATCGTAACATCTCTAATCTTAGAGATGCTTTAATTAATAACAATCTAGGCTATGGCAATAAAAAAGCAGATATGTTTCTTAGAGATATGGTGGTATTAGGTATTTGGTCTAATGTAGATGGGTTTGAAAAGATAAATGTTGCTAGTGATGTAAATACAATAAAAGTTGCTTTACGAACAGGAATAATACAAACAAAGATTCCTTTAGTTTCAAGTTTTCTTGATATTTTTTGTTATCAATATGAATATATTGATGAAATAAATGCACAAGCATGGAGAAAAGTATGGGAAATTTGGAGCCAAAAATATCCAAATGAAAAAATTGACAGTCCTTGCCTTTTAGATTATTTCATTTACAATGTAGTAGGCAAACAGTTTTGTAAAGAGATATTAACTATCTTCAAAGGTAATAATTGCGACCACGTATTTAAATGGCATTCTGGAAAAAATAAAACATGCCAAACTTGTCATAAACAAGGAAATAAAGGACAAACAGCTCATGTAATAAATAAAGTTCTTCCATGTTGTGATGAAGAAGGGTATATTGCCATATTACAATCAGAGTATGTTAAAGGATTGCCTGAAGAACAAAAAATAACCAAATGTCCATTTATTGATATTTGTACAAACAAAAGACATTTGATGCCACCTAAATCTATTAGTATAATGGGGCAGACAGGATGGACTACTGCCTATAGTAAAAAAGGCGAAGGTGGAGGTGGTTTGATGGCTTAAATGTATAATAATGCTTAAGTCTTACTATAAATCACAAAATAGAGATTTTACTCTTTTGCATGGTGATTGTTTCCAATTACTTAAAGAGTTTGATTTTAAGTTTAATTGCATTTTTGCAGATCCGCCATACTTTCTTTCCAATGGAGGAATAAGCGTTCAATCGGGTAAAATCGTAAATGTAGATAAAGGAGATTGGGATAAAGGCAAAAGTTTGCAAGAAATGATGGATTTTAATCTTGAATGGCTCAAACTTTGCAAGGACAAACTCAAAGATAATGGCACAATTTGGATTTCTGGCACTTATCACAATATTTTTTCTATTGAAAATTGTTTAAGAGAGTTAGGTTACAAAATCTTAAACATAATAACGTGGGTAAAAACTAATCCACCTCCTAACATTTCTTGTCGATACTTTACTTATAGTACAGAATTTATAATTTGGGCTCGCAAAAGCGAAAAAAAACCTCATTATTTCAATTATGATTTAATGAAACAAATAAACAATAACAAACAAATGACAGATGTTTGGCATTTACCTGCTATTGCATCTTGGGAAAAATCGTGTAGAAAACACCCTACTCAAAAACCAATCAACTTGTTGGCAAGAATAATAATGGCCTCTACTCAACCAAATGAATGGATTCTTGATCCTTTTTGTGGTAGTGCCACAACGGGTATTGCAGCTAATTTATTAGGAAGAAGATTTTTAGGAATAGAACAAGAAGAAGAATTTGTAAAAATAAGTAAAAACAGACGTGAAGAAATCGAAAATTTCAATATTTTTCAACATTACTATCACAAAATCAAAGATTTAAAACTCTTAAATCAAGACACTCTTCTACTTAATGAAGATTCAAATAACGCTTATGGCGATTTACCTTTTTAAAATCAAAGAAAAAATAAAAAAAAGCAAAGAAAAAAATAAAAAAAGCAAAGAAAAAAAATATTTTTTCTTTGCTTTTTTTTGATTAAAATCAACGTTTATTTTTAGATGAAGTTGATTTCTTTTAATGCTTCTTGGATTAATTGGAATGTGTGTTCCATATCGTTGTCCAAACCTACTGAATAACGTACTAATCCTTCGCTCATACCCATTTTCTTTTGTACTTCTTCTGGTACTTCTGATGATGTTGATTTTCCTGAGCAAGAGAATAATGTACGGAAGTAGCCTAATGATACTGCTAAGTAACCAACTCCTTTGTTTTGCATTGCTTCCATGAATTGATTTGCACGGTCTGCTGTTCCAAGGTCAATAGCTATCATTCCACCGTAACCATATCCTTCGTTCATTTGAGCAGTCATTAAAGCGTGATCTATGTGATCTTCATTTCCTGGATAGTTTGCTTTTATTCCTATTTCGTTAAATCTCTTAGAAAGGTATGCTGCATTCTTAGAGTGTTGTTGCATACGAATGTGTAATGTGTAAAGATTTTTCAAAATAGAAGTTGAACGGAAAGAATCTAAGACTGGTCCTAATAACATTGCTGTTCCGTCATTTACATCTATCATTGCGTTGATTGTTGCAGCGTCTGCACAGATTGCTCCTGCTACACAGTCATTCTTTCCATTAACAAATTTTGTCATTGAGTAGATTACAACGTCTGCTCCTAATTTATATGGAGAGAATATCATTGGTGTGAATGTGTTATCTACTAATAATTTTGCTCCTCCGTTAGATGCGATTTCTTTTAAGCCAGCTATGTTTGCTATTCTTAACAAAGGATTTGACATAAGTTCTGTATAAACAACTTTTGTATTAGGACGCATTGCTGCTTTTACTTCTTCAAGGTTTGTTGTGTCTACAAAAGTTACTTCAACTCCGTATCTAACGATATAGTTCTTTAAGAATGCGAATGTTCCTCCGTAAACTGTTTGAGAAGCCACGCAGTGATCGCCTGCTTTTAAGAAGTGCATTAAAGAACATGTGATTGCAGCCATTCCTGAGCCTGTTACCCAAGCTGCTTCTGTACCTTCCATTGCTGCAAGTGCTTGACATAATGAAAAGTTTGATGGATTCCAATGGCGTGAATATAGATAGTATCCTTCTGTTTCGCCATGGAAAGTATCTGTCATTGTTTGTCCGTATGGGAAAGTGAAGGTTGCTGAATCGTTTATGTTAGGATTTACTCCTCTTTCAGGAGAAATGCTTTGTACAGCGCTGATTGCTGTTGCTGGATCAAATTTTTTCATATCTCTATTATTTTTTTATTTATTTTTTCTAACAATTCATTGCTCCACAAACGTGAATTACTTGTCCGCTTACGTATGAACTTAAATCAGATGCTAAGAAAACGCATGCTTTTGCTACTTCTTCTGGTTTTCCTCCTCTTCTTAATGGAATTTTTTCTTCCCAACCTTTTCTTACTTCTTCTGAAAGTTGTGCTGTCATATCTGTTATGATAAATCCTGGTGCTATTGCGTTGCAACGGATATTGCGTGAGCCTAATTCTTTTGCGATACTCTTTGTAAATCCTATGATTCCTGCTTTTGAAGCTGAGTAATTGCTTTGTCCTGCATTACCACTTACTCCTACAACGCTACTCATATTGATTATTGAACCACTTCTTTGTTTCAACATAACTTTTTGACAAGCGTGTGTAAGGTTAAATATACTTTTTAGGTTTACATTGATAACTAAATCCCAATCTTGCTCGCTCATTCTCATAAGCAAGTTATCTCTTGTTATACCTGCGTTATTTACAAGCACGTCTATTCTTCCAAATTCTTTAACTACTTTTTCTACAAGTAAGGCGCTATCTTCAAAAGATGCTGCATTTGAAGCGTATCCTTTTGCTTTAACGCCTAATGCTGTTAGTTCTTTTTCGCAAGCTAACATATTTTCATCTTCTCTTACGTCTGTGAATGCTATATTACAGCCTTGTTTTGCAAATTCTAATGCTATTGCTTTTCCGATTCCACGAGATGCTCCTGTGATTAGGGCAACTTTTTCTTCAAGTAATTTCATTTCTAATTTATTTTTTGTTTAGTTTTTTGCAAATGTACGAACATTTTTCAAAAAACTAAGTTTTTTTCTTTGAAAAAAGGATTGTATATTTGCAATTCAAATAATGGTAAATATGAAAATATACAAAATCAACTTAAATGACGATTCTCCCTCTCCAAAAAAAGGAAGGTTTTGGATTAAGGTTGTAATTATGTCGATTTCTATTTTGATTGCAAGTTATTTATTTAACTTCGTTCAAATCAGTTCTTTTATTACTGCTATTATTTCTGCTCTTGTAATTAGTTTGCTTAACGTTTTTTTGAAACCTATCTTAAAACTTTTATCGGCTCCTTTGATTTTGATGAGTTTTGGCTTGTTTCAACTCTTTATAAATGCGTTTATAATACTTTTAACATCGTATTTAATAACAGATTTCAAGGTTGAGAGCTTTTCTGATGCTTTTTGGTTTAGTATTGTAATTACAATAATAAATTTCTTATTGGAAATTCCAGAAAAAGTGCAAAGAATCAAGAGGAATTTCTCTCCTCAAAACGAAAATCAAATTAAGGAGAACGAAGAATTTACATCTTACGAAGAGGTTGAAGAAGATAATAATGAAGATGTTAATCAAAAATAATATATAATCATTATGCAAGTTTGTTATAAAATTGATGAATTATTGTCTTGTGTAGAAAATTTTAAACAAGATGGTAAAACTATTGGTCTTTTGCCTACTATGGGGGCTTTACATCAAGGACATTTATCCTTAGCAAAAAGAGCAAAGGCAGAAAATGATGTTTTGATTTGTAGTGTTTTTGTAAATCCTATTCAATTTAATAATAAAGAGGATTTAGAAAAATACCCAAGGGACTTAGAGCGTGATATAAAATTATTAGAAGAGATAAATTGTGATGTTGTCTTTGCTCCAAGTGCAGAAGAAGTGTATGCAGAAGAGCCAGAATTTACTTATAGTTTTGGAAGTTTAGAGAATGTTTTGGAAGGCCCACAACGCCCTGGACATTTCAATGGAGTTGCGACAATTGTTCATAAATTATTTAATTGGTCTAAGGCAGATAGGGCTTATTTCGGTGAAAAGGATTTCCAACAAGTAGCAATAGTAAAAGATTTAGTTAGACAATTTTCTATTCCTATTGAAATTGTAGAATGTCCTATTTATAGAGATGAAGATGGCTTAGCTACAAGTTCAAGAAATGTACGTCTTTCACCTCAGGCACGAGCAATTGCTCCAAAGATTCATGAAATCCTTTTAAAATCTGCTTCTTTAATGAAAACACTTTCAATATCGCAAGTTAAAGGTTATGTGGAAGGTGAATTTAAAATGAGAAAAGAATTTACCTTAGAATACTTTGAAATTGTTGATGCAAAGACTCTTCAACCTGTTACATTAAAGGGCGATAACAAAATAGTTGGTTGCGTTGCTGTTTGGTTAGATGGAGTTAGATTAATTGATATTCAAAAGTATTAATTAAAATTTTTCTTTAAGATATTTTGAAGTGGGAGTATCTTCTTGCAGTAAGGATTTAGGAGTTCCTTCAAAGATGATATTCCCACCTTTTTTTCCTCCACCAGGACCTAATTCTATTATCCAATCTGCTGTTTTTATAATATCTAAATTATGTTCTATAATTACTATTGTATGTCCTAAGTTTACTAATTCATCAAAACATTGATTTAGTTTTAGAATATCATAAAAATGTAGCCCTGTTGAAGGTTCATCAAATATGAAAATAGTCTTTTTTTCATTACTTCCTTTTGATAAGAAATAGGCTAATTTTATTCTTTGAGCCTCTCCTCCTGAAAGAGTTATTGAACTTTGTCCTAATTTCAAATATCCTAATCCTACTTTTATGAGTGAATAGATTTTTTGAGAGATTCTCCTACATAAGTTTGAGTCATCTTGTGAAAAGAAGTCGTATGCTTCTTCTATTGTCATATCTAAAATCTCTGCAATACTCTTTTCTCTATATTTTATCTCTAATGCTTCTTCTTTATAACGTTGTCCGTTGCAGTGTTCACACTTTAAAATAACATCTGCCATAAATTGCATTGAAATAGTAATGCTTCCTTCTCCTTTACACTCTTCGCAGCGTCCTCCTTCTGTGTTAAAAGAAAAATATCCAGGCTTTAAACCACGCTTTTTAGCAAGTGGCTGATCGGCAAACAATGTTCTAATATCATCAAACGCTCCAAGATATGTTACAGGATTAGAACGCGAAGAACGACCTATTGGATTTTGATCCACCATCTCGATTGCCTCAATCAAAGACAAAGATCCTTCTATCGGAGAGCATTTTGGAACGCAGTCCATTGATAATCCAAGATAGCCTTGTATGCTTGGCAATAAGGCTTTCTTAACAAGAGTTGTTTTTCCTGAGCCTGAAATTCCACAAATCACAGTTTTTACTTTCAAAGGCAATTTAAGGCTTACTCCTTTTAAGTTATTTTCTAACACATTGTTGATTTGCAAAAATTCTTTCCAATTTCTTGTAGTTTCAGGCAATGGTATCTTACGTTCTCCCCTTATAAATTGTGCTGTAAGTGTATTAGCATTTTCCAACATCTTTTCATAATCTCCACTAAATACTACTTCTCCACCATTTTGTCCTGCAAAAGGTCCTATATCTACTATATAATCCGCTGCTTTTATTACTTCTTCATCGTGTTCTACAACAATTACCGTATTGCCTATATCTCTTAATTTCAAAAGTACATTAATCAATCTATTTGTATCACAAGAATGAAGCCCAATTGTTGGTTCGTCTAAAATATACATACTACCTACAAGAGGACTTCCTAAGGAAGTTGCAAGCGAAATACGTTGACTTTCTCCTCCTGACAAGGTTGAACTTTGTCTATTAAGGGTTAAATAACCTAAACCTACTTCTATAAGATAATTTAAACGTGTTTTTATTTCTGTAAGAAGACGTTGTGAAACCTTTTCTTCGTATTCGTTTAATTCTAAGGTGTTAAAAAATTCCAAAAGTTCATCTATCGGAAGCAACATTAAGTCTATTATGGATTTTCCTGAGATTTTAACATACGAAGCGTCTTTTCTAAGTCTTGTTCCTTTACATTCAGGACACGTAGTACGCCCTGTGTATCTTGAAAGTAAAACTCTATATTGTATCTTATAGCTTTCCGATTTTATAAATTCAAAAAACTGATTTATTCCTGTTACTTTTCCTTTTGCATTCCAAAGAAAATCTTTTTGTTGTTCAGTTAATTGATTATAAGGCTTGTGTATAGGGAATTTTTCAAAGGCTTGATTGATGAAATCCTTTTGAAATTTCTTCATAATCTCCCCTTTCCAACAATTAACCACACCTTCATAAACCGATAAATCAGGACGTGTAATTACTAAATCTTCGGATATTCCTTCTATTTGACCAGAGCCTGAACAAATCTTACAAGCTCCGTAAGGATTGTTAAAAGAAAAAAAGTTTGCAGAAGGCTTTACAAAAGTTATTCCATCGGCCTCAAAACGATTAGAATAATAAAACACCTCTCCTTCTGCATTTATAATGTTGCAAAAACCATCTGATTCGTTAAATGCTGTATGCACCGAATCGGATAGTCGCATATAAATTTCATCGTTATTTTTTTCTATTGTCAATCTATCGATTAACAAATCTATTTCTTTAAGCTTTAATTTCTTTTCTTCTAATACATCTTCTATTCTATGAATTTTTCCATCTATTATTATTCTTACATATCCTAATTGTATTAGAAGTTCTAATTTCTCCTTAAAATCTTCTTTCGGTCTTAATTTCAACGGAGAAACAACAAGTATTTTAGTTTGGTTTTCAAAAGTTTCTAAAACTTCATCTACCACATTTTGCACACTATGACGCTTTACTTCCTTATTTGAAATAGGAGAATAAGTTTTTCCTATACGTGCAAAAAGCAATTTAATATATTCGTAAATTTCTGTTGTAGTTCCAACAGTAGAACGAGGATTTCTATTCATTACTCTTTGCTCTACTGCAATAGCAGGTGATAAACCCGAAATCTTTTCAACTTCGGGTTTATTCATTCTACCTAAAAATCCTCTTGCATAAGAAGAAAGACTTTCCACATAACGTCTTTGTCCTTCTGCAAAAAGCGTATCGAAAGCCAAAGATGTCTTTCCGCTTCCCGATACGCCCGTTATAACTACCAACTTATTTGTTGGTATATTTACATCGATATTTTTAAGATTATTAACCTTTATTCCTTTTGCGACAATCATTTACTTTCTTTTGTCGGTGAATCAATTACAGGTTTTGCTATGCTTTCACGCATTTCAGTATCTGCTTTTATGTTTTGCATTCTGTAATAATCCATAATACCTAAGTTACCTTTTTTGAAGGCTTCCGACATTGCCAAAGGAACCTCTGCTTCTGCTTCAATAACCTTAGCTCTCATTTCTTGAGCTTTTGCTTTCATTTCTTGCTCTACTGCAATCGCCATTGCACGTCTTTCTTCTGCTCTTGCTTGTGCAATATTTTTATCAGCGTATGCTTGATCCATTTGCAATTGTGCACCGATATTTTTTCCTACATCTATATCTGCTATATCGATTGAAAGGATTTCAAAAGCTGTTCCTGTGTCTAAACCTTTTGAAAGCACAAGTTTAGAAATTGAATCAGGGTTTTCTAATACTTCTGCATGACTTTTTGCCGAACCAATCGCAGTTACAATACCTTCTCCAACACGTGCAAGAACAGTTTCTTCTCCTGCTCCTCCTACTAATTGACGAATATTTGCTCTAACTGTAACTCTCGCCTTAACAATCAATTGAATTCCGTTACTTGCAACAGCAGTTACAGCTGGTGTGTCTAAGACTTTTGGATTTACTGACATTTGTACAGCTTCTAAAACATCTCTTCCTGCAAGGTCAATTGCTGTTGCTGTTTTGAAATCCAAAGACATATTAGCCTTATCAGCAGAAATCAACGCATTAACCACACTTTTAACATGTCCTCCTGCTAAATAGTGTGCTTCTAATAAGTCTGCACTTAAATCTAATCCTGCTTTCTTTGAGTTAATCATAGCATTAACTATAATTGCTGGTGGAACTTTTCTCCAACGCATAAATATCAATTGAACGATTGATATTTTAACTCCATTAAGCACACATTGGAACCATTGATTGATTGGAACCAAATAAAGAAATACAATTAGGAATACTACAATGAGTATAATTCCAAAAATAGATGCATTCATAACTTTTTATTTTTAATTATTTATTACTTTTACCCTTACTTTATTTCCATCTATTGCCTCTACTTCCAAAGCTGTTTTAGCTTCTATATAAGATGTAGAGGTGTAAACTTCCATTCTTTCTCCATTAAATTCTGCCATTCCAACAGGTGCTAAGCGTGTAATCGCAATACCCTTATCTCCTATTTTAATTTTCTCGTCTATCACATTGACTTTTGAGTCTATTGAGGCGTTTAGAGAAAATCTTTTCCAAGTTTTTGCTCTTAAAGAATAGAATAACAATCCTAAGCAAATAATTGAACAAATTAAAATTGAGATATATCCCCAAGAATCATCGTATGCTTGAAATATTTCATAATTTCCGTATATCAAAAGACCTAATCCGCTAAGTCCTACAATAGTTGTACCCGGTACGGCTAAGAATTCAAGCACTACAAGGGCTAATCCTCCTAATAAAATCAATAAAATCACTAATAAACTCATATCTTTTTTATTTTTATATTATTATCTAACCTCGCAACTCAATCCTTTTTTTTCCAATTCCACACACATAATTTTCAAAGCATCGTATGTACCGTGTTTAACCACACAAAGACCTTTATAATGTATGATATTGGTACAAGTAACGGCTTGTTCTTTGCTTAATTTACAGATTTTCTGCAAACAATCTATTACATAATCAAAAGTATGTACATCATCATTAAAGACAAGAAGTTCATTTCCTCCCTCTATTGTGTCTTCAAGAGATGTTTTTTCTATTGTTTGTGTTAAGATTTCTTCCATTGCAAAAAATTTTTTCTTTATTACATTCTCTCCGGTACTTGTATTCCTAACAAACTCATTGCAATTTTTATTGTATTTGCAGTAAAATATGTTAGACACAAACGCATATTTTTCAATTTTTCGTCTTCTTCTTTTAGAATTGGCGTATCTTGATAGAATGTGTTGAAGTTCTTTGCTAATTCGTAAACATAGTTTGCAATTAGTGCAGGAGAATAGGTTTTTCCTGCTTGTTGAACAACGGCTGAAAATGAATGTAAGGTTTTTATTACCTCTAATTCTTTTTCATTAAAGGTTATATCTCCTTCTAATTTCAATTCACTACTTCCACTCTTGCGAATAATCGAGCAAGCTCTTGCATGAGTGTATTGAATAAATGGACCTGTGTTTCCATTAAAGTCAATTGATTCCTCAGGATTAAACAACATATTCTTCTTTGGGTCAACTTTCAAAATAAAATATTTCAATGCTCCTAAGGATAGTTGATTATAAAGCTCTACTGCTTGTTCTTCGGTAAAGCCTTCTGTCTTTCCGTGTTCTAAGGTTTGATTTTTTGCAGTTTCTACCATTTGTTGCATCAAATCATCTGCATCTACAACTGTTCCTTCTCTTGATTTCATTTTTCCGTTAGGCAATTCTACCATTCCGTATGAGAGATGATACAAATTGTCTGACCATTGCATTCCTAATTTTTGCAAAACAAGTTTCAAAACTGCAAAGTGATAGTTTTGTTCATTACCTACCACATAAATAAGTCTATCTGAATCAAAGTCATTATGACGCAAACAAGCTGTTCCTAAGTCTTGTGTCATATAAACTGAGGTTCCATCTTTTCTTAATAAGAGTTTTTCATCTAATCCATCTGCTGTAAGGTCTATCCAAACCGATCCGTCTTCTCTTTTATAGAAAACTCCTTTTTCTAAACCTTGTTGAACTAAATCTTTTCCTAAAAGAAATGTTTCTGATTCGTAATAAACTTTGTCAAAGTCCACTCCAAGTTGTTTATACGTAGCATCAAATCCCTCATACACCCAACCGTTCATCGTTTTCCAAAGATTCAATACTTCTTCGTCCTTTTCTTCCCATTTTTTCAACATTGCCTGTGCTTCAAGCAAAATTGGAGCAGTTTTTTCTGCCTCTTCTTTCTCAATTCCCTTTGCTACCAAATCAGCAATCTCTGCTTTATAGGCTTTATCAAATTCAACATAATATTTTCCTACTAAGTGATCGCCTTTCATTCCGCTTTTTTCTGGTGTTTCTCCCGCAGAAAATTTTTGCCACGCAAGCATAGATTTACAAATGTGTATTCCACGGTCATTAACCAAGTTTACTTTTTTCACATCGTATCCATTTGCTTTCAAAATTTGAGCAACAGACCAACCAAGTAAGTTATTTCTAATATGACCTAAGTGAAGAGGTTTATTTGTGTTTGGTGAAGAATATTCTATTACTATTGTCTTATCGTCTTTCTTTGGTTGATAACCATAATTTGCGTTTTGATAGTTATCATTTAAGAATTTCAACCAATATTTTGGTGATATTTCAAAGTTTAAAAAGCCTTTTATTACGTTAAATCCCTCTATTTCTTCTGATTTTTCTACTACATATTCGCCTATTTTTTGTGCTAAGGCTACGGGATTCTTTTCTCCACATTTTTGTAAAAAAGGAAAAACAACCAAAGTAAAGTCTCCTTTAAACTCTTTTTTGGTTGCCGTCAATGAAATTGTGCTTTCTTCTACTTCACAATTAAATAAATCGTTGAAAGCTTTTGATATAAGTGATTGTAATTTAGTTTCCATTCTTTGTTTACTTATGTTAAATTATTACTTTGCAAAGATATGAAAAATAAATCAAAGAAATAAAAAAATAAATCAAAGAAAAAATTAATTTTTTCTTTGATTTATTTTAAAAAAGTAAAGAGTTTTTTTCTTAAACTATTTTACTAATAATTTCTTTGTTGCAACTCCTTCGTTTGTGTAAATTGTTACGAAATAATTTCCTGCTTCAAGAGATTCAATATTGATGTTTGCTCCATTAGCTCCTATTTCTTTTGTCATAACAACTTGTCCTAAAACATTTGTTATTTGAACTCTGTCTATGATTGAAAGAGATGAAACATTAAAGTATTGATTTGCAGGATTTGGATAAAGATTTGCTTCAACGTTTGTCATAACATCGTTTAATCCTACAACTCCTTCTCCCATTAAAATATCAACTAAATTTACTGTTCCTAATTGATTGTTTGCATTGTAAGGGAATGTGTAAACTTTCATTATAGTTCCTTCAACACAATCGTTGATTGCACCACCTAAATCTTCGTATGATGCTTCTCCATTTTGAGCAAAATAGTCTAAAATAGCATCTTGTGTTGTCAAACCATATTGTTCTAACACTGATTCTTCTGCTATTAAGTAGTAATAGTAAGCTGTTTCTTCGTTCATTTCAAAAGCAACTTCAAAACTTGTTTCTGCAACTTCGCCAACTATGATTTCAACTTCTGCAACTCCTGTTCCGCCAAGTGTAAGTGTTGTTATTGTTGTTTGAGCAACTGTTCCTAATTCGTTATTTGCATTGAAAGGAATAGCATAGCAAATATATTCTGTTCCCATTGCTAAATCGCCAACTGTTCCTTCTAATTCTCCGTAATTTTTTTGTTGATTAGCCTGAGCCCAAGCAGCAATATCAGATGTTGTTTCTAAACCTAAATCAGTATAGAATGATTGATCTGCAATTAGATAGTAGTAATAATTTGTTTGATCGTTAGGAACAAACGAAATATCAAAACTATTAGCAGTTGGATTTGTAGCAGTCATTGCAACTTCTGCAAGACCTTCTCCTCCATAGTAAGTAGTTGTGAAGCTAACTTCATAAAGTTCACTTGCAACTCCATCAGCATTGAATGCCATTGCATAAACTAAATATTCAGTTGAAGGATCCAATCCTGGCATTTCTTCATCAAGTTCATAATAATACTTTTGATATTCTGTTCCGTTAAAGTATGCTATTAAAGAATCAGCAGTATAGCCCATTCCATCTAACTCTGCTTGTGTTGTAAGCACCAATCCGTAATGTGCTGATTGATCATTTGGAGTTATTGAAATGAAAGCAGAAGTTTGAGCTACATCATATACATTTATTGTCAAAGTAGCTTCTCCTGAACCGCCAAGAGAAAGTGTTGTAAAGTCAGAAGTGATTACTTCGTATGTGCCATCGTTTAACAAAGCTGCAACATAAATTGAAGAAGCAGTATTTGGAGTAAATCCTTCTACATCTACTGTCATTTCAACATTAGAAGAATCTTGTGCAGTATAAGTAATATATTCTGCAACTGTCATTGACAAACCAAACATTTCATAAAATTCTACCAAATCTTCAATCATTCCTGTTTCTGTTCCAAGAAAATAGTATTTAACCACATTTTCAGCAGGAGTAAAAGTTGCATTTACAGTTCCAGCTTGAATATCGTTGATTGTAATTGCAACAGCAGGATTTGTTTTTGGTGTTTGAGTATGTACGCCACTTCTTTTTTGTTTTGCGTACTCAATTGCTTTTTGCTCAAAAGTCTTTTCTCCTTTTTGGAAAGTGAAGTTTTGAGCCATTGCTCCGAAAGTCATCACTAACGAAAGCATTAAAACTGATAATTTCTTCATTTGATTTTTTTTAATTTTATTAAACAAAAAAACAGAACTAAACCCTTTGAGGTTTAGTTCTGCAATTAACTAAATTATTTCGTTATTATTCAACTACTAATTTTTTAGTTGCCATTCCTGCTTCTGTGTACATTTTAACTAAATAGTTACCAGCACCCATTTCAGCAGTGTTTACTTTTACTGAGTTAGCGTTTACGTCAGCTGCGAAAACAACTTGACCTAACATATTAACGATTTCAACTCTTTCCATTGTTAAAGAAGAAGCAACCATAACTTCATCTTTTGCAGGGTTAGGGAAAATGTAAGATAATGTTTCAACATCAGCTTCTGTTAAGCCAGTTCCAGAAACTTTAGGGAAGATCATACAGTCTAATTCAACACCATTTTGAGCTCCACCCCAAGCTTCGTAAATTGAAACCCATTCGTAATCTGCACCTTCTGATAACATAGACAAAGAATAAGCCATATCATCTGACCAACATCCCATTTCTGTAGAAGCTATAGCAACGATATTTCCTCCTAATTCATTTTCTGGAGTAACAGTTAAAAGAGGAACATAGATAGCTGCTAAGAAATCGTTAGCAGAAACAGGTGCAGAGAAATTGAATTCTGCTAAATCAAAACCTAAATCTAAGTATCCTTCTGGATCAACAGTCATTTGAGGAATATCAGCAGTTGTAAATTCTACTACTGCTAATTCATTTCCATTCATATCAATGATTGCAGCAGCCATATCTTCTTCTGTTCCATCAATAGCATAGTTTGACATAACAGCAGCTATACCTGTAATTTGGTAATTTCCTACATATCTTTGACCATAAGCTTGATCACCATAAGAATTAGTACCTGTCATACCCTTATAAATGCTTTGACCATCTGCAACGTAGAATTTAGGATCATCAATGCTTCCACAATCTTGGAAAGATTCAGGATAAATTAATCCAGATGTTTTTGGAGAATTTTTTAATTGACCTTTCATAGGTTCTGCTCCGTTGTAAACTTTTTGAGCCATTAAGCCCATTGAAAGTCCTAATGCAAGGACTGAAAGAATAATTCTTTTCATTTTCTTAAATTTTTGTTAATAATTAATATTCATTACATTGTTTTGCAAATATAACAACAAAAATCAAGACAACAAACATTTTTCAATAAAAAAATAAAGAAAACGCAATTTTTTTCATTGTTAAAAAAATATTTTATTTACTGATTACCAAATAAAAACACTTCAATAAAACTGTTTAAAACTAAATATCATTTTTTTTTCATACTTTTGCCACAAAATAAACAAAGAAATAAATTATGTATCAAGAGTTAATAGAAAAAGCTTGGCTAAATCGAGAATTATTAAAAGAAGAAAGCGTAAAAAACGCAATATTAGAAATCATTGATTCATTAGATAAAGGCGAAATAAGAGTAGCTGAAAAAATAAACAATGAATGGCAAGTAAACCAATGGGTAAAAAAAGCAATTATAATGTACTTCCCTATCTGCGAAACAAAGGATATGCAAGCCGAAGACTTAAAATTCTGGGACAAAATCCCAACAAAACAAAATTATAACGAGCTTCAAATAAGATGTGTCCCTCCCGCAGTTGCACGATATGGCAGTTTTCTTGCAAAAGGCTGTATAATGATGCCAAGTTTTGTAAATATTGGAGCGTATGTTGATGAAGGAACAATGGTAGATACGTGGGCGACAGTTGGAAGCTGTGCACAAATTGGCAAAAACGTACATCTTGCAGGAGGAGTCGGCATTGGCGGAGTGTTAGAGCCTGTTGGAGCAAATCCTGTCATTATAGAAGATAATTGTTTCATAGGTTCACGTTGCATAGTTGTAGAAGGAGCAATCATAAAACAAGGAGCCGTACTTGGAGCCAATACAGTAATCACACAATCCACTAAAATAATAGACGTATCAGGCGAAGAACCAATAGAATACAAAGGAATAGTTCCAGAAAACTCAGTAGTAATACCGGGAAGCCACACAAAAAAATTCCCAGCAGGCGAATATAATGTAAATTGTGCTTTAATAATAGGTAAACGCAAAGAATCCACAGATAAAAAAACGTCCCTCAATGACGCATTGAGAGACTTTAATGTTGCTATTTAAGACTTTCTAAATACCAATCATAGAGTTGTTGCACCCCTTGCGACAACTCTATTTTGTGTTTCCAACCAAGAGAATGCAATTTCGTGCAATCGGTAAGTTTTCTCATAGTTCCATCGGGTTTTTCACTATTAAAGAAAACATTTGAATTATAATTTACCTTTTCACATATAATCTCAAACAAATCTTTTATGCTAACTTCTTTTTGAGTACCTATATTGATATGACAATTCTTTATTTGCTTATCATTTTGTGAATAAGTATCCTTAAAATCCACTCTTTCCATTAAAAAAACACAAGCATCTGCCATATCTTCACTCCAAAGAAATTCTCTTAACGGCTTTCCACTTCCCCAAAGCTCTATTTCAACCGAATTATCCTTTGATTTAATTCCATATTTTGATAAAATACTCTCTATTTCCTTTTGATTACTTTCTCCGTTTACTCCTTCTATCGGGCGAGTATTTAAATCCTTTCTTAAAGACTGCCAATCATTATTTTGTAAACACTTTCCAAGATGTGCTTTTCTTATCAAAGCAGGCATAACATGTGAAGTTTCTAAATTAAAGTTATCATTTGGCCCATAAAGATTAGTAGGCATTACAGCAATAAAGTTGGTTCCATACTGCAAATTATAACTTTCACACATTTTTAAGCCAGCAATTTTCGCCAAAGCGTATGGTTCATTTGTATATTCTAACTCATTGGTAAGCAATTCACTCTCTTGCATCGGTTGATGTGCATCGCGAGGATAAATACAAGTACTTCCAAGAAACAAAAGCTTTTTTACACCATATTTATAAGAGAAATGAATTACATTATTTTGAATTTGTAAATTATTATAAATGAAATCAGCCCTATACTTAGAGTTTGCCATTATTCCACCTACGAATGCAGCGGCTAAAAAGACGTATTCTGGTTTTTCTTTCTCAAAAAATTTCTCTACCTCTGCTTGATTACAAAGATCAAGTTCGCTATGTGAGCGTAAAACAAAGTTTTGATAACCCTTTTCTTTAAGATTTTTCAATATTGCAGAGCCTACAAGTCCTTTATGCCCTGCTACAAATATTTTTGAATTAAAATTCATCTTCTAATTTAACTAATTGCTTTCAAATCGCTTTCAACCATTATTTTAACTAAATCTTCAAAAGATGTTTTTCTTGGATTCCAACCTAAAAGTGTTTGTGCTTTTGTGGCATCTCCAAGCAATTGTTCTACTTCTGCAGGACGGAAATATTTTTCATCAACTTCTACTAACACCTTTCCTGTTTTTACATCAATACCTTTTTCATTTACTCCTTCACCTTCCCATTTTAATTCTATGCCTGCATACTTAAAGGCAAGAGTACAAAATTCTCTTACGCTATGTGCCTCACCTGTTGCAACAACAAAGTCTTCTGGTTTTTCATATTGTAGCATTAACCACATACATTCTACATAATCCTTTGCATATCCCCAATCTCTTAAAGCAGAAAGGTTACCTAAATATAGTTTTTCTTGCAATCCTTTTGCAATTCTTGCTGCTGCAAGTGTAATTTTACGAGTTACGAATGTTTCTCCTCTCCTTTCACTTTCGTGATTAAATAAAATTCCATTGACTGCAAACATTCCATAGCTTTCTCTATAATTTTTTGTTATCCAAAAGCCATATAATTTTGCAACTCCGTATGGTGAGCGAGGATAAAAAGGAGTTGTTTCTTTTTGTGGCACTTCTTGTACAAGACCATAAAGTTCGGAAGTTGAGGCTTGATAGATTTTTGTTTTTTTCTCTAAGCCTAAAATTCTAATTGCTTCCAAAAGTCTAAGTGTTCCTACGGCATCGGTTTCGGCAGTGTATTCCGGAACATCAAAACTCACCTTTACATGACTTTGAGCCGCAAGATTATAAATCTCATCTGGTTGAATCTGTTGTAAAATCCTTATCAAAGAAGAAGAATCTGTCATATCTCCATAATGAAGATTAATAGCTCGTTCTTGTTTTTGGTCTTTAATCCATTCTTTCAAATAAAGATGTTCTATTCTTGAAGTATTAAAAGAAGAACTACGGCGAATAATTCCGTGAACTTCATAACCTTTTTCTATTAAAAACTCAGCTAAAAAACTACCATCTTGACCTGTAATTCCTGTGATAAGAGCTCTTTTCATTTTTTCTTTGTTTTTTTATTTTTTTTCTTTGATTTTTTAAATTTTTTCTTTGTTTTTTTTCAATTTTTCTTTGATTTTTTTTGCTTATTCTTCTACATTGGTTTCCAATGGTTTAGATTCTTTTGGTTTTCTTTTAAAATGAGAACGAAAAACAAATCTAAAAAATACATTCATCTTAGGTTGTTTCTCTATAAGAAGAATCATTATTGAGCAAATCAAGATTGAAAACAAGACAACTGAGAAAGTAATGTATTTTATTTCTGCTCCCGAAGGCATTCCTAATTGTTCTGGCACTGAGGCTAAGACTGCGGCTGCTAACCCTTTGGGAATCATCAATGAAATTGTACTTTTATCAAATATATTCGCTCCTTTTGGCGAGCAATATTTTGCAATTATAATTCTGCTCAACAATAAAAATACTGTAATCAATCCCCCTATTAATATAGATTTTGAATCGGAGAACGGAATGCTTATTCCAATATAGACAAAGAAGAATGTTTTTAATACAAAACTTATTTCTCCAACAAAAGATGTTTCACTATCGTTTAATTTTAGGTTTTTATCTTTTTGATATTTTTCTAAAAACTTAAAATTAAAATACTCCATATTTGCTATCGTGATTCCGAAAGACAAAGATGCAATCGCACCACTATATCCTAAAACTTCTGCTAATCCATAGATTATAAAAAGATAAGCAGGTGTAAGGAACATTGAGTTTCTTAAAGAACGAATTTTTTGAAGCAAAGAAGCCCAAATCATAGCTGAAGCAAAACCAAGAAATGTCGCAAGAACGAATGATGCAATGACATTTCCTGCAATTTTTCCTACATTTAAATTTGCTCCCATTCTTGCTGCATCGATAAATGCCAAAGCAAAAACGATACAAAGCACATCGGTGATTGCCGATTCTAAGATAAGAGAAGTTTTTGTTGTATTAGATAATTTCAAATGTTGTGCAAGTGGAATGACAACCGCAGAAGATGTACCTCCAAGTATTGCTCCGAGTGTGATACTATCAAGGAAATTCATTCCAAAACTCATACATACTCCTGCAACTACAAAAGCTGCTACAAAAAATCCTGTAAAAGTAAGCATTGCTGTTGGTTTCCAAGAATTTTTTAAATCACTTATGCTTATTCCTGTACCACCTTCAAAAAGTATTACTATCAATGTTATGCTTGTAAACACGCCTCCTACTGCTCCAAAGTCGGTTGGGCTTACTAATTTAAAGACTGGTCCTATTAAGACTCCTATTAATAAAAGCAATAATACGTCTGGAATTTTCTTTTTACTGAATATCATTGCAAAAAGATGTGCCGAAAACACTAAAATCCCTAAAAATATTAAAGTTGCTCCCATATTTGTATTTTGTTTTTGTTGTTTAATATCCTATTTCTCCACCTAAAACTCTTTGTAATTCTGCTATATTTGGATTTTTTTCTTTCATAAATTTAAGTACTTCTCGCGGTTCGTAGAGTTTTGGCTTGTGTATGTATTCTTTTACTTTAATGTTTAGATTTATATTCTTACATTGCGTTTTATTTTCTATAAACGCTAAAATATTTTTTTTGTTGCCAAGTAATAGTTTTTCTTCTTGATGATTCAAAAGTACAATATCAACCCATTCATCGCTTTTTACGATGATTTCTGCTGTGTCTAAAATAAATGAAAGGTTAAGTGCATCGGGATATTGCGTAGAATCTAATTGTTTTAGTTCTTGTGAATAGATTTTTATCGCCTCAACAAAACTTTTTACGTTGTAGTGTTTTTCTTTTTGTTCTTCTACTGCTTTTTGTTTATTGAATTTCTCTATGCGTTCTATATTTCCTCTTATAGAGTATGGACTATATATGTCTAATCGTGTCTCTATTTTGGGTTTTTCTATTGGTTGGTCATTTTTTTTTTAATCTCTTCTACTTGTGGTGCAGGAGTTGTAACAATAGGTTTTACTTTGTTTGTTATGTATGAGAGTTTCATAAGAGTGAGTTCTACACATAGCCTTTTATTGTAAGAATCCTTGTATTCTAAGGCACAAGAATTTGCGTAATCTAAGGCTTTTAAAATAAAATTCTGTGGAGATTGTGAAGCTTGTGTTAGGTATTTTGATTGTAAGTTTTGACTTACTTCTAAAAGTTTTACTGATTCTGGGTCTTTGCACACTAATAGATTTCTTAGGTGAGAAGCTAATCCGTTAATAAAGCTACTTCCTTCAAAACCTTGTTTTAATACTTTATCAAACAACAGTAAACTATCTGTCATTCTACCATTTAGAAAATAATCTACAATAGTAAAATAATAATCGTAATCTAAAATATTTAGGTTTTCAATTATGTTTTTATAGGAAAGTTGAGCTGAGGTGAAAGAAACAAGTTGATCAAACATTGATAGTGCATCTCTTAATCCTCCATCGGCTTTTTGTGCTATTAGATGTAAGGCTTCTTGTTCGTATGCTACGTTTTCTTTTTGTGCTATATACTCTAAGTGATTTGCTATGTCGTTTGGATTGATTCTTTTAAAGTCAAAGATTTGACAACGTGAGATTATAGTTGCTGGTATTTTGTGTTTTTCTGTTGTTGCTAAGATAAATTTTGCGTAAGCAGGTGGTTCTTCAAGCGTTTTAAGGAATGCGTTGAAGGCAGAAGTGCTTAACATGTGCACTTCATCTATTATGTAAACTTTATATTTACCATTTTGTGGTGGAATTTTGACTTGATCTGTAAGATTTCTAATATCGTCAACAGAGTTATTGGAAGCAGCGTCTAATTCTACTATATTGAATGAGGCTGATTCGTTAAACGATTTACAACTTTCACATTCGTTACAGGCTTCATATTGTTCGGTTATGTTTGTGCAATTAATTGTTTTGGCTAATATACGTGCACAAGTTGTTTTTCCTACTCCTCTTGGTCCACAAAAAAGAAAAGCTTGTGCTAATTGGTTATTCCTAATAGCATTTTGAAGAGTTGTTGTTATATGAGCTTGACCTACAACTGAATGAAAGTCGCTTGGACGATATTTTCTTGCAGATACTACAAAATTATTCATATTTTATTACCTAATTGAGTTTCCAAAATTACTATTTTTTTTTAAAACAAACAAAAAAGCTGTAATTTTGCGAAAATTTTTTAATATGAATATTGAGACAATCGCACTTATTATTTTTGTAATTACTTATATTGGTATTATTTTTACTCGTTTGCCGAAGGTTAATATTGATAGACCGTCTGCTGCCTTTATTGGAGCTGTGGCAATGCTTGCTTTTTCTGTCGCAAGTTTTGAGGAGGCTGTGAGTTTTATTGATTTCAACACTATTTTCTTACTCTTAGGTATGATGATTGTAGTTGCAGCCTTAAAGTTTGATGGTTTCTTTAACCTGATTACAGAAAAAACTCTGCAATTTGCTAATTCAAGATTAAAACTCCTTATTGGTGTGGTTTTTATTAGTGGTATTGCTTCTGCTTTCCTTGTAAACGATGCTGTTGTATTGATTTTCACTCCTATTATCATTAGTATATGTCAAAGAGTAAGGATAAATCCTTTACCTTATCTTATTGCGGAAATTCTTTCCTCTAACATAGGTAGTGTAATGACTATTACTGGTAATCCACAAAATATGTTGATTGGTTTAAATAGTGGAATAAGTTACACGGATTTTCTTTTAAAACTAATGCCTATATCTTTTATTGGTATGGTGCTTTGTATTGTAGTTGTAAGGTTTATTTACAAAAAAGAATTTAAAGATTCTTCTCCTCTAATCTATACTCCTACTCACAATTATAACTTTAAAGATATGTATTCTTCTATAATTGTATTTGGATTAGTGGTATTAGCTTTCTTTTTTGGCAAATTACTCGGTATGTCTATTGCTGTGATTGCCTTAGCTGGTGCAAGTCTTATTATTCTCTTTGGAAAACACAAACCAGAAAAGCTTATAAAAGATGTAGATTGGGTTTTGCTTTTGTTTTTCGCCTCTTTGTTTATTGTTGTTGGTGCTGTGCAAAAAGTAGGCTTATTAGATGGAATTTTAAATATTGGTTTAGAGGAAAATTTCGCAGGTTTAATTTCTATTCACTCAATAAGTCTTGTTTTGAGTCAGATTTTAAGTAATGTTCCTTATACAGTTTTGATGTTACCTTTGATGAATGTGGTAGATAGTGAAACTTTATGGCTCGCATTAGCCTCTGCATCAACCTTAGCTGGCAATGCAACAATTATAGGTGCGATGGCAAATATTATTGTTATTGAATCGGCTGATAGATTTGGTGTAAAAATTGGTTTTTGGGAATTTTTCAAATCGGGTATAATAATAACGATACTGACTTTTATTGTATCAGTATCGTTACTATTAGTTTTATAGAATTATTTCTTTGTTTTATTTTATCTTACTTGCCGCTTTGACAAACGAAACAAATAAAAGACTTGGTTCTTCTACTGTTGAGCGGTATTCTGGGTGATATTGCACTCCTACAAAGTATGGATGTGATGGTATTTCTACTACTTCTACAAGATTAGAGTTTGGATTTATTCCCGTAGCTTTCATTCCTGCTGCTTCAAATTGCGATAGATATTCGCTGTTAAATTCATAACGATGACGATGTCTTTCTTTTATAAATTCTTCTCCGTAAGCCTCAAAAATTTTACTTCCTTTTATTAGTTTACATTCATAAGAACCTAATCGCATTGTACCACCCATATTTGTAAGATTCTTTTGTGTTTCCATCATATCAATAACCGGGTGAGTAGTTGAGCCCATCATTTCAACAGAGTGAGCATCTGTAAATCCAAGTACATTTCTTGCAAACTCAATTACTGCACATTGCATTCCAAGACAAATACCTAAGAAAGGAATATTATTTTCTCTTGCATATTTTACTGCAAGTATTTTTCCTTCTATTCCACGTGAGCCAAAACCTGGTGCAACTAAGATTCCTTTTAAACCTTTTAGTTGTTCTTCTAAGGCATTTGGATTTTCTTCTAACTTTTCTGAATGAATCCATTTAAGTTTTACATTGCATTGTGTTGTAGCTCCTGCGTGAATAAAGGCTTCTGATATTGATTTGTAAGCATCTTTTAATTCAACATACTTACCTACTAAACCTATTGTTACTTCTGTTAATGGATTTTTAAGTCTATAAAGGAAAGATTTCCATTTTTCTAAATTAGGTTCTCCTTTTGCTGTAAGACCTAATTTCTTTAATACTTGTGTATCTAATCCTTCTTTTAACATATTAAGAGGCACTTCATAAATTGTTGAAGCATCTTTTGATTCTATTACACTTGCTCTTTCAACGTTACAGAATAATGAAATTTTATCTCTAACGCTTTCTGAAAGGTCGTGTTCTGTTCTACAAACTATAATATCTGGTTGAATACCTTGTTGCAACATTTCTTTAACAGAGTGTTGTGTAGGTTTAGTTTTTAACTCTCCTGCTGCGGCAAGATAAGGTATATAAGTTAAGTGAACAACTATTGCATTACCTTCTAATTCCCATTTTAATTGTCTTATACTTTCCAAGAAAGGTAATGATTCTATATCTCCAACAGTTCCTCCTATTTCAGTAATTACAAAATCGTATTCTCCTGTTTCACCTAAAAGCTTAACTCTTCTTTTAATCTCATCTGTAATATGAGGAATCACTTGAACAGTTCCTCCAAGATAGTCGCCTTTTCTTTCTTTTTCTATAACAGCTTGATAGATACGTCCTGTCGTTACGTTATTTGCTTGTGAGGTTCTTACATTTGTAAATCTTTCGTAATGTCCTAAATCAAGATCTGTTTCTGCACCATCTTCTGTTACATAACATTCTCCGTGTTCATAAGGATTCAACGTACCCGGATCTATATTTATGTAAGGATCTAACTTTTGTATTGTTACTTTATAGCCTCTTGATTTTAGCAAAACAGCTAATGAAGAGGATATTATCCCTTTTCCTAATGAGGAAGTAACTCCTCCTGTAACAAAAATGTATTTTGTGTTATGCATAATAGTCAATTATTTTTTTGAATGAAATAACGAATTGCAAAGGTAATTAAAAAAACTTTCTTTAAGAAATTATTTTGATTATTTCTTCTACTTTCAAACTCAAAGCCTCAAAAGAAAAATCTGCTTGATTATAAAATTTCTCTCTTTCTTCAAGAGTTTTTTCTATATATTCAAGCAATTCTTCTTCGGTTTTATTTTGCAACAATGGCCTTGCTCGTTTTGCAACTTTATGTCTTGCAACAATTGCTTGTGGACTAAGTTTCAAATAAATAGAAAGTCCATTTTCTTTTACCCATTTCATATTATCGTTGAAACAAACAAGACCTCCTCCCGTTGAAACTACAATATTATCTTCTTTTTCTAAGGATAAGAGAATTTTTCTTTCTAATAATCTAAAAACTTCTTCTCCATATTTTCTAAAAACATCACTTACGCTCAATTTATAATGCCTTTCTATTTCCTTATCGGTATCAATGAAAGTGTAATTCAAACGCTTTGCCAATCGTTTTCCAATTGTACTTTTCCCACTTAACATATAACCAACAATAAATATTTTCATTTTCTTTTATCTTGCGTAAGCTGTCAATCCTATATGAGCGAAATCCTTATCCATATATTTAAATAAACCTGCTGCTGCAACCATTGCCGCATTATCTGTTGTATAAGAAAACTTAGGAATAAACACTTCACAAGAATATTTATCACCCAATTGTTGCAATCTTGTTCTTAATTCCGAATTTGCACTCACTCCTCCTGCTACTGCAATAGTTTTAATTTTAAAATCCTTCATTGCCTTCTCAAACTTTTTCAAAAGAGAATCCACAACAGCCTTTTGAACAGATGCAGCAATATCTTTTAAATTTTCTTCCATATAAGAAGGATTTTCTTTCAACTTATCTCTTAATGTATATAAGATACTTGTTTTTAAACCCGAAAAACTATAATCATAACCCTTTATATGACTTTGAGAAAAACTCAAAACCGGATTTCCTTCTTTTGCTAATCTGTCAATATGAGGACCTCCCGGATATGGCAAAGAAAGAATTTTTGCTGCCTTATCTATTGTTTCTCCTGCTGCATCATCAATTGTCTTTCCTATTACTTGCATTTTTCTTGGACTTTCAAGCAAAACAATTTGAGTATTACCTCCTGAAACAAGTAAACACAAGAAAGGAAACTCAGGAACCTTTTGCTGAGGAGTATCTTTTATAAAATGAGCCAAAACATGTGCCTCTAAATGATTCACATCTATAAGAGGTATATTCAAAGCACGAGCAAAACTTTTTGCAAAACTAACACCAACCAAAAGCGAACCCATAAGTCCCGGACCTCTTGTAAAGGCTACTGCTGCAATATCATGCTTTGTAATTTTTGCATCTTTCAAAGCCTTATCTACAACCGGAATAATATTTTGTTGATGTGCCCTTGAAGCAAGTTCCGGCACAACTCCACCATATTCTTTGTGAACATCTTGCGAGGCTGTAACGTTTGATAAAACACAAAATTCACTATCAATTACTGCACACGAGGTATCATCACAAGAAGACTCTATTGCTAAAATGTAATTCATAATATTAAATTTATATTGCAAAGATAGTAAAAAAAAGATGTATATTTGCAAACGAGTTTATTAAATGAAAAAACATAATTTTAAAAACATATCATTAAAGATTGCAAAAGTGTTTGGAAAAACGCTTTTGGGGATATTTATTTTCCTTTATCTCTTTATTGCAATTCTCAATAGTACCATTATACAATCTTTCTTAGCTGCTAAGGCTTCCGATTTTTTTTCAAAAGAATGGAAAGCCAAAGTCTCTATCGGTGGATTAGAAATAAGACCTTTTTTAACCGTTGGCTTAAAAGATGTTTATCTTGAAAATCCAAATAAAGACACAGTAGCTACCGTAGGCTATTTAGAGGCAAGTTTAAAGAAATTAGAATTTGTTAAAGGATTGGAATTTTCATCTGTAAGGCTTGATGATGTAAACTTTAACCTTACAATAGAGAATAGTAAATTAAATTTGAATTTCATCATAGATTATTTCAAAAGCGACAAACCAAAAGATGATAAACCAAAAGCTCCTTACGTTATAAAGGTAGATAGATGTAGATTAAACAACGTTAATTTTGCTCTTAACCTAAATGACAGCCCTACTCCTATTCCTGAATTTGGAGTTGCTATCAATCACATGCAATACAGAGAAATTAATGGTGTGTTAGACGATATTGTTGTAATCAACGACTCGATAAACGTAAACATAAAACGCTTTTCTGCAAAAGAACGTTCAGGAATGATTTTGGAAAACTTAAAAGGTAAATTCACTGTCAGTCCAAAAGGAATAGTTTGCAAGAGTATGAGAGTAAAAACTGCCGAATCGGATTTAAGACTACACGCAAGCATAAAAACAACCTCTTGGAAAACCTATTCTTACTTTATAGACTCTGCTGATTGCTTCCTTTTCCTTCAAAAAGGCAGTAAGGCTGGACTAAAAGACGCAACTTATTGGGCTCCTATGCTAAAAGGTTTTGACCAAAAATGTGAAATCGGAGCAATTATCAAAGGAACGGTTGCCGATGCAAAATGTTCCTTCCTCGAAGTCAAAACAGGCGATACATACATCAAAGGGAAAGGCTATGTAAAAGGCTTGCCAGATATGGAAAAGACAGTTTTTGATGTACAATTAGACGAGTTAAGAAGTTCAAGTGAGGATTTCAACAAAATAGAATTTGGACAAATGCTTGCTAATGTAAAACTACCCGAATTATTACATAGCTTAGGACAAATCAATGCAAAGGCAGAATTTAAAGGTCTTCTACATAATTTTGAAGCAATAGGAGAATTTTCCACACAATTAGGAAACATAAACCTAAAAGGAAGCTCTAACAGAGAAAACCCACAAGAAAACATAACCTATCAAGCAAATATAGAATCACCTAACTTTAATATTGGTAAATTCTTAGGAGTTGATATACTTGGAGATGGAAAACTTCATGTAGATGCAAAAGCTAAGGTTGGAGATTTAAAAGACTTAAAATGCGAACTAATAGCGGCAGTAGAAAACTTTAACATCAACGGAAACAGATATAACACAATTGAAATAGAGGGAGAAATGCAAGAAGGCGTTGTTAATGCTACTTGTGATGTTATAGACAATGCCGCAATGATTAACCTAAATTGCGAAATGGATTTATTAAACAATATGAGTTTAGTATTAAGAGGCGATTTGAATGAAGTAAATCTTCAAAAAATGAACTTCTTTTCATTTCCCGATACAACAACCCTTATCTCAGCAGATATAGTTGCAAGACTAAACGGCTTTGTTTTAGACTCGCTTAGAGGATTTATTGATTTTAGAAATGCAATGATTACAACCCAAACAAAAAACTATGACATAGATTATTTAAATATAAGAACAAGAAACGACAGTACTGCAAACATTCTAACTCTCAATTCTAATATTTTTTCATTTGTAGCCGAAGGGCAATACTCGATAGATGGATTAACAGAGAGTGTTACAAGCTTCATTAACAATTACATACCAGACTTTTCATTGCTGTCAAAAAATCAAAGAAAAAACGAAAAAAATCAAAGAAAAATTGAAAAAAATCAAAGAAAAAATAAAATAAATCTAAGACTTGAAGTTAAGGATTTCGCAACTCTTAGTGAGCTTTTAGCTCTTAATATGCACATAGCTCCTCAAAGTATTTTAACTGCTAATATTTCTCCTGAACAAGATTTGAATCTTGAACTCAATTCCGATTATTTCATCTACGACACCTACGCCTTTAAAGACATATCTCTGTTATCAAAAACCCATAACGGAAACTTCTACAACAAAATCTCTATTAACGATATAAAACTTACCGATAGTTTAAACATAAGTGAAAATAGCCTACAATTAAAATTCAATAGAAACGATATAGAACTTGGTTTAAAAGCCGGAATGGGTGATAAAAATGAACTAAGCACTCAATTAAACTTCAAAGGATTTTTAAGTGAAAATGGTCTTCTTGGTTCTTTTTCTAATTCTTTGATAGATATTTCTAATTCAAGGATAGAACTCAACTCTAATCACTCTATTAATTATTTTGATAATAGTTTAAGATTAATGAATTTTGGATTAAAACAAAATAAAGGTAGCATAACATTAAATGGTGATATATCGGACAAACCAAACAATAAGTTAGATGTAGTATTTAAAAACTTAGACATATCAGCTTTTAACCCCGTACTTCAATACTTTGGATTGAACATAAAAGGTGAAATCAATGAAAGAGTAGTGTTAAGAAACATTCTAACAGGTCTTACTCTTACTTCAAATTTAGTGATAAACAATTTATACTTCAATAATATATCTCTTGGAAACGCTACTTTCAATATCAATAATTCACTTTCGCAAGATATATTTGCAACAACTATTAAGATGCAATATAAAAACTCTAACAACAAAACAATATTACCTCTTTATATAAAGGGATTTATCAACCCTAAAAGCAAAACTGATAACCTTGATTTGACACTTTCAACCGATGAACTCAACTTAAAATTAATAGAAAACTACCTTTCATCTTTCTCTTCAAGCATCGGAGGTACCCTCTACACCAAAAATCTTAAAATAAAAGGTCCTTTCACCCAACCAAACATTGATGGAGAATTAGAAATAAAGAATGCTCACTTAAAAATTGATATGCTAAATACTACTTACAACTTTTCTGACAAAATATATTTAAACAACAATACTTTCTCTTTTAAAAACTTCACACTTGCCGATAATCAAAAAAATAAAATCATATTAAACGGAAATCTAAATCACAAAAATTTTTCAGAATTTAACATTGACATAAATGCAGTAGCAGATAAACTAAAAATATTAGACACAGATGAATACTCAGAACAAATGTATTATGGTACAGCCTTTGCTTCTGCAACAGCAGATATAAAAGGAAATCTGCAACACATAGATATAAACGTAGCTGCTCGCACTGAAAGAGGAACAAACTTAACGGTTCCTGTTTCTTCTAAAACTTCCGCTACTCAAAACTCTTTCATTAAATTCGTAACAATACAAGATACTACAACAAATAATGAAATTCTATTACCTAAAATAGAAAAACAAGAAGAGGAAACTTCACTTAGTTATAACATAGTTGTTGATTTGAATGTAAATCCAGATGCTCAATTAATTATTCCTATGGATTTCAATCAATTAAAAGGTGATTTAAGTGCAAAAGGTAATGGAGATTTAAGAATAGATTTAAGTAGCGGAGGCGATTTGTCGTTAATGGGAACCTTAGAAATAGATAACGGACAGTTTAAGATGTCTGTTATGAATATGATGGCAAAAACCTTTGACATAGAACAAGGAGGTACTTTATCTTGGACAGGAGAACCGGCAGGAGGTAATTTAGATTTGCAAGCAGTTTATAAAACAAAGGCTTCACTTATGCCGATTCTTGGTTCGGAATATTCAAAAGCGGTAGATGTTCATTCCATTATCAAATTAAATGGTAGTATGATGAACCCACAACCAAAATTTGATATAAGATTACCTAACACTGATGACAATACTGTTGAGAGATTGTTTATGAACATAGACAGAAACAATGAAAAAGCAATGTTGGAACAAACCGTTTCCCTCCTATTTCTACATCAATTCTATTCCTCAGAAGGAAATTATGAAAACACTGTGATGGAAACAGGTATTTCCTCAGCTTTTGAGGCTGCTTTCGGACAAATAAGTGGTATGCTAACTGATGTAATCAAGATAGTAGATGTCAATATGAATTATTCTCGTGGTACGGAAACAACAGCAGAACAATTTGATGTGAATTTATCAAGAGATTATGGTCGTTGGGCTATAAATGTTAATTCAAGTTTTGGTACAGGCGATAATATCTCAACAGCTAATCAAGAAACTAATGCAATAATTGGAGATGCATACGTGGAATATAAAATGACAGATGCGTTTAGAGTAAGAGTCTTCAATCGCTCTAATGCAAACGATTTTACAAAATATAACATCGCTCCATTCACACAAGGAGTCGGACTATTCTATCGCAAACAATTCGGCTCAATCCCTGAAATATTTCAAAGAAAAAACAAAAAAGAAAAGGAATAAATTGAAAATTTTGTATATTTGCACACTTATAACTTGAAAACACTTTCAAAATGAAAATAAAAATATCTAATCTTGGCATTATTAGTGAAGGAACCATAGATTTATCTAAAAAAATCAGTCTTTTTTGTGGTCAAAACGGCACAGGTAAAACTTACTTAGCTTATATAATCTATAGGTTATTAACAAGAAACATACGAATTAGCGATAATACTGAAATTGCAGATCATCTTATTTCTAATCGCAGTATTAATATTAATATTGATTTTCAATCCATTTTTGATTTCAAACAATCGAAATTAGAAGAAACAAAAGAATCTCTCCCCGAAATTTTTGGAATAGGAATAAATGAGTCAGAAAAATTGTTTTCCGAATTTAGAATTGAAGACACTGAAACAAAAGAAGATTTTAAATCAAGAATTATATCTTCTAAAATTGATAGTCGTGTTAATATTTTTGATTTAGATTTATCCTTAACGAAAAATAAAGATGACGATCAACTAACATTATCTATAATCAACGAAAATATTTCTGAGAAAACTATTAACTTTTCTCGATATTTCATTGAATCATATATTGAGACTTCTCTTGCATTATATCCTATCACAAATGTAGTTATGTTTCCTGTTGAGAGAAATTCCATAAACACATTCAGCAAACAGCTTTCTATTCGCAAGCAAAACACATTAGATGATTTAAAACTCACAATAGATAAAGAAAAAAACATAGGTAAAATTAAATCTTTATTAGATTTTAAAAGATACCCTTTAGCAATAAGTGATGAATTAGAGATTGCTGATGATTTGGCGGAGATAAAAAAGAAAAAAAGTAAGTTTTTTGATTTCGCAGAGGAGTTAGAAAGAGAATTGCTTTTAGGAAAGGTAGATATTTCTAACGATGGAGAAATTGAATTTACACCTAAAATCTCTCCTTCAACAAAACTTCCTATACAAATGACTGCTTCTATCATTAAGACTTTATCTAGTTTGATAGTTTATTTAAAACACAGAGCAAACGAAAACGATTTGATAATAATAGATGAGCCAGAAATCAATCTTCACCCTGCAAATCAAATTATATTAACTAGAATTTTTGCTCGTTTGGCTATCAAGGGTTTCCGTTTATTAATAAGTACTCACAGCGACTATATTGTAAGAGAATTAAACAATCTTTTAATTCTTTCAAGAAAAGACAAACCTTCTGTAATGAAGAATGCAAAAGAATTTGACTATAAAGCAGATGAATATATCAATCAAGAAGATTTAGGTGTTTATAGTTTCAAATTCAAAAATTCAAACGATAGTAAAATCACTATTGAACAAGTTCCTGTAACTGAAACAGGTTTTAATATCGATGCAATGGATTCGGTAATTGATAAACAAAACGATATTTCAGAACGACTTTATTACTCTGTGAAATATGATGAATAATATTTTATCTTTATTGGATAGTCTTCTTGTTCAAAGTTTTAAAAATGGGGAAAAAATATTAAAAGAAGAACAAAAAGACATGTTCATGTCTATACCTATTGAGGATAAAGGTGTAGTTTTTTCTTCATATTCGTTTGACAAAAAAGATATTTTCCCTTTTTTAAATAAAATTAAAGGTGCTCATTCTATGTGTGATTACATCTTATTTTGTACAAACAACAATCAACTATATATATTACTCATTGAACTAAAACACGGAAATGATGATGTTATGAATCAAATAAAGGCTGGAAAGAATTTTTCTAATTTCATAATATCTACTCTCAACAGAGTAAATAATTTGAATTTAAAACCACAGATTCGCTCAATAGCAATTCGCAACAAAAATATTTCAAGAAAAGGAAGAACAAATTGCGAGGTTAAGTATGATGAGAATAACTTCTGCACCTTTGGAGGAAATACGTTTGTAATCAAAGAATTTCTTAAATAATCCTTTTAAAAACTTAGAGAAAGTCCTAATCCTGTTGTTATTACGCCTGAATTAGTTGTTGGATTAAGGAAGTTATTGTAAGAAACATCTGGTCTTATGCCTAATGAGAACTTTTCATTAAGATTAAATGACATATAACCATTTTGTATGTTTACTTTCTTTGCTAATTCCACTGCATCTATTGCTGAGGCTACACCAACAATAAAATGTATGCAAGTTGTTATGACTTGAACATAAGTACACATTTCTTTTGTTGATTCGGTGTATTTACCATTCTTTATTAATTCTGCTCCAATCATTATTGTAGGATAAGCTGCTATTGTCCAAGCGGCATATTCCCAACCTTTATCCCAATTTGTTGCGTATAATTGTCCAAAACCTGGTAAGATAAATGATAAAAATCCTGCTCCAAATACTGATTTATGCTCTGGCATCAACCATACTAATGGAATATTGGTATTTGTTACGAATCTATTGTTTTTGTTTAGGTAAATATTGTTATTAACTAAGTAGTAATTATCTTTTAATATGCCTTGTTCTTCGTCTTCTTCTAATATTTCTTCATCTATTATTGGATCAAGTTTTACTTTGCTATCAAAAAAGGCGTAATCTCCTATAAAAGTTATTGATTTTGGTATGTTTACTGATTGTAGATTAGCACAATATGCAAAAGCGTAATCTTCTATTTCTTTCATTCCTTCTGGAAGTTGGATTGAAGTTAGGTTTTTACAACCTGAAAAGGCTCCATGTCTTATTGAAACAAGGCTATCGGGTAGATTTACATTGATTAAAGCTGTGCAATTCTTAAACATTCCACTGCTTATAAATCTTAAATTATCAGAAAGGATAACTGAGTTTAATGCACTACAACTTTCAAAACAATAATTGCCTATTTCTCTTACGCTATTTGGAATAAAAAGTGTTTGTAGCTTAGTTAAACCATAAAAAGCTTTTGTACCAATTGAAGTAACTTGATAAGTAACTTCATTGTTGTTTGTAACCATTTCTGGTACTTCTATTTCTGGATAATCTTTAATACATTGAACAATTTTTACTTTATTTTCTCCTATTACTTCATAAATTAAGCCATCTATTCTAAATTGTTCTTGTGCAAAAATCACACTAGCATTCAATAAAATACAGATAAAAAATAAACTCTTTTTCATTTTAATTAGTAATTATATGATTAAAATTAGTCTTAGTGCAAATTTATAAATATTTTTTCAAATATTCATTATTTTCTAATAAAAAAGAGAATGCAAATTGCACTCTCTTCTTTTAAATAACAATAAGAATGTTTTATTTTCTTTTTTCTTAGAATCTCTTTTCTTTGATTCTGGCTTTCTTTCCTGTTAGTCCTCTCAAATAGAAGATTCTTGCACGGCGAACAACTCCACGTTTATTCACAACGATAGAATCTATAAATGGAGATGTTATAGGGAATATTCTTTCTACTCCTACTCCACTTGATATTTTTCTAACAGTGAAAGTTTCTGTTGTACCGCTTCCTGAACGTTGTAAAACCACACCTTGGAAAGTTTGAATACGTTCTTTGTTTCCTTCTTTAATTTTATAAGATACTGAGATAGTATCTCCTGCTTTGAACTCAGGATATTGCTTAATTTCTGTTAAGCTATCCACATATTTCATTAACTCTGGTTTACCCATTTTATTCCTCCTTTATGCGATTTTACTAATTCTACTTCTTTACTTGATTTACTACTGCTTTGAAAGCCTCAGGATTATTTAGGGCTAAGTCTGCTAACACTTTGCGGTTAAGCTCTATGTTATTTTTGTGTAATAATCCTATAAATACAGAGTAAGATATATCGTTCATACGACAAGCTGCATTGATACGGTTAATCCACAAAGCTCTAAATTCTCTTTTCTTATTTTTTCTATCACGGTAAGCGTATGTTTGACCTTTTTCCCATTTATTTTTTGCTACGGTCCATACGTTTTTACCTCTTCCCCAATAACCTTTGGTACGGTTAAGGATTTTTTTTCTGCGTGCTCTCGACGCTACTGCATTGACTGCTCTTGGCATAACTTTTAATTTTTTTTCGTATTAGCGGTCTTTTCTTTCTTTTTTTTATTTTAAGACACTTGTTTAGCTAAATACAATGGTTAATAACTCCTTTAATTAAATCATTTCTCTTATTCTTGGCTCGTCAGCACCACTTAGTACAGAAGTACTTGCCAATATTCTTTTTCTCTTAACAGATTTTTTAGTTAGAATATGGCTGTGATACGCGTGCTTTCTCTTGATTCTTCCTGAACCTGTTACTGAAAATCTCTTTTTAGCAGCAGATTTGGTTTTCATTTTTGGCATCTTACGTCCTTTTTAAATTGTTTATAAATTCGATTCTATATTCTTTATTGTTATTTTCTCTATTAAAAACTATTTCTTAGGGGCAATTATCATTATCATTCTCTTACCCTCTAACTTCGGCATCATTTCTGGTTTTCCATAATCAAACAATGCTTCTGCAAACTTCAACAACTGTGTTTCTCCTTGTTCTTTATACACAATTGTTCTTCCTCTGAAAAACACATCTACCTTAACTTTATTTCCTTCTTGAAGGAATTTAATAGCATGTTTTAGTTTAAAATTGAAATCGTGTTCATCGGTTTGAGGTCCTAAACGGATTTCTTTTACAACTATCTTGGCAGATTTTGCTTTTATTTCCTTTTGTTTCTTTTTTTGTTCGTAAAGCAATTTTTGATAATCTACCAACTTACAAACTGGTGGGTTAGCATTTGGAGATATTTCTACCAAGTCCAATCCCATTTCGTCTGCCATGCTAAGGGCTTCTTTAATACTATAAATACCGGTTTCGATATTTTCTCCGACCACTCTAACCATAGGAGCGTCTATTCTTTCATTAATCCTATGTTGTTCTTCTTTTTTTTGTGGTCCTCTACCTTTTGTAAATTGTTGTGGTGTTGCTATGATGCGTTCCTCCTATTGTTTAATTTATACTATTTTTATTTTAATTCTTCTTTTACTAATTCATTTACTTTTTCTGCAAAAGCCTCAATTGACATTGTTCCTAAATCACCTTCTTTATGACGGCGAACCGATACAGTGCCATCTGCCTCTTCTTTTTCTCCAACTATCAGCATAAAAGGTATTTTTGCCATTTCTGCATCACGAATTTTCTTACCAGTCTTTTCGTTTCTATCATCAATACTACCTCTTAAATCCAATTGAGCGAGCAAAGATAATACTTTTTTCGCATATTCCTCATATTTCTCTGAAATTGGAAGAATAATAAATTGTTCAGGAGTAAGCCAAAGTGGGAAAATACCCGCAGTATGTTCAATCAATACAGCGACAAATCTCTCCATAGAACCAAAAGGTGCACGATGGATCATAATTGGTCTATGCTTTTGATTATCTGCTCCTGTGTATTCCAACTCAAAACGTTCAGGAAGATTATAATCTACTTGAATAGTACCTAATTGCCACTTTCTTCCTATGGCATCTTTCACCATAAAATCTAACTTTGGACCATAGAAAGCAGCTTCTCCAACTTCTGTAACAGTTTTCAAACCTCTTTCAGCAGAAGCCTCAATAATAGCTCTTTCTGCTTTTTCCCAAACATCATCAGAACCGATATACTTTTCAGTATTATTAGGATCTCTTAAAGAAATTTGAGCAGTGAAATTTTCAAACTTCAAAGTTTTGAATATATATAAAACAATATCAATTACCTTACAGAACTCCTCTTTCAATTGTTCAGGAGTACAGAATATGTGAGCATCGTCCTGAGTAAATGAACGCACTCTTGTCAAACCATGCAATTCTCCTGATTGTTCATAACGATAAACCGTTCCAAATTCAGCTAAACGTAAAGGTAAATCCTTATATGAATGAGGTTTAAGTTTATAAATTTCAACATGGTGAGGACAATTCATTGGCTTCAACAAATACTCTTCACCCTCAAAAGGAGTTGTGATTGTACGGAAAGAATCTTGACCATACTTTTGATAGTGTCCAGAAGTCTTATACAAATGAACATCACCAATATGAGGAGTCATTACTTGTTGATAACCATAATCTTTTTGAACTTTCTTCAAGAAATTTTCCAATCTTTGACGAAGTTCAGTTCCTTTTGGCAACCAAAGAGGCAAACCTTGACCAACATTTTGAGAAAAAGCAAATAATTCTAACTCTTTACCCAATTTTCTATGATCTCTTTTCTTTGCTTCTTCCAAAAGAGCCAAATACTCATCTAATTCTTTCTTTTTAGGGAAAGTTATAGCATATAATCTTGTTAATTGTTTTCTTTTTTCATCACCTCTCCAATAAGCACCAGCCAAAGAAAGGATTTTAATAGCCTTAATAGAAGAGAAATCCACTAAGTGTGGACCTTTACATAAGTCAATAAATTTACCACTTTCATAGAAAGTAATAGAGCCATCTTCCAACTCTTCTATAAGTTCAGTTTTATAAACCTCACCTTTATCTGCAAAGAATTTCAAAGCCTCAGCCTTAGAAACCTCTCTTCTAACCAAACCAACACCAGCCTTAGCTATTTCTTGCATTTTAGCCTCTATCTTAGGAAAATCTTCACTTGAAAGAACCTTTTCACCAAAATCTATATCATAATAAAAGCCATTTTCAATAGCAGGTCCAATACCAAACTTAGCCTCAGGATAAAGCTCCAAAACAGCAGCCGCCATTAAGTGAGCAGAACTATGCCAAAAAGTATGTTTACCCTCTGCATCGTTCCAAGTAAACAAACGCAAAGAACAATCCTCATTTATCGTTCTATTCAGTTCAACTATTTGTCCATTAACACTCGCACTAACAACAGCTCTTGCCAAACCATCACTTATGCTTTTAGCCACATCAAAAGGAGTTACTCCCGCTTCAAATTGCTTTACGCTACCATCAGGTAAACTTATATTTATCATAGTCATTCCTATTTTTTCAATTTGCAAAGATACAACTTTTTTACTAAATAAATAAAACAATGATATTTTTTGTTGTATCTTTGCCACACAATACAAACAAAAACAAACAAAAATACTTATGTTAAACGCTATCATTTGGGATTTCGATCCAATGTTATTCGGATTTGTAAGATGGTATAGCCTACTATTTGCCTTAGCCTTTATAGCAGGATATATATTACTACAAAAAGCAGTCTTTCAAAAAGAAAACCTTTCCACAGCCCTATTAGACAAACTAAGCATATACGTCTTTCTTGGCGTACTAATCGGAGCACGTTTAGGGCATTGTCTATTCTATGAACCATCTTACTACCTTTCAAGCTTTTCACACTTCATAGAAATGCTACTCCCAATAACCGAAACACAACAAGGTTGGAAATTTTTAGGCTACCAAGGATTAGCCTCACACGGAGGAGCAATCGGAATAATAATCGCAATATACCTTTACGCAAGAAAAACAAAACTAACAATGCTTTGGACCCTTGATCGCTTAGTAATAGTAGTAGCCCTTGCAGGTTTATTCATACGCCTTGGCAATCTTTGCAATAGCGAAATCTACGGCATAGCCACAAATAGCAATTGGGGATTTATCTTTGTTAGAAACGGAGAAACAATTGCAAAACACCCAACACAACTCTACGAAGCAATATCATACTTTATCACATTCATCATTCTATTATTCACTTACATAAAAAACAATAGAAAAACAATACCAGGACTACTCTTCTCACTATTTTTAATCCTTGCATTCACCTCACGACTAATCATAGAAAACTGGAAAGAAGTACAAGAAGCATGGGAAGCAAACATGATATTAAATATGGGACAAATCCTTTCAATACCATTTATTGCAATAGGCATCATAATACTTACACTATCAATACTTGGCAAAACAGGAAAACCATTAGACACAAGCAAAATAGAACAAACACATAAAAAATAAAATAAATATGAAAAAACTTATCTTAGTAAGACACGGACAAAGCGAATGGAATTTATTAAACCTATTCACAGGTTGGACAGACGTAGATCTAACAGCACAAGGTGTAGAAGAAGCCTATAAAGCAGGTATAGCAATAAAAGAAGAAGGCATAAAGCCACAACTATGTTTCACTTCATACCTTAAAAGAGCAATCAAAACCCTTAACGGCATACTTGATTCAATGAATATGGATTATCTACCAGTTGAAAAAAGTTGGAGATTAAACGAAAAATCATACGGCGACCTTCAAGGCAAAAACAAAGCAGAAGCAACAGAAAAATTTGGAGCAGACCAAGTATTACTATGGAGAAGAAGCTTCGATGTACAAGCACCAGCCTTAGAAGCAGACGATGAACGTTCACCATACAAAGACCCACGTTACGCAGGCATTGATAAAGCAGAATTACCATTAACAGAATCACTACAAGACTGCATCAATCGTCTTATGCCATTCTATCAAAACAACATTTTAAAAGCCTTTGAAACCTTCGACACAGTTTTAGTAGTAGCACACGGCAACTCACTTCGTGGAATCGTAAAAACACTAAAAAATATGACAAACGAAGAAATCATTAAATTCAACATACCAACAGGAATACCTTACTTATTTGAATTAAATGACGATTTAACACTACAAAACGATCGTTTCCTTGCAGACCCTGAAACATTACAAAAACTAATGGACGAAGTTGCAAACCAAGGCAACAAAAAATAAATAAAAAAAGCAACCAATTTCGGTTGCTTTTTTTCTTTTCTTATTCCACAATCAATTTCTTTTTCACACTGCCTTTTGCGATGTTGTTTGTTGGTGAATTTAAACATCAAAAATACATTCATCTTTTTTCTTTTTTATTTTTAATTTTTTCTTTATTATAATTATTATTATATTTATTATTATATATATTATTATTGTCTGCATATTGT
>CALDHX010000054.1 GCA_937901525.1 uncultured Bacteroidales bacterium
GCTCTACCACTGAGCTACAACGGCACAAACTCTTCCCTACAACAATGAGAACGAATCAAAAAAGCATGACTCGCTCTCATTTTTGTCTCATTTGAGCGGAAGACGGGGCTCGAACCCGCCACCTATAGCTTGGAAGGCTATCGCTCTACCAAATGAGCTACTTCCGCATTTTAATATAAAGAACAATCCTCATTCTTTTCGTGGGAGAGGGTGGACTCGAACCACCGAACTCCGAAGAGGACAGATTTACAGTCTGTTGCAATTGCCACTATGCGACTCTCCCCCACTCTAAAAAGTGAGCCGATGGAGGGATTCGAACCCCCGACCCGCTGATTACAAATCAGCTGCTCTGGCCAGCTGAGCTACATCGGCATACTTCATTATATTCTTTCAAATATCACTTCGCTAAAAGGCTTTGAACAACTTTGCAAAGTTACAATTTTTTTTCTTTCCTGCAAAATATTTTCGTTATTTTCTTTCAAGGAACGTTCTTGCCCTCATTTGCGTTTGCAAAGGTATAACAAAATCTATTTCGCACCAAACTTTCTTGAACTTTTTTTGCATAAAAAATTACAATTACCTCATTTCCAATAAGTAAAATTTTACATTATTTTCATGAATTTTATTACCAAATCACCAAAACAAAGCCTTAAAAGAATAAAACAAAGAAAAAAATAAATTTTTCTTTGTTTTATTTTATTATTTCTTTGAAATATTTTTCTAATTCTTTGCTTTATTTTCTACTTTATCAAGGATACTGTACCCGTTTTTTTCTACAACAAACCATTTCCATCTCTACAAAACAAATCATATATTGGATTACCATTTAAATATCTTCGCACTCTATTGCTGTACCAAAGATGAATGTGTCATTTTGTTAAGCGAAAATTCTTCAACCTTAAAAGAATTCGCACCCAGAAATACACAAAAGTTCCAAACTGCGTCATTCACATCACAAATTGCAAGTTCTAATTTATATTTGTAACAAGGCACAAGATAAACTTCCGCAGTTGAAAGAACAACAAGGTCGCCAGTTTCAGGAATGACCGCTATATTTAATTTAAGCTACATTTTATGAATGAAAGAAATCTCTTTCAATTCACAACAAATGGTATTTCCTCCTCTTTCTTCAAGCAAAAGATGTCCAAAATCATTAACATCAAAAATCCTCGCTTCAATTTCCCTACCTTTATATATATACCTTGCAAATACTCCATTATAGAGCAATCTTTTCATATAATCTTGCTGCAATAGTTCTATTTTCCCTTGTTTTAATTGAGTATATCTAAAATCTATATATTTTAAAACTTGTTGCAAAACATTTTCTAAATCAAATTCTTTACCTGCTTCTATAATTAAAGAAGTTGGATTAGGAAGCGGAGGAAATGTCTCTTGATTTACATTTAAGCCTATCCCACAAAAAGAATTTTCAAACACACTTCCTAATAATTGATTCTTTACAAGTATTCCACAAATCTTATTTCTGCCTACATATATATCATTTGGCCATTTTATATACACATTTTTATCTATATATTCCAAAAGAAAATCTGAGATTGCCAAAGACAAAACTTGTGTTAAAAGGAATTGATTACACGGATTCAAGAAACAAGGCTTCAACAACAAAGAAAAAGTAAGGTTTTTCCCATCTTCACTTTCCCATTTATTATCAAATTGCCCTGCCCCTTTAAATTGCGAAAGGGCATTTACAACAACGCCCTCTTGCAATTCACTTTTATTCGATAATTCTATTAAATAACTTTGTGTAGATTCTAATCTATCAATGGTAATTATTGAAAAGTCCATTTTATTCGCCATGATTTCCTATCATTATTAAAGCTACATTTCCCGTTCTTCTCTGCAATAAACCATCTCCATCTCTATAAAACAAATCATATATATAAGTTCCATTTGGCGCATATTCTCCATTTTTCAATTTTCCGTCCCATGCTTTAACCTTATCATCACTCACAAATATCTTACCACCATTACGAGAATAGATTGTAAATTCAAATTCTGTTTCTGTTGAGAATACTGGTGCAAAATACGCATTTATATCATCTGTTCCTGGCGTGAAGGCTGTTGGAATCCAGATTGAAAACTCTGGAACAACTTGCACTGTACCGTATGCTGTGTCTGGACAATGCGCTTGATTATATGCTATTAATCTTACTTGATATGTAGCTGTATCATCTGAAGAATATACTATTACTCCCGAACTTTGAGTTGAGGTTTCGCCGTTTCCAAAATCCCATTCTCTCGAATAAGAACCTTGTGTGCGATCTTCAAAACGTATTTGTGTATTCAAAACACTTGTGCGTGTTGGTGTAAGATATAATTGTGCGTCTATAGCTGGTACTACTACAACATTTACTGTATCACTCGCAACACAACCATTTTCATCTACTATTGTAACTCTATATGTACTACTTGCTGTTGGTTGAGCTTGTGGATTTCTTTGTGTATTATTATTTGGTAAGAGTTGATCTTCAACTGATGATGTCCAAGCATATTCTACTGCTTGTGTTGAAGAAAGATTTACAACCTCTCCTTCGCATATAAATTGTTTATCTACACTTGCTGTTACAGTAGCACCTTGCACTTTAAATGAAATAGAGTCTTTTATTTCCCTTTCGCAAGCATCTGTAACCGTTACATAAATTGTTGCTGGCTGAGTTATACCAACCGTATTAGTTGCTTGATCCGGAGTTACGCCTGCTGACCATTCGTATGTTATATCACCTACACCTCCTGTTACATTTATTTCCACATTTTCATTTTTAGGAAGTTCGTTTTCGCAATATATAACATCATCACTTATTGTATATTCAAACGCACTTGGAGTTGTGATATTAATAAAGATTGTATCTATCTGAGCACATTCATTGATAAATTCTGTTACAATACCTAATTCAAGATTTTCACCAGGAATATCATCTTGATGGTTTTTAAATTTAATAACTACAGAAGCAGCTGTATCACCTTCTGCAAAAGTAAGAGTTCTACCTGCTGGATTTCCGTTAAGGTCTAACAACTCAAAATCTTCACCTTCCACAGCTGTACCAAAGAAATTTATTGTACGTTGTTCGTTTTCCATAGCAGGACGGTTGATAGTCATTGTAATTGTATCAGAATCGCAACCTTTAACATAAGCTGTTCCTACACCTGTTGCAGGAGCCATAGGTTTAAGAGAAAACTCATCTACCTTAAAAGAACCTGCTCCTAAGAACACACAAGAATTATAAGATTGGTCTCCAACATCACAAATAACTAATTCTAATTTATAAGTAAAACAAGGAGCCACATAAACCTCTTCTGTTGAAAGAGCAACAGTATAAGCGTTCATCTTACAATTATTATTGGTATTTGTCATATGATAAACAGAATTCTCATCATGACAACCTCTTTGATCATGCACTGTATTAATTGTAATAGGCTCTGTTGTACCTGGAATAACAGCTATATTTCTATATTGATAAGGTATTCCCTCATTAACAGGATTTCCTTGCGAATCATACGGACCTGAAATAAAGAAACCAAACGCATCATTAAATGAACTATGCACAAAATCTGGATATTCCTCAGAGGCAAAAACATAATCAAACTTAACATACTCACCAGATGAAACGAAATCAAATTGAAGCACAGCCACATCATTCATACTTTGAGCAGCATTTCCCTGTGCGTCCAAAACAAGTCTTAAAGGCACCGATTTATCACTACCACTAAAAGGAGGATTAGAAGTAGTTGAAACTATACCATTAGAATTTCCAGCAGCCGCATCACTTGTCTCTCCTGTAACCATAACAATTCCTGAGCTAAGAGCAACATTCGGCGCAGTAGTATTTGGATTTGAGAAAAAACCTATTTGATTACTATTTATAACATTCTGTCCGTTGAACTTAACATTTCTAACCTCAATACCACCTCCTAAGAAGTGTGTCTCCAACAAATCTTTTGCATTTTGACCATTGGCAGATGTTACACTAATTTGAGAATATCCCATAAAAGGGAACAATGCTATTATTAAAAAAAGTAGTTTTTTCATATCAATTTTCTTTAACTTTCAACTTGCTAAATTAAAACTATTTTTACAATTGACAAAATTAATATAAAAATTTATTATCTTTGCCAAAATTTTTTTACTTATGAATAAGACACTATTTTTATTTAGTTTGTTGTTCTTGACCTTGATTTTTTCTTCTTGCAGTCAAGAGCCTCCTATCCCAAAACCAAAAACCTATCTATTATTAGAAACAACTCAACCTATATATTCTCTTGTTGACGAGGAATTTATTCCATTTACCTTTGAAATACCCGATTATGGCAAAATCACTATGCTTAATAGTCAACAAAAAGATAGTAAATGGTTCAATATTATGTTTGACAAATACGGATTTGAAGCAAACGTAAGTTACATTCCATTAAAATCCGACACATCTTTAGCATATATGATAAACGATTGCTACACTTTTTTAGATCGACACAAAAAATTCTCTTCTGGAATAATTGAACAACAATATCAAAACACAGAGAACAAGATTTACAGTACTATATTTGAAATAAAAGGTAGCGAAGTAGTCTCTCCTTATCAATTCTACGTTACCGATAGTTCAAAACATTTCTTGCGCTTAGCACTACATTGCAAAACAGTTCCTAATAACGACTCCTTATCCACATATATACAAAGAATAAAAACCGACCTTAATTATTTAATCACAACTATACGTTGGGAAAAATAAAGAAACAAAAAAATAATCCTTTGAAATAAGAAATTAAATCAAAGGATTATTTTTTTAAATCAAAGAAATATTTATTCCTCTTCTGTTTCTAAATCTATAAGTTGCTTAGAATTTAAAAGGTTGTACCAAGAAAATAATTTTCTCATATCAGAAACATAAACTCTTTCTTCGTCAAAATTTGGTAAAACCTCTTTCATATATGCTATTATTTCACTTTCAGATGCCTTGTGATTGATGCACTCTCCTCCGTTTTCTTTTCTATAAATTGCTTGCAAAGCTTCTTGTAGAGAAATATCATCATCAATTGTGAAAATGCTAATATCTGCCAAAGAAGAAATCTTTTCATTTGAGAATGCAGGATAACGCTTTGAGTCTAATAAGGATTCTACTAACGCTCCTGTTTTAGTTTGAGATATTAACTTGTATAATCCAGGTTTTCCTGAGATTGATAGAATTGTACTTAAATCCATTTGTTTTATTGTTTTTAGTTATATTATTTAATCTTTATTTCTGTTTCAAAAACCTTAACCACATCTCCCCTTCTTATCTTTGCACGCTTGCGAGTCTCCAACTCTCCATTCAAACTCACCAATTCCTCCACGACCATACGTTGAGCCTCTGCACCATTATAAGAAACGCCAACTGCCTTTAATAATTGTATTAAAGTAATAAAATCTTCACCTTCTCTCAATTCAAAATCCATAATCTTATTTTTTAGAGTTTGCAAATATACAACAATATAAAAAAACAAAAGAGGTTGAACCCATAAAAATTCAACCTCTTTTGAAAAAATTTATTTTTGATATTACTTAGCTACTCTTTCAAGCCATTTAACCATACCAAACATTACTCCCATAGATATTAGACATATCACTACGAATACTGTCCAGCATAACCACAATGGAATAGCATTGTACATCATTGAGCCTAAGAACAAGAATGCATTACCAACTGCTGTTGCTCCCAACCACAATCCTTGGCATAAACCTAACATATGTTTAGGTGCTACCTTAGAAACGAATGACAATCCAAGTGGAGAGATGAATAACTCTGCAACTGTTAAGAAGAAATATGTTACAAAGAATACCCAAACTCCTGCTCTTGAAGCTTCTTGTTCTGCAACAGGCAATGCAAGATAATCAGTTGCTGATGGATAACCCTTAATGTAAGAGAATATAGCAAGGAATATGTAAGCCAAAGCTGCTAATCCCATACCGATTGCAATCTTACGAGGTGTAGAAACTGCTTTTCCTCTTCTTGCCAACATAGCAAAGAATCCCATAATTATTGGTGTTAATACGATAACGAAGAATGGATTGATTGCTTGTAAGAATTCAGGTGCTACCTTAGAAGTATCCATGAAGTCTCTTGCGAAATATGAGAATGATGCTCCGTTTTGGTGGAATGAGAACCAGAAGAATATTGCAATTCCTAATACTGCGAATAAAGCATAAAGTCTTTGTTTGATTTCTTTTGCCATTGCAAGTTTTTCTTCAGCTGTATAACCAACAGATTCTGTTGCAGCTTTTTTAGCAGGTGTAGGAAGTTTTTTCTTTGTGCAAAGGAATATTGTTAATGAAATCAACATTGCAAGAACTGATGCAATGAAAGAGAAGTGAACTCCTTGGTTGAATATTTCCAAGTATGCAGTTGGTTCAAATGCTGTACCTGCTTCAACAACTGCACTTGCAGATAATTCATTATAGTTTGTAAGTTTATCTCCTGATAATGTACCATTTAATTGTTCGTGGCAAAGAGCAGGAAGTTTAGCGTTATAAATAAATCCATTAACTTTTAACCACCAAGATCTGATAAGTGGAGCTACGAAAGGAGCTATTAAACCTCCAACGTTAATGAATACATAGAAGATTTGGAATCCAGAGTCTCTTTTGTCTTTTGCAACTTTAAGAGCTTCTTCTCCTTTTTTAGCTTCTTCTGCTTCAAAGTTATCATACAATTGTCCAACGATTGCTTGTAAGTTTCCTTTAAATAAACCATTACCGAAAGCAATCATTAACAATGCAAAACAAGTTAATGGTAATAACCAAGCTTGATTTGCGTCTGTTGCTGTGATTGGAATTGCAAGCAAGATGTATCCTGTTGCCATTGTTACCAAACCAGCTTGAATAGTTCCTTTATAGTTTTGTGTTCTGTCAGCAATAATACCCCCAACTAAACTAAGGATATAAATTCCGCAATAGAAGCAAGAATAAATAATTGCTGCTGTTGCATCACTCAAACCAAATTTTGAGCAAAGGAACAACACTAAAACGGCATTCATAATATAGTAGCCAAAACGCTCTCCCATATTACTTAAGGCTGCCGAAATAAGGCCTTTTGGGTGTCCTTTAAACATCGCTTTTTTCTTTTTTTGTTATTAATTATTACTATTTTCTAATTTTTAATGTGCAAATATACGACTACTTCTTGGATTTCCAAAAAGATTTTAAGGTTTTTAATATATAAAAAACGTATCTTTGTAAAAAAATTCAACTAAAAAATATGGAGAAAGAAAGAGTTATTCTTGGGATTGACCCTGGTACTAATGTTTTAGGCTATTCTATTATAGAACAAAGAGGAAAGCAAAGTCAATTGCTTAAAATGGACGTACTTGTGCTTGGAACAAAAGATGATTTAAGCACAAAAATGAAAAAACTTTTTGACCAAATTACTGAAATAATTGATATTTTCAAACCAGATATATTGGCTATTGAAGCCCCTTTCTTTGGAAAAAATGTGCAATCAATGTTAAAACTCGGTAGAGCACAAGGAATTTGTATTGCAGCAGCGTTTTCTCGTAGCATTCCTTTTGTTGAATATTCGCCTCGTAAGGTTAAGCAATCAATTACAGGCAATGGTGCAGCTTCAAAGGAGCAAGTGGCAAATATGTTACAGAGAATGTTTAATTTTGAGGCGATTCCTTCGCATCTTGACGCAACTGACGCCTTAGCTGTGGCAGTTTGTCATAGCTATCAAAAAGAAGAATTGAGCAGTGTCAAGACTACTGCAAAGAAATCTTCTACAAAGAAAACCTCTTGGGCGAGTTTCATAAGTCAAAACCCCGATAGAGTAAAATAAAACAAAGAAATTTTAAATTTTTTCTTTGTTTTTTTATTTTTTTTCTTTGATTTTTTTAATTTTTTCTTTGATTTTTT
>CALDHX010000055.1 GCA_937901525.1 uncultured Bacteroidales bacterium
ACAAAAAAATTCCACAATATGGAGTCGACCCTCCACAGCGTGGAGACAACCCTCCACAGTATGGAGACAATAATAATATATATAATAATAAATATAATAATATAGATAATTAGAAAAAATTAAAAATAAAAAAGAAATTAATCTTGTTTTTTCAACTCAAAAAAAAGGCGGCGATTTTTCTTTGTTTTTTTTATTTTTTTCAAAGAAATATTTTGAAAAATCAAAGAAAAAATAAATTTTTTGTTAGTTTTTTTTCGTATCTTTGCAATCTGTAATAGTTGAGAAAAAATAAAGTAAAAATTTTAGAGATATGTACAACAATTTTCAAAAATTTCTTCAAGAAGAAATACAAGGAATAAAAGACGCTGGTCTTTACAAAAATGAAAGAGTGATTGTTACTCCTCAATCTGCTGCTATTAAAACCGCAGAAGCTGGTGATGTGTTGAACTTTTGTGCTAACAACTATTTGGGTTTAGCCGATAGTCCTGTTCTTATCAATGCTGCTAAGAAAGCTTTGGACGAAAGAGGTTATGGAATGAGCTCTGTTCGTTTCATTTGTGGAACAGGTGATTTACACAAAGAATTGGAAAGAAAAATTTCTGAGTTCTTTGGCACAGAAGACACTATTCTTTATGCTGCTTGCTTTGATGCAAATGGTGGTGTGTTTGAACCATTGTTAGGACCAGAAGATGCAATTATTTCAGATGCCTTAAACCACGCTTCTATCATAGATGGTGTTCGTCTTTGTAAGGCTCAACGTTTCCGTTATGCTAATGCAGATATGGAAGACTTGGAAAAACAACTTCAAGATGCACAAAATTGCCGTTTCCGTTTGATTGTAACTGACGGAGTATTCTCTATGGACGGTAATGTTGCTCCATTGGATAAGATTTACGCTCTTGCTCAAAAATATGATGCAATGGTAATGGTTGATGAAAGCCACTCTGCTGGTGTTGTTGGAAAAACTGGTCGTGGAACAACTGAACAATATAATTTAAGAGGACAAATCGAAATTCTTACAGGTACACTTGGAAAAGCATTTGGTGGAGCTGTTGGAGGATTTACAACAGGTAAGAGAGAAATCATTGAAATGCTTCGTCAACGCTCTCGTCCTTATTTATTCTCTAACTCAATTCCTCCTATGGTTGCAGCAGCAGGTGTTGCTATGTTTAACTTGATTGATGAAACTAACGAACTTCAAGATAAACTTCACAATAATACTGATTACTTTGTTGCAGAAATGAAGAAAGCAGGCTTTGATATTAAACCTACACAATCAGCAATTTGTGCAGTTATGCTTTATGATGCAAAACTTTCACAAGATTTCGCAGCTGAATTACAAAAAGAAGGTATTTATGTAACAGGTTTCTACTATCCTGTTGTTCCAAAAGGACAAGCAAGAATACGTGTTCAAGTATCTGCTGCTCACGAAAAAGAACATTTAGATCGTTGTATCGCAGCATTTACAAAGATTGGAAAACAATTAGGAGTTATAAAATAATTGAAATAAGAAAAGCCACTCAAAAACAGAGTGGCTTTTCTTTTTGTTTTAATTCTATCTGTAAATTAATATCACTCGTGCTTTGCCTGGTTGTGGAGAATCTTTTTGAAGATTTATGTTTTTTCCACTTTCATCAATCATTCCAACCACTTCTCTAACTCTTTGATTGAAATTTTCTCCTTCTAAGGCTTGCAATTCTGTTACCTGCATTTGATTTATCACTCCATTTTCTGAAAGAGTGAAAGAGATTTCAACATCTATATTATTAATTTGTCCTGTTATTACTCCTGAATTGTTTTGAACAAAGCCTTTGCTTAATAATTGCTCGGTCAATTGTTGAGGAGTTACCTTGAAATTGATTTGATTGAATTGCTCGAAAGTGATTTGAGCAGATGCAAAGCTTGTTATTAAAGCCATTGCTACGATTAATAATAACTTTTTCATATACCTTAAATTTTTTAGTTGTTTCTATATATATAACAAAATGAAAAGCGTTTTTGTTACACTTGGCAAAAATAATATTATTTCTTAAACAAACAAAATTTGTTGGATTAAAGATTATTTAGTACTTTTGCACAAGAATATAAATATCGATTAAGATGAAAAAAATATTGGTTTTAGGCTCAGGCGGTCAAATAGGCAGCGAGCTTACAATGAGATTAAGAGAAATCTACGGTGGAAGCAACGTTGTTGCAACCGACATTAACCCTGCTCGTTTGACAGAGGCTATTCAACAAAGTGGTCCTATCGCTGCTTGCGATGCTACAAAGGCTGAAGAAATTGCAGCAATAGTTGATAAATATCAAATAGACACTATCTACAACCTTGTGGCTATTCTTTCTGCTACTGCTGAAAAAAATCCTATGCTTGGTTGGAATATAGGAATTGGAGCATTGATTAACTGCTTAGAAATAGCAAGAGAAAAGAAATGTGCTTTATTTACACCTTCTTCAATCGGTGCTTTCGGCGACACAACTCCACTTAACGGCACTCCACAAGACACAATTCAACGTCCAAAGACTATTTACGGAGTAACAAAGGTTACAGGAGAGTTATTAGGCGACTATTATTTTGAACGTTTTGGCGTAGATGCACGTTCAGTTCGTTTCCCAGGCTTGATTTCTAACGTATGCCCTCCGGGAGGTGGTACAACAGACTATGCAGTTGATATTTACTATGCAGCAGTTAAAGGAGAACAATTCTCTTGTCCTTTGAAAAAAGGCACAATGCTTGATATGATGTATATGCCTGACGCATTAGACGCTGCAATCAATATAATGGAAGCAGATCCTACTAAATTGATTCACCGTAATTCATTCAACGTAACAGCAATGCACTTCGATCCAGAAGAAATCTATGCAGAAATCAGAAAACATAAACCAGATTTCAAAATGATTTATGAATTAGACGAAACAAGACAAAAAATCGCTGATTCATGGCCAAATTGGATGGACGATAGTTGTGCAAGAGCAGAATGGGGATTTGCACCTAAATTTGATTTACAATCGATGACAGTAGATATGTTAGACAAACTATCTAAGAAATTCGGAAAATAATATTTGTTAATAGTGTATAAAGCCCAAATCAAAAGCTTGGTTTGGGCTTTTCTTTTAAAAGTTAATAAAGATGAAGAAAATAGGAATTTTAAAACTTGTATTATTGGTATCACTTTTATCGTTTACTATTTTTTCTTGTAATGAAAATCCAATAGATGATGATTTTAATTTTAAAAATCAATCCAATATCGTAGAAGATAAAATAATGACAATTTTGGGAGAACAATACCCTAATCCATATTCTGTTTCTAATATACAGAATGCATATCAATATTTAAAAAATAATGGAGAAAATATTGGAAATTTAAATATTACAGCCACAGATCTTTATGTTAGATTTTTACCACAAGATACGGCTCAATACAATTTGTTAAACAATGATACATCTCTTATCCTTTTTGATTATCCATTAGATTATGAAATAGAAAAATTTGGTGATTATTACCATGATCCAAATATTGAAGAGGGTAATTACACTTGGCTATATACTACTGTACCTATTAATTATCAATTCAACCCTTCAATAGAATACGAAATATTAGATAGTTGTTACATAGCACAAGATGACAATGAAAATACTATAACTGACAATGATAAATTAGAACAAACTTCCTTTACATTATTAGGATTGGATTCTATTTTTATAAATCACAATGAATTAAACACAAAAGGGTGGTTTTCCAGTAAGAAACCAGAAGGAAAGTTTAAGTTTTTACAAAAAGATAGCACCTTGTATACTCCGATAAAAGGTGTAGTAGCTGTTTGTCATAATATTGTAAAATGTGGAAAAGCTATTTTAGATGAAAACGGTTATTACAAAATGAATAAGAAATTTCATACTAATGTTTTTTATAATATAAAATGGTATAATTGTCATAAATTATACTCTATTCATTACCCTATAATATTATCAAATAGTTACTTAGGAGTTCATAGTAAAAATGGATTTGATTTAAATTTAAGCGAAACAAATAATTGTTGGAAACTTGCAAACATAAATAATTCTGCATACGAATACTATAACTTCTGTTCAGATAACGAAATACTTACGCCTCCGTTATTTTTAAAAATATGGATGACAAATACGACTAATAAAGGATGTGCACCAATGCTTCCAAGAATAACACACCCTATTGGAAGAGATTCTAATTGTGAATTGGCTGATTTCTTTATAAATATTATTTACGGATTACCTGCAACCTTATTTATAAATCACACCATTATTGAATTAATAGCACCTGACGTTATTATTGGAGGCAAAAATAGAACTTCATCAAGAGCGTTTTATAGTCAAACCGTTCACGAATTATCTCATGCAAGTCATTTTTCGCAAGTAGGAAGTGCATATTGGGCTAAATATATTAGTTACATCATGACCTATGGTGCTTACGGAGATGACAACAAAGGTGAAAATGCTGGAATTTGTGGGGTTGGAGAAATGTGGGGCTATGCATTAGGAGATTTATTAACTAATGATAAATATGGTATGGTTGATATACATAAAGGAGCAGATTGGATACGTGCAGATATATTACATAATTTAATGAAAGAAAATATAGTTTCACCAAAAGATGTATTTGATTGCTTAACGCCTTTGGTTATTACTCAAAATAAATTAAAAGAAGCATTGCAAGAAAAATCACCTGCAAATCACAATATTATTGAAACACGATTTAGTATTTTAAATAATAATTAACATTATGAAGAAAAGATTTTTTAAAGGCAGTATTTTTATTATTTTATTATCTTTTGTATTTGTGGCGTGTGACCCTTGGTATGAGTATTATTATGAAATAGAAAACAATACCCAAGAAGACTTGTTTCTAACTATTTATTCTTCATCTGGATACATAGATCGTTATGGATACAAAATGCCAAATATATTTTTCAGACAACAAATTTGTTCTAAATCTAAAAAAGAAATCAAGGAGACTTTTAATGAATATAGCGATCCAAGAGTTTTTTTAACTATGTTTGATTCTTGCATAATTCAAAAGCAAGATTCTAATGGCATAGTATTGAAAAAATGGTATAGAAACTATGATTTAAATTCTGAAAACAAAGAGTTTTTTGATTATTCTACTTGGATTCAAAATGGTGAAGATGGTTGCATTTCCTTTATTTTCAAAATAGATGATTCGGATATAGAACTAAAAAATAAATAATTAAAACCAAATATTATGAATAATATAAAATCGTTTTTGAGTATAATTTTAATTTTCTTTTCTTTTATTTTGTTAATTTCCTGTGAGGGTAAAAACTATACACTTTTAATGATAAAAAACAAAACAAATAAAGATTTACACATTTCTATGGATAATGGCAAAAATACTTCTGCGATTATTTATTGTGGTCACACATCTTGTCTGACAGAAAAATCTGCATTCGGACACATTATGGGACCATATAGCATAAAATCAGATGTTTTTGAAAACACTATGTCATTTTATGATAGTTGTGTTGTGAGAATAAATAATTCAGAAGGTGAAATAATAAAAGTTTGGAGAAAAAAAGAAAAGGATTTCAATTCTTTTAAAAATTTTTTTAGAGAAGAAAACTGGAGAAAAGAAGTGAATGGAGACGAATGTATTTATACTTTCGTTATAACCGAAGAAGATTTCAAGAATTAACAAACAATTATACATACTCTTATGAAGAAAAAGTTTCTATTTCTTTTATTAGCGTTAGTCCTTTGTGGAATTGCATTTTCGCAAGAGAAGAATGATTGGGAAAATCAAGAGGTTTTTCAAATCAATCGTTGCTCTCCTCGTGCTACTTTCTTTCCTTATAGCAACACAAAGGCAATGATGAGCGAAGAAACGTTTAATTATCCTTGGATTTCTCCAATGAAAGCAGATTTGATTAGCCTTAATGGAAAATGGGACTTTCACTTCTCCCCTTCGGCTAATGAAAGACCAAGTGAAAACGATATGTTCACAAAAGGAAATCTTAAATGGGAATCAATAAATGTTCCTTCTTGTTGGGAAATGCTTGGTTACGACTTTCCTTTGTATGTAAATGTGGATTATCCTTTTGAAAACAATCCTCCTTTTATTGATGTGAAAGAGCAATACAAAGGATTGTATGGAGAAAATCCCGTTGGGACTTATCACAGAACATTTTCTATTCCAAAGAATTGGAGTAGAAAGAGAGTGTTTCTTCACTTTGATGGACTTTATAGTGGAGCGTATGTTTGGTGCAATGGAAAGAAAGTCGGATATTGCCAGGCGAGCAATAACGATGCTGAATTTGAACTTACGCAATATTTAAAAGAAGGAGAAAATGAGCTTTATGTTCAAGTCTTTCGTTGGACGGACGCTTCTTATCTTGAAGGGCAAGATATGTTCCACATGAGCGGCTTGCATAGAGATGTATATTTGTTTGCCGTTGAGCAAGTTTTCATTAGCAATCATTATATTACAAGCTCTCTTGATGCAAACACAGGCTACAAAAAGGGAAATTTCAATATAGAATTAACACTTGACAACCCAACGGGCAAGAAAGTAGAAAAGATTATTGAAATAGAACTTCTTGACGCAAAGAAAGAATTGGTTTGGAGAATTGAAAGAAAGGAAGTTTTAAAGGAAAAAGAAACTAAAATCAATCTTAATCATCTATTAGACAACATTGAGCTTTGGAATAGTGAGAATCCTTATCTTTATACGGTGATTATTCGTCAAAAAGATAAGAAAGGTAAGGAAGAATTAGTGTTTAGCACAAAGTATGGTTTCAGAAACATAGAGATAAAGAACAATCAGGTCTATATAAATGGCGAACGAGTGTTATTTAAAGGCGTAAACACACAAGATACTCACCCTTTATACGGAAGGAGTATTGATGTGAACACTATGCTTAAAGACATTAAATTGATGAAACAAGCAAACGTCAATACACTTCGTGCAAGCCACTACCCTCGTCAAGCAAAAATGTATGCAATGACCGACTTTTATGGAATGTATGTAATGAATGAGGCAGATGTTGAATGTCATTTGAATTGGGCAGTGCACGGAGAGAAAGGCGGAATAACGAATGATAGCACTTGGAGGGCACAATTTGTTGATAGAACTAAGGCTATGGTGCTTAGAGATAGAAATCACCCAAGTATTATCTTTTGGTCTTTGGGCAATGAAGCAGGTGGTGGAGAGAATTTCTTGCATACCTACAACGCAACGGCTTCTTTGGACACAAGACCTATACATTACGAAGGTGCAACAAGAGGAAAAACTCCTCATACAGACTTTTATTCGGAAATGTACCCACATCTTGATGCTGTAAAAGCCTTTGCTAAATCAGATAGCTTGAATCAACCTTATATAATGTGTGAATACGCTCACGCAATGGGTAATGCAATTGGAAATCTAAAAGAATATTGGGACGAAATAGAAAAAGGAAAAAACGCAATAGGTGGTTGCATTTGGGATTGGGTAGATCAATCAATCTATTTCCCACAAGCAATTAAGAAAGGCGAATTTGTAAAGAACGGATTTCCTTATTATTCCGCAGGATATGATTATCCCGGTCCTCATCAAGGCAATTTTATGAACAATGGCATAATTAGAGCCGATAGAGAGTGGAATGACAAACTCGCAGAGGTTAAAAAAGTATATCAATACGTTAAAATTCTTTCATTTGACAAAGACAAAAAACAAGTAGTCATAGCAAATAAATATGATTTCATTGATTTAAGCCAATTCTATATTGATTTTCAAATCATAGAAGACGGATACGAAGTCTATAAAGGCACAACAAAACTACCAGCCTTAAAACCAAATACAATAACAAAAGTAAAACTACCATATAATGTGGAATTAAACCAAGAAAAAGAAAGTTTTATCAATTTGCAACTAAGATTAAAAGAAGCAAATCATTGGGCAGAGAAAGATTATGCTATGGCTAATTGGCAATTTGCTATCAATGAAATAGAAAATCGCTTAAAAGAGGTTAAAGAAAGCAAAGAAGCGTTTTTAGTTCAAGAAGATAAAGCTCAATTAACACTTGAAAACAAAGGATTCAAAATAAGTTTTGACAAACAAAATGGAGAAATACTTTATTGGAAATATGATGGCTTTGAAGTAATTAGCGATAGAAAAGGCTCACCTCGTTACAATAATAATCGTTGGATTGAAAACGACAAACACGGCGATAGCATTTCGGGCGAATTAGCAAGCACTTGCGAAATAAAACTAAACAAAGAAAAGACAAAAGCCGAAATAAAGATAACAACAAAAGGCGAAAAATGTCCTTATACTATTGAATACATCGTTTATTCCAATAATATTGTGGATATGAAAGTAACATTGAATCCAATTGTTGAGGGATTAAGAAGATTAGGTCTTGGAATGATTTTCTCAAAAGACTTTGAAGAGATAGATTATTACGCAAAAGGCCCTTGGGAAAACTACAACGATAGACAAGAAGCCTCATTTGTAGGACGCTATTCAACAACCGTAAGCGATATGCTAACACCTTATGCTCACCCTCAAAGTTGTGGCAATCGTCAAGAGATGAGAGAAATTTTCCTTTACAAGAAAGGTTCAACAAAAGGTTTAAAAATAGAAGCTAATCAACCAATTGCCTTTTCTATGTTACACTTTGACGACAAGGATTTCAACAAAGAAAAACTACACCCTTGGGAATTAAATCCAAGAAAAGAGGTTTATGCACATTTTGACTTTGTTCAAAGAGGATTAGGCAATGGAAGTTGTGGCCCACAAACAATAGAAAAATATCAAGTTCCAAGTTCGGGAACATATAGCTTTACTTTAAGATTTTCGCCTTTAAGATAGAAGAAAAAAAAGCAAAGAAAAATTCAAAAAAAACAAAGAAAAATCACAAATTTTCTTTGTTTTTTTTGTAAAAAGCAAAGAAAAAAAGGAAGGCTTAATTCCTCCCTTTTTTATGTTTTTTATTTGGTTAAAAATGAATTGCAATATTCGTTTAGTTGTTTTTGCATTCGTTCTTGTGGTATGAGTATGCGTTTGTATTCTGCTATCATTGTAGGGCTCATACTTCGACTCATAGCGTATTCTACTACTACATGGTCTGCTTCTGGGCAAAGAATAATGCCTATTGAGGGGTTTTCGTTTGAACGTTTTACGTCTCTATCAAGGGCTTCTAAATAAAATTCTAATTGTCCAAGGTCTCTTGGGTGGA
>CALDHX010000056.1 GCA_937901525.1 uncultured Bacteroidales bacterium
GTAGTCTGCAAATCCTGCAAAAAAAAATCAAAGAAAAATTATTTTTTTTCTTTGATTTTTTAAATTTTTTCTTTGTTTTTTTTTAATTTTTCTTTGCTTTATTTTCTATTTTTTTTTGCCTTAGAAACTTAGGCTTAAAGAAAGACCTATTTTGTCTTGATAAACAAAGGGTGCAATGCCTCCATTGAAGGATAGATTCTTATTATTGTTTTTGTTTAGGCATTGTTTTATTTTATCAAATGCCCAAAATGAAAGTCTTGATGCAAGTATTCCTACGCCTGCTCCACATACTACGTCCGAAAACCAATGACGATTGTTGTACATACGAAGAAAGCCTACGGTTGTTGCACAAGTGTAGGCGACAATTCCATAGATTGGCGAAAAGTCTTTGTATGTCATATAAACCAAATCGGCTCCTACGAAAGAAAATGCTGTATGTCCCGAAGGAAATGAATTATTTGCCGAGCCATCTGGTCTTTCAATTCCCGTAAGTTGTTTGGTTGTTAAAACCGTTGCACCGACTAATGTGTATGCTATTGCACCTACGCAAAGCCTATCAACGAATTTGTAATTAGTTTCTACGCCTAAGGTTCCTAATCCCGCAAAGGCAAGGGTTGGAAAGTATTGAATGTAGTCATCAATCTTGCATTTGTTTTGATTAAACGATGAAAAACCCTCTCTTATGCTAAGGTCAAAATCATCTAATGCGGGAACAAATTGAGCAAGTACACCGTATGAAATTAGCGTTGTTGGAATTATGTATTGGGTTTGTGCTTTTGTTTTTTTACAAGGGCTAATTACTAATACAAATGCTAATATCAATAAGATGTACTTGCTTTTCATTTTATAAACTCAAAGGTTTAATGTTATTATGTATGTAAGTGAAAAGATTATCTATTGATATGCGTTCTTGTTGCATTGTATCTCTTTCACGAATTGTAACGGTGTTGTCTTCCATTGTTTGACTATCAACGGTAATACAATAAGGTGTTCCTATTGCATCTTGACGTCTGTAACGTTTTCCTATTGCATCTTTTTCGTCATATTGAACTTGGAAGTCTTGTTTTAAGATATTCATTATCTCTCTTGCTTTTTCTGGCATTCCATCTTTCTTTACAAGTGGAAGAACCGCCGCTTTAACCGGTGCAAGCACACGTGGAAGTGCTAAAACCACTCTTTCTGAACCGTCTTCAAGCTTTTCTTCTTTGTAAGCGTGAGAGAAAACTGCAAGAAACGTTCTATCCAATCCTATAGATGTTTCTATAACGTAAGGAACGTAACTTTCGCCAAGTTCGGAGTCGAAGTATTGTAGTTTTTTACCCGAAAATTCTTGATGACGCTTTAAGTCAAAGTCCGTTCTTGAATGAATTCCTTCTAATTCTTTGAATCCAAATGGAAATTCAAATTCAATATCGGTTGCAGCGTTTGCATAGTGAGCAAGTTTTTCGTGATCGTGATAACGATATTTTTCACTTGGTATGCCCAATGCAAGATGCCATTTCATACGTGTTTCTTTCCAATATTCAAACCATTTGATTTCTTCTCCCGGACGTACAAAGAATTGCATTTCCATTTGTTCAAACTCTCTCATTCTGAAAATAAATTGTCTTGCAACAATCTCATTACGAAATGCTTTACCAATTTGTGCAATTCCAAACGGTATTTTCATTCTTCCTGTCTTTTGAACATTTAAGTAATTTACGAAAATACCTTGTGCAGTCTCAGGTCTAAGATAAATTGTGTCGGCTTGCTCGCTTACCGAACCTACTTTTGTTGCAAACATTAGGTTGAATTGTCTTACGTCTGTCCAATTTCTTGAACCCGATATAGGACATACTATTCCTAATTCTTCAATCAAGGCTTTTATTCCTGCAAGATCGTTTGCCTCCATAAGAGATGCAAATCTTGTTTGTATGTCTTTCATCTTTGAGGCATACTCTAAAACTCTTGCGTTAGTAGTTACGAATTGTTCTCTATCGAATGCTTCGCCGAATTTTTTGGCTGCTTTATCGCATTCTTTATTTATCTTGTCTTCAATCTTTGCAATGTGTTCTTCAATCAACACATCGGCACGATAACGCTTTTTTGAGTCTTTGTTATCTATTAAAGGATCGTTGAAAGCATCAACGTGTCCCGATGCTTTCCAAATAGTAGGGTGCATAAAGATTGCCGAATCTATCCCAACTATGTTTTCGTGCATTTGTGTCATTGATTTCCACCAATATTGCTTGATGTTGTTTTTCAATTCCACACCATTTTGTCCGTAATCATATACGGCACTCATTCCATCGTATATTTCACTTGAAGGAAATATGAATCCATATTCCTTTGCGTGAGATGTTATCTTTTTAAATAAGTCTTCGTTGTTTGCCATTATATTATTTGTTTTTTATTATCCATTCATTCCTAAAAGAAACTCTTCGTTTGAGTCGGTGTTTTTCATTCTTCCTTTTATCAATTCCATTGCTTCTTGTGGTGTCATGTCGGCAATGTGATTGCGAAGTATTAGCATTCTATCCCAAATTGTTTTTGAATGAAGTAGGTCATCTCTTCTTGTTGAAGAAACTACAAGGTCTATTGCAGGGTATATGCGTTTGTTTGCAAGTTTTCTATCAAGTTGCAATTCCATATTACCCGTTCCTTTAAATTCTTCAAAGATTACTTCATCCATCTTTGAACCTGTTTCGGTTAAGGCTGTTGCTATGATTGTTAATGAGCCTCCGTTTTCAATGTTTCTTGCTGCTCCGAAAAATCTCTTAGGCTTTTGCAATGCGTTTGCTTCAACTCCTCCTGAAAGAACCTTACCTGAGGCTGGTGCAACGGTGTTATAAGCTCTTGCAAGTCTTGTTATAGAGTCAAGAACTATTACTACATCGTGTCCACACTCGGTCATACGTTTTGCTTTCTCTAAAACAATGTTTGCAATCTTTACATGTCTTTCGGCAGGTTCGTCAAAGGTTGATGCAATCACTTCTGCATTAACCGTTCTTTGCATATCGGTTACTTCTTCCGGTCTTTCGTCAATCAAAAGCACTATAAGATAAACCTCAGGGTGATTTGCAGCAATTGCATTTGCTACTTCTTTCAATAGAGTTGTTTTACCTGTTTTTGGAGGTGCAACAATCAAGGCTCTTTGTCCTTTTCCTATTGGTGTGAAAAGGTCAATTATTCTTGTAGAAAGTGATTCTGATTTGTGATGACAAAGTTCAAATTTTTCTTCTGGAAATAATGGTGTAAGATAATCAAAAGGTATTCTATCTCTTACAACTTCGGCTGGTTTGCCATTTACTTTTATTGCTTTTACAAGTGGGAAATATTTTTCTCCATCTTTTGGTGGACGTATTGTTCCTTCGATTGTATCGCCGGTTTTTAAACCAAAGTATTTTATTTGTGATTGTGAAACATATACATCATCGGGAGAGTTTAGGTAATTGTAGTCCGAAGAACGTAAAAAGCCGTATCCGTCCGGCATTACCTCTAAAACTCCTTCGGCTTCTACTAAACCTTCTGTTTCAAAGTTGAAAACTATCTTCTTTTCTTCAACTACTTCTTCTGTTTTTGGCTTTTCGGTTGATTCTTCTTTTGAAACTTCTGCGATTTCAACTTCTTTTACTTCTTCTTTTGGCGTTTCTTTAACCTCTTTTACAACTTCTTCTACAATAGGTTTTTTTTCTTTTTTTGCTATCTTTAAAGATGGTGTAAAATCGGGAATTACTACATCGTCTAACTTAGGTATTTCGGGAATATCAACTAATTTTAATTCATTAATTACAATATCCTCATTTTTTATAGGCTTAATTCTTCTTACCTTTATAGATTCTCCTTCGTCTTTTTTCACATTGCTCTCTGCTATTGGCTTTGGTTTAATGCGAGCACGTGCTTTGCGTTTAACGGGTTCTTTCTTTTCTTCCTCTACAACAGTTGTGGATTGTTGTTGTGCTTGAAAATCTAAAATTTTGTAAATCAAATCTTGCGAGTTTAAACGACTAATTTTCGTTAAACCTAATTCTTTAGCTGTTTGTTTTAGTTCATCTAAAGATTGTTGTTCTAATTGAGCTTTACTATACATATATTATAATTGATACGAAAAGCATATTATTGATTAAATGCTTGGTTTTAATTTCTAACAATATTAAATGTGAAATTTATTCAAAAGTGGTTGAATCACCTCTGCAAAAGTAAAAAGATTTTTTTAAACAAATAGAAAAAAAATGTTTTTTTTGATATTTTTGCAACTTTAAAACTATAAATAATGAAGAAAAAAATAATAATTAGTTTATTCCTAACACTGCTTTTTTCTGCAATGTATTCTCAAAATGAAGTGATTACGGGTGCAGAAAGAATGGAAGAGTATCTTGAAGGGTTGAAAAACAAAAAAGTTGCTTTATTAACAAATCAAACAGGTGTAGTTCGAAATTCGGAAGGAAAATTAGTGCATTTATTAGACACACTTCTTTCTCATAAGATAGATATTGTAAAGGTGTTTTCACCAGAACATGGTTTTAGAGGTAATGTAGAAGCTGGTGGAGTGGTGAAAAACTCTATTGATAGCAAAACAGGCCTTCCAATAATTTCGCTTTATGGAAAAAATAAAAAGCCTACAAAAGAACAAATGCAAGATTTTCAAATCCTACTCTTTGACCTTCAAGACGTTGGTTGTAGATTCTATACCTATATATCCACCTTACATTATGTAATGGAGGCTTGTGCAGAAAATAATTGCAGACTTATTCTCTTGGATAGACCAAATCCGAACGATTATATAGATGGTCCGGTTTTAGAGCCTAAGTTTAAATCCTTTGTTGGAATGCATACCGTTCCGGTTTTACATGCAATGACAATAGGAGAGTATGCACAAATGATAAATGGAGAAGGTTGGCTGAAAGATTCCATAAAATGTGATTTACAAGTAATAAAACTATTGAATTGGCATCACAATATGGAAAAAGCATATCAATTGCTCGTTTCACCAAGTCCAAATCTTCAAACCCCAAAAGCAATAGCATTATATCCTTCCTTATGTTTTTTTGAAGGAACAAAAATAAGCGTAGGACGAGGCACACAAAGCCCTTTTGAAATAATAGGCTCTCCGGAATATCCCGACACAACATTTTCTTTTACTCCAATAGCAATTAAAGGCGTTAGCGATAACCCACCCTACAAAAACACAAAGTGTTACGGAATGAAAGACCTGCAAGAAAAAAACAAAGAATTAGACTTATTTTTCTTGAAAAAAATGTATAAAAGCATAGAAAAAAAAGAAAATTTCTTTACTTTATTTTTCGATAAACTTGCAGGCACAGATAAACTCCGAAAACAAATAGAAAATGGTATGAGCGAAGAAGAAATTAAAAAGACTTGGCAAAAAGATATTGAAAAATTCAAGAAAATACGTCTAAAATACTTACTTTACAAATAAAAATCCATATATTTGCAAATTCAAAATAATAGAAGAAATGTTTGAAAATTTATCAGAAAAGTTTGACAAAGCCTTTAAAATCATAAAAGGAAAAGGCAAAATCACGGAAATAAATATTGCAGAATCGCTAAAAGAAGTAAGAAAAGCCCTTATTGATGCCGATGTTAGCTATGCAATAGCAAAAGAGTTTTGTGCCACAGTAAAAGAAAAAGCATTAGGAAAAGATGTCTTAACCTCAGTTGAACCAGGACAATTAATGGTGAAAATAGTTCACGATGAATTGGTCGCATTAATGGGAGGAGAAGCACAAGGAGTTAATCTAAACGGAAATCCTGCCGTAATCCTAATGTCAGGTTTACAAGGTAGTGGTAAAACCACCTTTTCTGCAAAATTATCTCACTTCTTAAAAACAAAAAAGAATAAAAGCGTACTCTTAGTAGCATGTGATGTTTACCGACCTGCGGCAATCAATCAATTAAAAGTATTAGGAGAACAAATAGGAGTAGAAGTATTCGCAAAAGAAGACTCAAAAGATGCAGTATCAATAGCACAAGAAGCAGTAAGCTATGCAAAAAGCAAATCAATAAACGTAGTAATAGTCGATACTGCTGGACGTTTAGCTGTTGATGAAGAAATGATGAGAGAAATCTCTAACATCAAAAAAGCAATCTCACCAAGCGAAACACTCTTTGTAGTGGATTCAATGACAGGACAAGATGCAGTAAATACAGCAAAAGCCTTCAATGAAGTAATAGACTATGATGGAGTAATATTAACAAAACTCGATGGTGATACTCGTGGAGGTGCTGCACTAACAATTAAGCATGTTGTTAATAAACCAATAAAATTTGTTGGTTTAGGAGAAAAAATGAATGACTTAGACGTATTCCACCCTGATAGAATGGCTAATCGTATATTGGGAATGGGCGACATAGTGTCATTTGTTGAAAAAGCCCAAGAACAATATGACGAAGAACAAGCAAGAAAAATAAACAAAAAGATAAAAAGCAACGAATTTGATTTCAATGACTTTCTTTCTCAAATAGCACAAATCAAAAAAATGGGTAATCTAAAAGACTTAGTAGGAATGATTCCCGGAATGAATAAAATGATGAAAGATGTTGAAATTGACAACGATGCTTTCAAAGGAATAGAAGCAATAATAGGCTCAATGACACCATACGAGAGAAAAAATCCTACAAAGATTGACACCTCTCGAAGAAGAAGAATTGCAAAAGGAAGCGGAACCTCAATTGAGGAAGTAAACCGTTTAATGAAGCAATTTGAAGAAACAAGAAAAATGATGAAGATGATGAGTAGCGGAAAACTAAACGCTATGAGGAACATAAGAAGAAGATAGAAATTATGGAAAACACAAAACAACCAATTTTGATTGACGGTAGAATAATCGCCAAAACAATTAAAGAAGAAATCAGAAAAGAAGTTTCAGATTTATTAGATGCAGGAAAAAGACCACCACATTTAGTTGCAGTAATAGTAGGAGAGGACGGAGCAAGCCTTTCTTACGTTGCAAGCAAAGAAAAACAATCAAAAGAAGTAGGATTTACTTCATCGGTATATCGTTTTCCTGAAACAATAACAGAAAAAGAACTATTAGAAACATTGGATTTTTTGAATAAAGATCCAGAAGTAGATGGTTATATCGTTCAATTGCCACTTCCAAAACATATTTCAGAAAGAAAAGTCTTAGAATCAATTAACCCAGCAAAAGATGTTGATGGATTCCACCCAACAAACGAAGGAAGAATGATGATAGGCTTACCATCATACATACCTGCAACACCGTATGGTATAAAAAAACTTTTGGATAGAAGCAATATAGAAACAGAAGGCAAACACTGCGTGGTTTTAGGACGTAGCAACATAGTAGGTACTCCGATTTCAATTCTTATGAGTCGTAACTCTAAGAAAGCAAACTGCACTGTAACAATGTGCCACTCTAAAACAAAGAATTTAAAAGAGATTTGCCTTCAAGCAGACATAATAATCGTTGCAATAGGCAAGCCAGAATTCTTAACAGCCGATATGGTAAAAGAAGGAGCGGTAATAGTAGATGTTGGAATACATAGAATACCAGCAGATAACGAAAAAGGCTACAAAATAATAGGTGATGTAAAATACGATGAAGTAGCACCAAAATGCTCAGCCATTACACCAGTACCAGGAGGCGTTGGACCAATGACAATAGTTGCCCTATTAGACAACACACTAAAAGCATACAAACAAGAAATTTACGAATAAAATTGATGCTTCAAAGGATATTTACGATAGATTTTGAAACCATTTGTGCATTTTCAAACAATCAAAACATAGAACTTCCATATCATTTATGGGATTTAGAAAAAACTTTTGAAAAAATGCAAGCAATATTGGAGACACATCAAGTGTCTCCAACATTTTTTATACTATCCTCTACGGCAGAAAAATATCCAAAACTTGTAAAACAAATAGCAGAACATTATGATATAGGTACACATTCCTATAATCATAATTTAATCAACACCTTTACCATAAAGGAATTTTCACAAGACTTAAAAAAATCCATAGATATTATCGAACAACTAACAGGAAAGAAAGTAAATAAATATAGAGCTCCTGGTTTTTCTCTTCCTGCAATAGACTATATGGAGCAACTCATAGAAAATGGGATAGAAACAGATTGCTCTCTAACTCCCATAAATCATTTTTATGGAAACAAAACAACCAATTTGCAAACTCCATATAGAATACAACTTAAAAACGGAATCATTAAAGAATTTCCAATAACGACATTTAAGTTTTTTAGTAAAAATATAGGATTTACAGGTGGGGGATATTTCAGATTATATCCTTATAGCCTGATAAAACACTTTACATCAAAAACATCTTATCTAATGGCTTATATTCATTTGAGTGATATTGAGCCTAATCAAGCAAAAATTAAAGAATTATCTCTTCCACTTCAATTTCGCCGTATGGTAGGAATTAAATCAGCTGAAAGGAAACTTAGAAACTGGCTTAATGATTTTGAGTTTGTAGATGTTGAAACAGCCAACGAAACTATAAATTGGGAGGAGCAACCGATAATCAAGTTATATTAAAATAAGTACCTTTGCGACAAAATACATTCCAATGGAAAACAATATCGTAAAACCAATAGAGCAACAATTTGGAGAAGTTGTTAATATTATTCTACAACACAAAAGCCGAGCAACAAAAGCCGTTAATGAAGAACTATTACTTACCGCATGGCATGTTGGAGGCTATGTATCAAGCAAACTAAAAAGCGAAGAATGGGGAAGTAAAGTTGTCTCTCAACTATCAGAATACATACGTTCTCAACGCCCAGACATAAAAGGATTTAGCAGAAGAAGTATCTATAATATGGTTTTGTTTTATGACGAATATTCTTCTGAAACATTTACCTCAATAGTAGAAAAATATCTAAATCATGAATTTGTGCAGACGACATCTGCACAAATTGAAACACCTATAAATCCTATCAATAAAGAAACAAATCTAATCGTGCAGTCAGTGCCTGCACAAATTGTCCAGATGCCATTTGGACAAATGCCTAAAATATTAGAATTAACATCATTGAGTATTCATATAGAGATACTTTGCAGATGTAAAAGCTATGAAGAACGCCTATTCTATATACTCTATGCAAACAAAGAAAACCTTACTTACAAAGAACTACAACGTTGCATTTCAAATCAAACTTACACAGCCCTATTGAGCAATAAA
>CALDHX010000057.1 GCA_937901525.1 uncultured Bacteroidales bacterium
TAAGACAAAGTCCACGTCTTTTTTAATGTCTTTTCATTAAGCAACAAAAGAATTATTAACAAATAAAATTTAAAAAAATGAAAAGATTAGTATTATTTATCTGCACAATCCTATGTGCAAACGTGCTTTTGGCACAATCAAGGTTTTGGATTGATTCGTTGCAATACGAAGTAACATCAATAAATCCAGCAAAAGTAGAAGTTTATGATGCTAATTATTCAATCACAACTGCAATTATTCCTGCGATAGTAACTTATCAAGAAACAACTTATGATGTTACTTCTATTGGAAACAGGGCGTTCTATGATTGCAGTAGTTTAACATCTATTACTATTCCTAATAGTGTTACCTCTATCGGAAACAGTGCGTTCTCTTCTTGCAGAAGTTTAACTTCTGTTACTATTCCTAATAGTGTTACCTCTGTCGGAAACAGGGCGTTCGAATATTGTAATTTAACATCTGTTACTATACCTAATAGTGTTACTTCTATTGGAGAAGGGGCGTTCGAATATTGTAATTTAACATCTGTTACTATACCTAACAGTGTTACTTCTATTGGAAATTCTGTGTTTCATTCTTGCAGAAATTTAACATCTGTTACTATACCTAATAGTGTTACTTATATTGGAAATGAGGCGTTCGGATCTTGCAGTAGTTTAACTTCTGTTACTATACCTAATAGTGTTACTTCTATTGGAAATAGTGCGTTCGGATTTTGCAGTAGTTTAACTTCTGTTACTTTACCTGAAAATGCTACTATTGATAATAGTGCTTTTGACAACGTAGGAACAAGGGTTGTTATTGATAGTTTAACTTATTCGAGACCTTCTGCATCTCTTATGGTAGGCTTTAATACCTTTAATGTAGGTTTTACTACTTTTTATGTAGGAGATAATGTTTATCGTAATCCCGTAGTAAATGTAAGTGTTATTGGTTGCGATACAAGAAAAAGTGGTGAAGAAGTAATTCTTTCTTCAATTGAAATTAACGATATGGAACACACTATTACTTCTATTGGATTTCAAGCGTTCGCTGGTTGCAGAAGTTTAACTTCTGTTACTATACCTAATAGTGTTACTTCTATTGGAAATAGGGCGTACGAATATTGTAGTAGTTTAACATCTGTTACTATTGGTAATAGTGTTACTTCTATTGGATATGAAGCGTTCCTTGAATGCAGTAGTTTAACTTCTATTACTTTTGGAGAAAGTTTGGCTGAGATTGGAGAGAATGCTTTTGCAACTTCTTCTTTTTTGCAAAATGTTACTTGCTTGGCAACTAATCCGCCGACTCTTGCGGACAATACTGTTTTCCCTTATCCTAATATTGCAACATTAACCGTTCCTTGCGGTACGTTGGAGGCTTATTCTGCTCCTACTTCTTTTTGGAATATGTTCTTTGCAGGTGGGATTGAAGAAGATTGCAGTGGTATTGAACAAGCAGAAGCAGAAAGCATTTCTTTCTTCCCTAATCCAACAAAAAGCGAAATTACTTTCAGTCAAGCAATAGAAAAAATAGAAGTAATAGACCTAACAGGAAAAACAATCCTTACCTTCACTAATACAAAAACAATAAACATTGAAACCATACCAGTAGGAGCCTATTATCTAAGACTAACAAACGCAGAAAAAACCTCACTGCAAAAAGTAATTAAACAATAAAATAAAAAAACGAGGGCGAAATTTTAATTAGTTTCGCCCTCGTTATTTTCTGCAATATGTCTAGTACTAAAATAGCGTTACAATAAAAGAGTAACGAAAATGGAAATAACAGGGAACAAGTATGTTAAACGTACACAACGAGATTATTCAATGCCTTTTAAGTTGGCAATAGTTCAAGAAGTAGAACGTACAGGCATAGGGGTATGTGCCATTGCAAGAAAATATGGCATACAAAGTGAAAGTACAGTTACCGCTTGGTTGCGAAAATATGGTAACTTTGACATCTCAAATAAAACACATCAAACCATGGAACAAAGCAAAGAACAAAAATTGATGGAATTAGAAGAGCGAGTACGCTTTCTTGAACGTCAAAATAGCAGGCTTCAAGATGAATTAGAAAAGAAAGACCATAAAGTTGCATTTTTTGATATGATGATTGATATGGCAGAAAAAGAGTTTAAAATAGACATTAAAAAAAACTACTCAGCCGAGCAATCAAACAATACAAAGAAGAAAAAGAAATGCCAATTATAGAACTTTGTGGATTGCTCGGCGTAAGCAGGCAAAAATATTATCGTTCTCAATGGAGTATAAGCAAGAAACAATATATAGCCAGCATTGTGGTGTCAAAAGTAAATAATATACGCATACAACAACCACGCATTGGTACACGCAAGTTATATTATATTTTACAACCAACATTAGAAGAACTACATGTCGGCAGAGATAGACTATTTGATATACTACGCGCTAATCATTTACTTATAAAGCCATTGCGTTCATATCACAAAACTACTAATTCACTTCATAGATTTAGGAAACATAAAAATATCATAGCAAATATGAAGATAACAAGACCAGAACAAGTTTGGGTATCCGACATAACATATATCGGACAACGTAATAATCACATGTATTTATCACTTATTACAGATGCTTATTCAAAGAAGATAGTAGGATATGACTTATCGTCAAATTTAAGTACAGATGGATCATTACGAGCCTTACAAATGGCTGTTTCAAATAGAAACTATCCAACAAAGCCATTGATACATCACTCTGATAGAGGAATACAATATTGCAGCGATATATATCAACAAGCACTTACAAAAAATAACATTCAAACAAGTATGACAGAAAGCTATGACCCATATGCAAATGCTATTGCTGAACGAGTGAATGGTATTTTAAAACAAGAGTTTTTATTAGAAAAATATAATCTTTCATTAGAGACGATGAAAAAGGTTATAAAAGATGTTGTATTGATTTATAATGAACAAAGACCGCATTTCTCATGTGGATACTTAACTCCTTCACAAATGCATAAACAAAGTAAATTAAAAATCAAATCGTATAAAAAATTACAGACAAAGATACATGTGCCTTTGTCTGTAATTTAAAATTTAACTAATTTTGTAACGCTTATTTAGGACTAGTCAATAAGATAATCGCTTGCTTTTTTATTGGAAATTATAGTCTTTCCTAATTGTTTTTCTAATTGATTCCTGGCAACTTTTGCTACATTTCCGCCGTCTTTTGCTATGTGTTTTTGTTCAAGGAAGCCTTTTGGATTACGTTGCTTTGAGAGTTCTGTTGCAGAAGCTTCGGCTAATGAGTTTAAGGCTATTTCAAGGTTTGTCATGTTGTCTCGAAGATTTTCTTTTTTTAAGCCTTTTAATCTTTTATAGTCTTTTGTAGTAAGCCCACTCCATTCTTTTGTTATAATATCCGTTAAAGAAGCATACTCTATTCCGAATTTCACTCCTGTTCTTTGCCACTCATCTGTTAGTTCTTTTCTTATCTCAATAGATTTAATGCGTTGATTTATCCAAGCATCGGAATATCCTAAACGTTTATAGTCTATCATTGCTTGCTCAATAGAAAGTTCGGGATCTTGCATTTGGTCTAAACGCAGGCTTGCAACTTGTGCCATCCATTGTTTAAACGGCTCTGCTTTTGGTGAAGGGATAGATTGAATAATACGAAACAATTGTTCTGTATCTGCGACATCAGTTTTTCTCATCTTTCCATCTGCTGCACGCATTTTGAACTGGTTACAATTTGTAACCGTTTCGTTGCCTTCTGCTATTAAACGAGTTTTAAGAACTTTCCAATAATTTCTTGCAGTTTGATAATTTTTACTTTCAGTCAAAATCTCTACTACATCTATTATTGAAAAATACCATTTTTCTTGTTCTTCGTCCCAAATTGTTCTAACTTTCTTTTCTTCAAAAAGTTTTATAGATTCTTTATTATTCATATCACCCAAATTTAGTCTTTACTTTTGTCCTATTTGTTCTTTATAGGTTTTGATAATTGAGTTAAGCATTTTTTCGGTTTTTGCAGCTCCTTCTCCGAGAATGAAGCCTATTTGTTGGACTTGAAGAAGATTTTCTTTTATTACGTCATTTACTCTGTGGATTATTTCTTCTGGACGCTCTTCTTCGTTGTAAAGATTTCTAAATATTATGCAGGCTGATTTGTTTTCTACAAGTGAGAATATTGACACATTGATAAATCTTCCGTTATAATCGAAATCTTTGTTCATTATGTCTTGTGAGTTTTTTAAGACGTATTCTAATTGTAAGAAAATCTCTTCTGGAAGCAAAGATTTGGCGTTTGCTCCAATCAATCCTGGGATTATTTCATCAATTTCTTTTGCATCTTCTCCTAAAATATCGATAAATCCACTGTTTGAATCGGTTATTTTTAAATCTGCGTTCACAATCGCAATTCCGGGATTGATATGATGAATCAAAGAACTTAAAGAAGAAGTTAATTCGTGATTATTGAGAAGTTGAATGTTTAAGTTTTCTTCTAAAATGTTGTATTTATTTTGCAAGTCTATTAGTTCTGATTTTGCAAGCTTTAGTTTGTCGTTAGATATTCTTGAATCTTTTCTTGCAAACGAAAAACACATATCGGCAGAGGCTATTCCTTGTGCGATAGCGGTTGCTAAATCTTGACAAGTCTCATATCCGCACGCCTTACAGTCTATGTTTCTTCCTGCAAATTGCTTTCCTAATTCTGCAAAGGCTTGTTCAATTTTTTCTTCGTTAGGAATAGGTAGTGTTTTGTCGTTATTTTTGTAGAAAGCAACTAAGTCCGATATGTTTTCAAATTGATTCAAATGTTTATTCCATTCTTCTTTGTCTAAGGTGTTGATTTTTTTGTCGGCATATTTTAAAACTAAGTTGTGTCTTAGGAATTTCTCTCCCTTAGAGCAACCGTGTGCCATTAAACAGCCTTTACAAAAATAGATATTGAAGTGAGTGTTAAATTCGTTTCCGTGTTTTGCAAATTGTTTCAATACATCTATTGCGTCTTTTTTGCCTTCAACGCTTAGAATGTGATTGTCGGAAGGTGAACACGAAAGACCGCAAGCCTCAACAAAGCCTTCCGAAATAGGATATAAAGAACCTTTGTAGCCGTGTGGTGCATCAAATTCTGAAAATTCAACAGATTCTTCTTTTATTTTATATTTTTCAAACAATTCTCTTAGTTCAAGGAAAGATAAAAATGCATCTAATTTAGCTCCTTTTTCATATCTGTTGTTGTCTTTTTTCAATCCTAAGCAGGGTGTTATGTTTACTACTTTTATGTCTTCACCATACATTTTTTTTACAACAGAGCAACAAGCAATTGCAGGAGGTACAATAGGGGATAGGTTGTTTACTAAATCGGGTTGATACTTTTCTATATACATATTATTAACCGGGCAATGAGAACTTATATAACTCTTGCCTTTGTAGCCATTGCAAAGATTAGCAAACTTATTGCTGACTAAATCTACTCCAAAACTCACCTCGCAAACATAATCAAAACCTAATTTTCTAATCATGCTGACAAATTTCCTATAATCTCTTACATCAGAAAACTCGCCTGCTATGCTTGGATCGCATATTGCTGCAACTTTTGCTTGTGAATGTAGAATTTCTTCAACGATTTCTATATTGCTTATCAATTCAATTGCAGAATAGGAGCAAGCCTCCAAACAATTTCCGCAAGCAATACAATTTTCTTCTACTATATGGGGTTTGTGATCGTTATCTTTAACTTGAATAGCCTTTACAGGACAAGCCCTAACGCAACCATAGCACGCAACACATTTGTTACTATTTAATTTTAGTACAGCATTCATAATAAATATGTATATAAAAAACTTGTCAAAACTACACTTTTTTTTCTTTTCTGCAAAACAAAAGTAAAAAAACTGTGTTTATATTTTAGTTTTGAAAAGAAAAATTCATAACTTTGCAAGTCGAAGAGAGTTAAAAACAAAATGAAACAAAAATTGTTATATAAATTATTGTTGTTTTTTGTGCTGTTTGTGATTTGTTTGTTCAATTCACAAACAATAGGTAATTCTTTCTCTGTACAAGGCACTCCTTCAAGCATTGTTCGTTTAAAAATATCAAAATCTATAAAAGATGTAAGACATAATAATATTACTTCGTCTCATCAAAATCAAAATAAGCAAATGGAATTAGTGATTTCCGAAAGCAGACACGGCTTAGGAGGTCCTTTATACAAATATAATTCTTGTGCACAACAAAATAAAATCAACAAATATGAACAAACAACGGCTTTATGTTGTAAGATAAAAAATATAGATAAAGCAATTTGTCAAAATACTACTACAAGGCAAGTGTTGAGGATATAGAATATCGTATTTTGATAATTCTTTTTAACAATTTAACAAAAAAAACTTGGGACAAAATAGCGAAAGCTATACAAATATATAAGGGTGCAAATGCTAAATTAAGTTTTGCACCCTTTATTTTTTTTGATTGGCAAATCGCTAAAAAGTACTAAATTTGCAAACTCAATACAAAAACAAAATAAAATGAAACAAACCCACATAGGTCATTTAGCAATATTTGCAGTAAACTTAATATTTGGAATAAATACTCCGATAACTAAAAGCATACTCAATTCTTCTTTGCAAATAGATGCACTTGCATTGACTTATTTACGATTCATAGGAGCTTCAATCATTTTTTGGTTAGTGTCTTTTATTTTTAAAATTCCAAAAGCCAGCAAAAAAGATATACCATTCTTTCTTTTAGCCTCACTTTTTGGAGTTGTGTTAAATCAAACCTCCTTTGTCTATGGTTTATCTATGACCTCACCTGTAGATGCTTCAATAGTAGTTAGTCTTACTCCTATTGTTACGATGATTTTCTCAGCAATATTTATAAAAGAGCCTATAACATTAAAAAAAGTCGTAGGAGTATTAATCGGTTGTAGTGGAGCATTGATATTAATCATGTCTTCAAATTCTTCCTCTTCCAATTCTTCTTGGGTAGGCAATCTTATTTGTTTTGTAAGCTGTCTTTCATACGGATTATACCTTACAGCATTTAAGCCAATCATTCAAAGAAATCACCCAATCACGCTAATGAAATGGATGTTTCTTTTTGGCACAATCCTATCAACGCCATTTACCTTCTCACACCTTTACTCGATAGAATATTCTCAAATTACTTGGGAGGTAACCTTAAAAATAACTTACGTAATACTTGGTGCAACATTCTTAACCTATCTTTTAATTCCAATAGGACAAACACGCATACGCCCAACTACGCTTTCAATGTATAATTACCTTCAACCAATAGTTACAACCATTCTTTCGGTTGTTATGGGTCTTGGAATTTTTGGTTTAAAACAAAGTTTGGCCACAGTTTTAGTCTTTTTAGGAGTTTATATTGTAACACAAAGTAAGAGTAGAGCACAAGTCTTACAAGAAAAATCTTTGAAAGAGAGTCAAAATAAATAGTCTGATAATAAACAAGTTAGACTTGCTAAATTTTTTCTTTGTTTTTTTGAAAAAAATCTTTGATTTTTTAAATTTTTTCTTTGATTTTTTTGAAAAAAACAAAGACTTTTTTTTGGGCTTTCAAAATCTTTTTTGTCAGTATTTTGTTTTTAGTATGACAAATTGTCATTTTGTAATAAATTGAACAGTTTTGGCACGAAATTTGATTGTATGATAGCAGTTAATCAATAAATGTATAAACAAATAATAATAAAGATATGGGAAAAATAATAGGAATAGACTTAGGAACAACAAATAGTTGTGTGTCTGTAATGGAAGGAAACGAACCTGTTGTAATTGCAAATAGCGAAGGTAGAAGAACAACTCCATCAGTTGTAGGATTCGTTTCATCAGGAGAAAGAAAAGTAGGAGATCCTGCAAAACGTCAAGCAATAACTAACCCTCATAATACTATTTATTCAATAAAAAGATTTATGGGAGAAACATTTGACAGAGTAGCAGATGAGGTTTCAAGCGTTCCTTACAAAGTAGTAAAAGGAGATAACAATACTCCAAGAGTAGATATAGACGGAAGATTATACTCACCACAAGAAATTTCTGCAATCATTCTTCAAAAAATGAAAAAAACAGCAGAAGATTATCTTGGTCAAGAAGTAACAGAAGCAGTTATTACAGTACCTGCATACTTTAATGACGCACAACGTCAATCAACAAAAGAAGCAGGAGAAATTGCAGGCTTAAAAGTAAGAAGAATTATCAACGAACCAACAGCTGCAGCCTTAGCTTACGGATTAGATAAGAAAGATTCAGATGCAAATATTGCAGTTTTTGACTTAGGAGGAGGTACATTCGATATTTCAATTTTGGAACTTGGAGACGGAGTATTTGAAGTAAAATCAACAAACGGAGACACACACCTTGGAGGAGATGACTTTGATAAAAGAATTATCGATTGGTTAGCACAAGAATTCATGAGTGATTTCAACGTTGATTTAAGAAAAGACCCTATGGCATTACAACGTTTGAAAGAAGCAGCAGAAAAAGCAAAAATAGAATTGTCTTCTTCTACAACAACAGAGATTAACCTACCTTATATAATGCCAATAGACGGCGTTCCTCAACACTTAGTTCGCACATTAACAAGAGCAAAATTTGAACAATTGTGTGATGATTTGATAAAAGCAACAATTGAACCTTGTAAAAAAGCATTAGCAGATGCAGGTCTTGACAAAAATCAAATCAACGAAGTAATCCTTGTAGGAGGTAGCACAAGAATACCAGCAATTCAACAAATAGTAGAACAATTCTTTGGAAAAGCACCTTCAAAAGGCGTAAACCCAGACGAAGTAGTAGCAGTAGGAGCAGCAATTCAAGGAGGAGTATTAACAGGAGAAGTAAAAGACGTATTATTACTTGACGTAACTCCACTTTCATTAGGAATCGAAACCTTAGGAGGTGTGATGACAAAACTAATTGATGCAAACACAACAATACCTACAAAGAAATCACAAGTATTCTCAACAGCACAAGACAATCAACCATCAGTTGAAATCCACGTTCTACAAGGTGAAAGAACAAGAGCAACAGATAACAAAACAATAGGTAGATTTATCTTAGACGGAATACCACCTGCACAAAGAGGAGTTCCACAAATTGAAGTTACATTCGACATTGACGCAAATGGAATCTTGAATGTATCAGCAATGGACAAAGCAACACAAAAACAACAATCAATAAGAATTGAAGCATCAAGCGGATTGAGCGAAGATGAAATAAAAAGAATGAAAGCAGAAGCAGAAGCAAATGCAGAAGCTGACAAGAAATTGAAAGAAGAAGCAGATAAAATCAACGGAGCAGACGCAATGATTTTCCAAGTAGAAAAAGCATTAAAAGAAAACGGAGATAAATTACCTGCTGACAAGAAATCAGAAATAGAAACTGCTTTAAAAGAATTGAAAGATGCACACGCAGCTAAGAATATACCTGCAATAGACGCAGCAACAGAAAAACTAAACACAGTATTCCAAGCAGCCTCAGCAGATATGTATTCACAACAAGGCGGAGCACAACAAGAACAACCACAAAATCAAGGTCAATCTTCACAAAACAACTCTCAAGACGGAGAAGTAACCGACACAGACTTTGAAGAAGTGAAGTAATACTAAGTTTTAGATTAAATAATAATGTTTGTAAAAAGGGTGTAACTTAGTGTTGCACCCTTTTGTTTTTTTATTTAAAGAAAATATTTATAACTTTGCATGAAATAAAAAGGCTTTAAGTAATAATTACTCAAATGGAATCAAATAAAATTAGAATAGAATCTATATTGGCTAATGGTGAACATATCAATTTAGAATGCAAAAAAGCGACAAATACTATTCCTAATTCTATATGGGAAACCTATTCTTCTTTTGCAAACACTTATGGAGGTACTATTCTGCTCGGTATTGTTGAAAATTTAAAGGAAAAAGATATAAAAAAGCGTTTTCAAGTAGTTGGCGTTGAAGATTCACAGAAAATTATCACTGATTTTTGGAATACAATCAATAGCAATAAAGTTAACGAAAACATTCTTTCAGATAGCGATGTCAATATCATTGATATAGATGGTAAAAAAGTCGTTTGTATTAATGTTCCACAAGCTGATTGGCGTATAAAACCGATATATTTGAACGATAATATTTACAAAGGAACTTACAGACGCAACCAAGAAGGAGATTATCGTTGTACAGAAAGGCAAGTACGTGCCATGATTCGTGATTCATTTGAAGAAGGAAATGACGGAATCTTGATTGAACATTACAATATGGACGATATTGATCTTGATTCATTACATCGTTATCGTAATCTATTCCGTGTATGGAATGCAGACCATATTTGGAATGAAGTAGATGATAAAACATTTCTTAGAAATCTTGGAGGATATATAGTAAACCGAGCAGACGGAAAAGAAGGATTATCAATGGCTGGGCTAATGATGTTTGGCAAAGGACTTTCTATTAGAGAACGTTTTGACAACTTCCGTATGGACTATTTGAATTTCTGCAATCTTATCGGAGAAGAACGTTACAGCGATCGCTTAACCTACGATGGGCGTTGGGAAAACAATCTTTATCAGTTTTTTAGTATAGTACTACCAAAGATGACATTTGATCTTCCAAGACCTTTTCGCATGGAAGGAATGCAAAGAGTAGATGATACACCTCAGCATAAAGCTGTTCGAGAAGCTTTTACTAATGCTATTATTCATGCCGACTTAATGATGGAGTCTGCTATCTTGCGAATTGAAAAACACGATGATAAACTTTGCTTCCGAAATCCTGGACTTTTACGATTGCCATTAGAACAAATATATGAAGGTGGTAACTCTAAGGCTCGTAATCCTCGCATCCAAAACATGCTACGTATGGTAGGATTTGGAGAAAACATAGGTTCAGGCTTTCCACAAATTATTGCAGCATGGAAAGACACCAAATGGGGCGAGCCAGAACTGAAAAATAAGATTGAATTAGATGAGGTAGAATTGATATTGCCATTAGGTAAAGTAGCAAATGTCGTAAATAATGACCGAAAAGAATTGACTGAACGTCAAAAGTGTATAATTGAACTATTGATTCAAGAACCAACATTAACCGCAAAAGCTATTTCGGAAAAGATTTCGGAAAAGACTTCGGAAAAGACTTCGGAAAAGTTTGAAGTTTCAGATAGGACTATTGAAAACGATTTAGCTCAATTAAAAAAAATGGGAATTCTCATTCGCGAAGGAGGTAGAAAAGATGGTCGTTGGGTGGTAAATTTGTAGGTTATGCTATAAAATTAAAAACTTGAATATATTATTATTTTATGAAAAAAGATACTTATGAATTAAAACAAGTACTTGAATATACTATTTTTTTTAATGAAAAGAAAGAACTTGATATTATATCTGTATTGAAAAGATACAATCGTATAACACTTATTAAAATGACTGCAGTGTTAAGTCATCATTATGGTAACTTTGAAATGCCTAATAATGGAAAAACTTTTTTTTCAGAAAAAAGTCAAAAGCATATTGTATATGTAAACGAGGTATTTGAAAATTATTATAATAAAATCAATTTAAATAAAAATAATACAGTTATAGTTTCAACGTATAGGACGGCTCTTGAATTATGGCGATTGATATTTTCAATTCCAGTTGAAGAATATTCAAATACAATGCCAGAAGAAGATGAGGAATTTTATTTGTTTAAGGTTATACTTGCAATTAATGAGAAAATATTTAGTTTTAAGAAAAAAACAAAAAAAGAAATTGATGAATTGATTTTCCTAAATAATTTTCTAAATAATGATAGCAATTACTATGCTTATAATGAAATAATGCAAAGTCAAATGTATTATTTTTATAAATTAGTAAATTTCATTCCTCAAAATGAAGTTATGTCAAGAGCGTCAGATGTGTTGTTGTCTAAATGGGGAATAACTTCTTGGAAGCAATATTATGCTACAATACTTTGGTTGACAAAAAAGACAGACGAATATTTTAAGAATAATCAAACAGGTGTTCCGATTGTCCCATTATGGAATATGATGTTAAATGATGAAACTAGACTTTTTTCAGAAACATTAATAGAAAGTTTGTGTATAAATGAAGATGATTATATTTCGATAGAAAAAGTTAATACCGATTATAGGCAATTTCGTTCAAAACCATTTATAAAACTAAAAGATGGTTCAGGTGTTATTGTTATCAATAATCAATTCTTATGTGAACGTTTGTATAATAGTTTGTATTTTGATTTCATGCCATTAATTAATGGTAAAAAAGGTAGCATTGGTTACTTTGACTATAACAAGGACTTTGTTGAGAAAGTGTTGTTTAGAGAAACATTTTTTAAATGTCTTAATGATAATGTTGTTACTTGGCCAGCAAGAAATATACATAATGAAAAAGAAGATAGACATGAACCTGATTTTTATGCTCGTTATCCTAACGGAGAATTGTTGATTATGGAATGCAAAGCTATAAAAATGAATGGAGAAATTAGAGATCATGCTGATTATGATAGGTTGTTAGATGAACTTCATGAAAAGATTGTATTAAAAACACGTAATATAGATTCTACTAGAAAAGAATTTAAGAAAGATCCAGAGCCTATAGGTATAGGTCAAATAATTAATCATATTGATTCTATTGAAGATTACACTTTTCAATGGGATAATGGCATACCTGATCAAGTTGCTTATTATCCAATTATTGTATTTGAAGATGTGCGTCTTTTACAACCAGGCTTAATGTCAATATTGAATAAGTGGTTCTATGAGGAAATTAAGAAAAGAAAAGAGATTGAACTTAAAGATATTGCGTGCATGCCAATAATTCCAGTTTCGATAAATACATTGTATCTTTATGATGATAAAATTAAAAATAAAGGATTATTTAATTTTATTGATAAATATGTTTCTTTATATGCAAAAGATCAAAATGACGGAAGTTATGCTATAGAACCGATTTCAGATTTTGATGCTTACTTAAGGAGATTACCCTTTAATAAAAAGAATGATATAGCTAAGTGGTTAAAAGGCGAGTAAATCACTACTCGCCTTTTTCGTATTCGGAAATAATGTCTTCTAATTCTTGGGCTTGTTTTAGGGTGTATTCGCCTATTCTTGTGCGGCATAGGGCTGTGAGATAGGCTCCGGAATTAAGGTAAA
>CALDHX010000058.1 GCA_937901525.1 uncultured Bacteroidales bacterium
AAATAATTGTTTTAAATTTAAATAATACAGCAATGGCAAAAGAAAAGAAATTTTTGACATGCGATGGTAATCAGGCTTGTGCTCACGTTGCATATATGTTCAGCGAAGTAGCAGCAATTTACCCTATTACACCTTCATCACCAATGGCAGAATATGTTGATGAATGGTCAGCAAATGGTCGCAAAAACATTTTTGGAGAAACAGTAAAACTTGTTGAAATGCAATCAGAAGCAGGAGCTGCTGGTGCATTACACGGTTCTTTACAAGCAGGTGCTTTATCTACAACATTCACAGCATCACAAGGATTGTTGTTGATGATACCTAATATGTATAAAATAGCGGGAGAATTACTTCCTGGCGTATTACACGTAACAGCAAGAACAATTGCAGCTCACGCTCTTTCAATTTTCGGAGACCACTCTGACGTTTACGCTTGCCGTCAAACAGGTTTCGCAATGCTTTCTTCTGCATCAGTTCAAGAAGCAATGGATTTAGCAGGAGTTGCTCACCTTTCAGCAATCAAAGGTAGAGTTCCATTTATGCACTATTTTGACGGATTCCGTACATCTCACGAAATCCAAAAAATAGAAGCATTGGAAACAGAAGATATGGCTGCATTGGTTGATCAAGACGCTTTAAGAGCTTACAGAGAAAATGCATTAAATCCAGAACACCCTGTAACAAGAGGTACAGCTCAAAACCCAGACGTATTCTTTCAAGCAAGAGAAGCTTGTAATCCATACTATGAAGCACTACCTGAAATAGTAGCAGATTATATGGAAAAAATCTCTCAATTAACAGGTAGAGATTATAAACCATTCAACTACTATGGACCAGCAGATGCTGAAAACGTAATAGTAGCAATGGGTAGCGTTTCAGATACTATAAAAGAAGTTATAGATTACCTTGCTAAGAAAGGTGAAAAATTAGGATTGGTAACAGTACACTTATATCGTCCATTCTCTAAGAAATACTTCTTTGAAGCATTACCAAAAACTGCAAAAAGAATTTGTGTGTTAGACCGTACAAAAGAAGCAGGTGCTAACGGAGATCCATTATACTTAGACGTTGTTGAAGCATTTGCATCTTGCTCTTGCACAGAAAAACCAATGGTTATTGGAGGTAGATATGGATTGTCTTCAAAAGATACAACACCAGCACAAATCCTTTCAGTAGTAGAAAACCTTAAATCAGCTAATCCAATGAACCAATTCACAGTTGGTATAGTTGATGACGTTACAAATCGTTCTTTACCAATGTTACCAGAAATATCAATGGCAACAGAAGGAACATTTGAAGCTAAATTCTACGGATTAGGAGCAGATGGTACAGTAGGAGCAAACAAAAACTCTATCAAAATCATCGGAGACAACACAAACAAATATTGTCAAGCATATTTCTCATACGATAGTAAGAAATCAGGAGGATTTACTTGCTCTCACCTTCGTTTCGGAGACAATGTAATTCGTTCACCTTACTTAGTAACAACACCAGACTTTGTTGCTTGCCACGTATTCAACTATATGAATATGTATGAAGTATTAAAAGGAATCAAACCAAACGGAACATTCCTTTTAAACTCAATGTTCTCAGCAGAAGAAACAGTAGAAAGATTAAGTGCTAAGGTTAAAAAAGAATTAGCAGAAAAGAATATCAACTTCTACATAATAAACGCAACAAAGATTGCAGAAGAAATAGGATTAGGAAACAGAACTAACACAATTCTTCAATCAGCATTCTTCAAGATTGCAGAAGTAATTCCTTACGAAGTTGCAGTAACAGCAATGAAGAAAGCAATCGACAAATCATACGGCAAGAAAGGTGAAAACATCGTTAAGATGAACTACGCTGCTGTTGATAAAGGAGGAGAAGTAGTTAAGATAGAAGTTAAGAAAGAATGGGCTGACGCTTGCACATGCGGTTGCAACTGTGGTGAAGTAGCAGAAAGACCAGAATTCATAAAGAACGTAGTAGATGTAATCAACGCACAAGAAGGAGATACATTACCTGTAAGTGCATTTGTGGGAAGAGAAAACGGAACATTCCCATGTGGTACATCACAATACGAAAAGAGAGGAATCGCAGCACACGTTCCAGCATGGCATGCAGAAAACTGTATCCAATGTAACAAGTGTTCATTAGTATGTCCTCACGCAGCAGTACGTCCATTCGTATTCACAGCAGACGAACTTGCAAAAACAGGAAATCCAACCACAATAAAAGCAATAGGAAAAGAATTTGAAGGAATGCAATTCCGTGTACAAATATCTCCACTTGATTGTACAGGTTGTGGAAACTGTGTTGATGTATGTCCAGCTAAGACAAAAGCTCTTACAATGGAACCATTACACACACAAATGGAAGAAGCAAAAGTTTGGGACGTTGTAACAAAGAACGTAACATATAAATCAAACCTTGTAGAAGTAGGAAAGAGCATAAAGAATTCTCAATTTGCTCAACCATTATTCGAGTTCTCAGGAGCATGTGCGGGATGTGGAGAAACACCTTACATAAAACTTATCACACAATTATTCGGAGAAAGAATGATGGTAGCCAATGCAACAGGTTGTTCTTCAATCTACGGAGGTTCTTGCCCATCTATGCCATATACAACAAACGCAGAAGGCAGAGGACCAGCTTGGGCAAACTCATTATTTGAAGACAATGCAGAATTTGGTTTAGGTATGGCTACTGCAACTCGTAAAATGAGAGACAGAGTAGAAGACCTAATGAGAAGAGGCTTAACTTGCGATTGTTGCACAGCAGACCAAAAAGCATTATTCCAACTTTGGATAGACAATAGAGAAAACGCAGAAATCACACAAAAAGTTTACAACTCACTTGTTCCAACATTAGGACAATGCGGTTGCGATATATGCAAAGAATTAGAAGCCAACAAACAATTCATCGTTAAGAAATCACAATGGATATTCGGTGGAGACGGTTGGGGATACGACATCGGATACGGTGGACTTGACCATGTTATCGCATCAGGAGAAGATGTAAACATATTAGTAGTAGATACAGAAGTTTACTCAAACACAGGAGGACAAGCCTCAAAAGCAACACCTGTTGGAGCAATAGCTAAATTCGCAGCATCAGGAAAGAGAATCCGTAAGAAAGACCTTGGTATGATAGCAACAACATACGGATACGTTTATGTTGCACAAGTATCAATAGGAGCAGACCCTGCACAATACTTAAAAGTATTAAAAGAAGCCGAAGCTTACAATGGACCATCATTGATAATAGCTTACGCTCCATGTATCAACCACGGAATCAAGATAGGAATGGGAAAAACACAAGAAGAAGGAAAACGCGCAGTAGAATGCGGATACTGGCACTTGTGGAGATACAATCCAGAACTTGCAGCAGAAGGAAAGAATCCATTTACATTAGATTCAAAAGAACCAGATTGGAGTAAATTCCAAGCATTCATCGATGGTGAAGTTCGTTACAACTCATTGAAGAAAGCATTCCCAGAAGAAGCAGCACAATTATTTGCAGCCTCAGAAGAAAATGCTAAATGGCGTTACGAATCTTACAAGAGAATGGCATCAATGGAATGGAATAAATAATCCAACCAAAGCTTCATAAAAACAAAAAGGGAAATCCTCAAAGGGTTTCCCTTTTCTTATTTCTTTTTATTAAAAAAAAGAGTTTTTTTTGGGGGGGGTAAAAAATACTTATCTTTGCACTCTAAAATAAATATTAAACATCATGAAAAAAACATTTGTTTTGATTGTAATGCAATTTGCATTGATAATCTCACTTTCTTTGAAAGCACAAACGCAATCTTACGAATATATCCCTATTGTCAAAGAAGGCTTGCAAATATGGACGACAGATCAAAAATATGGTCAATATAATGAACAATATCGTTATGAAAGATTGGCTTTAACAGAAGAAGATACAATCATAGATGGTAAGTCGTATAAGAAACTTTACTCTTTTACAGAGCGAGAGTTTGATATAGAAACAGCAAACTTTGTTTGTGGAATAAGAGAGAATGAAAACAAACAAGTTTTTGTAGCATCGTATCATAATCAAGCAGAGTTCTTGCTATATGATTTTTCTTTAACAGAAGGAGATTCTATACTTGCAGAAAGTAATGGCGAATATGACCTTTATTTTAATGTAACAGATATTGATACTATTGATTACAATGGAGTGGAGAGAAGAAAAATCACTTTGCAATTTTACAATTACGCTTGGGTTACTTGGATTGAAGGAATTGGAAACATAGAAGGATTGTTAATGGATTGGAGAAGTTACACTATGGCAATGGATCCTATGCCTAATGTGCGTTTACGTTGCTATGAATATAATGAAGAATGTTTGTATTCCGATTTTTCTTTCGATGAATCAATATATGATTGTTACACGCCTTTATATGCAGGACTTGAAGAAAACGAAACTCAAAATAATATTTTGCTCTATCCCAATCCTGCAAAAGAAAGGCTATATATAAACACTTCTATTCCAATCAAACAAATGACTATTTGCAATCTTTTAGGACAAGAAATTCAAAAGTACAATATGACAGAAAAGACCTCTTCAATAGATATTAGTGGATTAAAAGAAGGTGTGTATTTTGTAAAGCTTTCTACCGAAAAAGGAGTGTATGCAACAAAAATAATAGTGGAATAAATAATCCAACCAAAGAATCATAAAAACAAATAGGGAAATCCTCAAAGGGTTTCCCTTTTTTATTTTGCCTAAAAAGTAGGAAAATGTGAAAAATTACCCTTAAAACATAGGGGAAAATGTGAAAATTTGCTCAAAAATAAGGCGGATTATGTGAAAATAATACTTTTATATTTATTTAAGTGCTTGATAAATACGATGTTTATATTATTTACACAAAACCGCCTCTTTGATTTCGTCAAACTTTATTTCATAGCCGTAGAGTTGAAAGTTTGAAAATAAAGTATTCATATTCTCAAAAGAGTCAGCTATTATACAACTTAATCATTTACTTTGAATAAACATGATAGAAAGTTTCCACATGTTTAAGAAATCTTTGGAAATATTGTTTGATAGTTCCTGAATTTCCCCATTGAGAATACACTGCAACTTCTGTTCCGTTATTTAAGATAATAGAATCTTTTGTAAAAAAGCGACGATCTCCGTCTTTTCTTTCTTTTATAAAATCCATAGGGCGTATAATTCCACATTTGCGACTACTACTTAAATAAGATGGAAATCGTTCTTCTAATTCTTTCAAAGTTATATTTGGATGCTCTGATATATATTGTTTAACTACGGTTAAAACAAATGGTCCAACTCCATAATAGTTAATTCCATCTAATGAAAAAACCTCTTTTGCATATTCTTTATTAGTGGTTTCAATTTCCGGCTTCTTTATTTTTTGCTCAGTGCGATATGATTGTTTTCTTTCTATTTTAAATGTCAGTTTTTCTAACTCGTATTCCAAAGCTTTTTCTTCAAATCCTTCTTTGAGAAACTTATCTTTAATTAAGGTAATAATGTTTTTGTTTGCATCGCTACTAAAAAAGAATTCATTAAAACGCTCTTGTAAATTATTGCGAGCTACAATTTGATTATAGTGTTCTTTACAGAAGTCTTCTAAAGAAGTTATATCAAATTTTTCGTATGAAAGCATTTCACAAAATATACTTCCATTAACATCATCTTCACGAAATTCTACCTTGAAAACACAGATAGGATTATCTAAATCATTAGGAGTGTCATAGTATAATTGGATATTTTCGCCTATGTATAAACCAATATTTAATTTTAATTGACGCATGTAAGACGTCAATTGAGATTCTTGTTTAATATTGCAAATATTGTTCGGACGTTTAATTTCAATAGGCAAAGTCGGAATATCATTTTTATAAAGTACAATATCGGGTCTTATTGAATTATTATTACCGATATGTATTGTTACTTGAGATTGCATGGTTTTGTTATAACTTTTCCAACCTAATATTTTTAAACAATTTTCAATCTCTTGTTGATATTCAATCTCTGTTGATTTGCTGTTTATTCGTTTTTGTAATGTATCTATTATTTCGTTCCAATTTTCATTCATACCGTTAACTTATTTTGTTAATATAAACATTAAACGTCTTACTACATTGAATTTAATGCAAAGGTATTTATTTTATTGGAAATAAATTAAGGCTTATTTCCACAAAGTCTCTTCTTTGATTTCGTCAAAGGTTATTTCGTAGCCGTAGGAAGAGAAAAGTTTTGCGATATACTCTTGATCTTCTGGGGTAATTGGCATTTTGCCGTTTCTTCTTTCGTAATAATAAGTATGACCGAAGTGATTTATCAATTCTTTTCGCATATTAACAATATCTTTCGCTTTAACCTCCTCAAAAGAATTCTTCATGCCGTATGCAACTCTTACTTTTTTATTTTCTAAGAAATATTTACAATTTGTTTCGTTGAATTTCAAAACATTAACTGCAACCATCAAATCACTATCCTCGCTATTTCTAAGAGCGACTATTCTTCTTAAACATTTTTCTCCAAGTAAACATTTCTCATTCCAACAAACAATGAAACTATTAGGTCTGTTTTCAAAATTAATATCCATTTCCATGCTATTATTTTATTATTAAAACGCAAAAAACTATTACTTTATTACATTACATCAGCTTCGTACTATTAGTTTAATCGCATTAAAGTGGTAGTACGAACGCATTAAAATACTATTTTAAACAGATTAAAACAGACTTAAACAATAGGAAAAAATTAAAATATACTTAGTTTAGAAAAATAAAAAGGCTTCTTATAGAAATTATCACTTTTTTTACAACTTTTTTTTCAAATTTAAATAGCGAAAATATTTTTTTAACAATTACTTTCTTTGTCTTGTCAAAGGTTTAGTTAGGTTTGTAAAAAACATTGTTAATAAGTCTGAATAATTATTGATAATTTAGAACAAATCTTCTTTGTATTTTTGCTACAAATTTAACTAAGGTTTTATGGAATGGGTTTTGTTTCAAATGGAGGAAGAGAATGATAAAACACTCAATGCGGAATCGCTTTTGAGTAAGCCTATTATGGAACAAAAACCAAAGAAATATAATAAGAAAACAGAAGAAAAAGATATGTCTAAGACAGTTTTAGAAAGAGAAGAGATTATAAAATCATCGTCAGAGTACTTTAAAGGAGATGCTTTGGCAGCAGATGTGTGGGTAAATAAATATGCGTTGAGAGATGGTGAAAAGATTTATGAGCTTAATCCTGATCAAATGCACAGACGTTTAGCAAAGGAATTTGCTCGTATTGAAAATAAGTATGAAAATCCGCTTTCAGAACAAGAAATCTATGAATTACTTAAAGATTTCAAATACATAATTCCACAAGGAAGCCCAATGTCAGGTATAGGAAATGACTTTCAAGTGGTTTCTTTATCGAATTGTTTTGTGATTGGTAATTCTGAAAATTCAGATTCTTATGGTGGAATCTTAAAAATTGATGAAGAGCAAGTTCAATTGATGAAAAGAAGGGGCGGAGTAGGACATGATCTTTCTCATATTAGACCAAAATTCTCTCCTGTTAAAAACTCGGCTCTTACTTCAACAGGTATTGTTCCTTTTATGGAAAGATATTCCAACACAACTAAAGAAGTTGCACAAGGAGGTCGTAGAGGTGCTTTGATGTTATCAATATCAATTAAGCACCCTGACGCAGAAGATTTCATTGATGCAAAGATGGAGCAAGGAAAGATAACAGGAGCAAATGTTTCTGTTAGAATAGACGATGAATTTATGCGTTGTGTTGTAAGTGGAAAGCCATACAAACAACAATATCCTATTGATTCTAAAAATCCTTCTGTTATAAAAGAAATAGATGCGAGAGCATTGTGGAAAAAGATTATTAAAAATGCTTGGCAAAGTGCAGAGCCTGGCGTTTTATTCTGGGATACAATAATCCGTGAATCTGTTGCTGATAGTTATGCTTCTTTTGGTTTTAAAACTATTTCTACAAATCCTTGTGGAGAAATACCATTGTGCGCATACGATAGTTGTCGTTTATTAGCAATTAACCTATATTCATACGTTAAGAATCCGTTTACCGATAAAGCAGAGTTTGATTTTGAATTATTTTCTGAACATGTTCAAAAGGGACAAAAGCTTATGGACGACCTTATCGATTTAGAAATTGAGAAGATTGAGAAAATATTAGAAAAAATAGAGTCTGACCCTGAGGATGATGAAATAAAGAGAGTTGAAAAGAATCTTTGGTTGAATATTAAGTTGAAATGCTTAGAAGGAAGACGTACAGGATTTGGAATAACAGCCGAAGGGGATATGTTAGCTGCGATGGGATTAACATACGGTAGTGATCAGGCGATAGATTTCTCGGTTGAGGTTCACAAAACCTTAGCTTGCTCAGCTTATCGTTCATCATCTTTAATGGCAAGAGATAGAGGTTCATTCCCAATCTATGATTCAAAATTAGAAAAAAATAATCCATTTATTCAAAGATTAAAATCCGTAGATGCAGATTTATATAAAATGATGTTAGAACATGGAAGAAGAAATATAGCATTGCTTACAATAGCTCCAACAGGTAGTGTGAGTATATGCACTCAAACATCTTCTGGAATAGAACCTGCATTCTTGGTTTCTTATAAACGTAGAAGAAAAGTAAATCCAAATGACAGTAATGCGACTATTTCATTCTACGATAAAGAAGGACAAGCTTGGGAAGAATATAATGTATTGCATCATAAATTTGCTGTATGGGCAGAAATAAACGGATATGATGTGAAATCATTAGAAAAACTTCCTGAGGCTAAATTGCAAGAAATTATAGCTTTATCACCATATAACAATGCAACTGCAAACAATATTAATTGGGTTAATAAAGTGAAGATGCAGGGTGCAATACAAAAATGGGTAGATCATTCAATTTCTGTAACAGTTAATATTCCTAAGGAAACAACAGAAGAAGTAGTTGCTCAAATTTATCAAACTGCATGGGAATCTGGTTGCAAGGGAATGACTATTTATAGAGATGGTTCAAGAGATGGTGTGTTGGTTTCTCATTCTACAAAAGAAA
>CALDHX010000059.1 GCA_937901525.1 uncultured Bacteroidales bacterium
GTCAAAAAGTCTTCTCTACTAATGAATATAACTTCACTTTAAGCGAGCAACCTGCGGGTAGTTATGTGATAAAAGCTTATCAAGGAAGATTTAGCGAAAGCAAAAAGATAGTTATAGAATAATAATGATTTTCATGATGGTGAAAGGTGAGAGAATTTATTTCTTTCGCCTTTTTTGTTATTCTCAATTGAGCGATTAAATGACATGTATTCACAAAATCTTTTTCTACTAATACTTGCTATTGTCATTTTGTCTGAATTATGGGGGAGTATTATAATTCCATAAAACAAGAAAATCAACATAAAATGCGTTATATTTAGCCAAATCTTGCTTTTTTTTGTTGCATTTGGCTGAATAAACTAAATTTTTGTACTATATTTGCACTGATAAATACTCTAAATTATGATAATTGGTAGAAAAGAAGAACAAAAAATACTAATTTCAGCAGCACAATCAGATAATTCTGAATTGATAGCTGTTTATGGTCGTAGGCGTGTTGGTAAAACCTATCTTATAAGAGAGACATTTAGTTACAAATTCACTTTTCAACACACAGGATTAGCCAAAGGAAGCATCAAAGACCAATTATTTAGTTTTGCAATATCGCTCCGTGATGCAGGATATGACGATTGCCCAATACCAAAGACTTGGTTAGAAGCATTTAGTCTGCTTTCGCAGTTATTAAAGAACTCAATGGATGAAAGAAAAATAGTCTTTCTTGATGAATTACCTTGGATGGATACCGCGCGTTCAAACTTTATATCTGCATTTGAACACTTTTGGAATGGTTGGGCATCAGCAAGAAAAGATATAGTGCTTATTATATGTGGCTCAGCAACATCTTGGATTATCAATAAGGTGATAAATGACCATGGAGGCTTGCATAATAGAGTAACACAACGCATTGCATTACAGCCTTTCACCTTAGGAGAATGCGAAATGTTTATTCAGAGTAAAGGAATCGAAATAAATAGACATCAAATAGCAGAATGCTATATGATATTAGGAGGGATACCGTTCTATTGGAGCTTACTTGAAAAAGGAATAAGCCTTTCTCAAAACATAGACAAGATGTTCTTTGCAAAAAATGGTAAACTTGCGAATGAATTTAATCAATTATATGCCTCACTCTTTAAATCCCCAGAATTATATATAAATATAGTTACAGCTCTTGCAAAAAAGAAAATTGGAATGACACGAGGGGAAATAATAGAAGCAACCAATACACAAAGCAATGGTGCATTAACAAAAGTGCTTGATGAATTAGAATATTGTGGATTTATACATAAATACAACACTTTCGGCAAAAAAAGTAAAGAAATTATTTATCAGCTTATAGATAACTACACATTGTTTTACTTTAAGTTTATTCAACAAAACAATAACAATGACAAAAATTTTTGGTCTGTATCAACCGAATCTCCAATTCATAGAGTGTGGAGTGGATTAGCGTTTGAACGCCTATGTATGACACACATTCAACAAATAAAAGCGGGACTTGGTATAGCGGGAGTATTGACAAATGTTTACTCTTGGTGTAAAAATGCAGATGAAAATAGCGATGGAGTACAAATAGACTTAATAATAGATCGTAATGATCAAGTTATAAATATTTGTGAAATGAAATTCTCTCTTTCAGAGTTTGCAATTGATGCAGAATACGAACAAAAACTAAGAAATAAAAAAGCAATCTTTATAGAATCGACCAACACGCGTAAGGCAGTACACTTGACAATGGTAACAACCTATGGATTACGACAAAATTCTCATTCGGGAATGATACAAAGCGAAATAACCTTAGACGATTTGTTTAAATGAAAAGACGTTTGTGCTTATCATAACTAATGATAAAAATGCTAAAAAGATTATTCTCTTCATGATGTTTAAGTTTAAAGATAAAAAAAATCATATCCTGCAAAAATTAGGATATGATTTTTTTGTTTTTAAAGTTTGAATGTTTGTTATACATCTATTGCTTCCCAAAAGAAGATTCTTAATCCTTGTTCGGGTGCTGAGTTGTCTAAGGCTTGTATTCTTTTTTTAAGGATAGGGGCAATGTTGTCTTCAACTATGCAAAGTGTTGCCATGTTTTTTGCTGGCCAAGCGTGAGAACCTAAGTGTGGTTCTCCCGTTTTTGAGCCTCTTCCTTGTATATCTTGCCAGCGTGTGTATCCTCTGATGGATAATTGATGTAAAATGTTTTCTACATCTTGCACATGGGCTTGGTTATATGCTATAAATGCTGCTTTCATCTTATTATTCTTTTACTGTTCTACGACTTAAATGTAATGAGTGTTTCTTTCTGTAAGATTTTACTTCTCTTGATGCAAACCAACCATAGACTGTTGGAATGATTACAAGGGTTACAAGTGTGGAAACGGTCAATCCTCCTACGATTGCGATACCCATTGGTTGCCAAAGTTCACTTCCTTCTCCAATTCCCATAGCCATAGGCACCATACCAAGGATTGTGGTTGCCGAAGTCATAAGTACAGGACGTAGTCTTGATTTTCCTCCTGATATAATGGCTTGGCTGATTCCCATTCCTCTTTCTCGGTTAAGGTTTATGTAGTCCACAAGTACGATACCGTTCTTTACAACTATACCTACAAGCATTACGCCTCCGATTAGGGACATTAGGTTAAGTGTTTCGCCTGTCATGAATAGTGAAAGTATCAATCCTACGAATGCAAACGGAACTGAGAACATTATAATGAATGGATAGCGTAGTGATTCAAACTGTGCTGCCATTACGATATAGACTAACAATAGGATTAGGACTAATAGTAATCCCATATCGCCAAAGGATTCTTGTTGGTCTTCAAATGAACCTCCTATTTGCGTTCCTATTTCTACTGGAATGTCCATTTTGTCAAGTTCGCTTTGTATGCTTGCTACTGCAACGTCAAGAGTTGTTCCGTAAAGTGTTGCTGTTACTTTTACGATTCTTTCTCTGTCTTGACGTTTTATTGATGGTGGTGATTGTCTTTCTACAACTTGTGCTACTTCGCTTAGTCTTACGGCTTTGCCTTGCGAGTTGTAGATTAAGATGTTTTCAATGTCTTCGATTGATTGACGGTGTGCACGGTCGTTTCTTATCTTTATTTTGTATTCTTCTCCATCTTCACGGAAGATTGAGGCTGTCATACCGTTCATTCTGTTACGAACAAATGATGAAGCTGTTGCTACGTTCAATCCGTTTAAGGCTAATTTTTCTCTATCAAATTCTATTTGGAATTGTGGCTTGTAGTCTTCTCTATCGATTCTTACGTCTTTTAATCCTTGCATACGTTCCATAGAATTTTTTAGCGAATCGGCAATTTTTTCTGTTACATTGAAGTCATAACCGAATATTTCAACATCAACAGTACTTCCAGATGTCATTCCACCACCGCCTCCTGCTGATACGGAAAACTTATCTACTTCGGTATATGAGCCAATTTCTTGTCTTAATTCTTCGGCTATTGAGAACATATCGCGTTTACGTTCTTCTACGTCTTTAAGTCTTAAACGGAATGATATGTAATTGCTTCCTGAGGCATTCATCATTGCAAAGGAGTTGTTGTCATCGTCCGATGGTGTGCCGACTGTGTAGGTGAATGATTTCTTTTCAGGAACTTTTTCTGCTATTGCTTTTTCTAATCGTTGTGCAATTTCTTTCGATCTATCTACATTTGCTCCTGCTGGCAACTCTATATTTCCTGTTATTTGGCCATTGTCCGAAGCTGGTATGAATTCAGAACCTAATCTGCCTGCCATAACTAATGTGATTACAAACATCGCACAAGCAATTATAAAGGTAATCATTTTATGTCTTACTGCCCAAATTAGAAGTCTTTCGTATAATACGTCAAGTTTGTCTAAGCCTTTTTTGATTGGAGTGTATATTGTTTTAAATGCTTTGTTGTGTTTTTTGTCTTTTTCTCTTTTAAGCATTATTGAACACATCATCGGAGTAAGTGTAAGGGCTGAGGCTGTTGATACTATCATAATGATACAAATCATCCAACCTAATTGCTTAAACATAATTCCTGCCATTCCACCCATCATAGTGAATGGGAAGAATACTGCAAGTAGGGTAAGGGTTGTTGCTATTACGGCAACGGCTACTTCGTTTGTTCCGTAAATTGCTGCTTCTTTTGGTTTACTTCCTCGTTCTATGTGTGTGGTTACGTTTTCTAAGACAACGATTGCGTCATCGACCACCATACCTAAGGCAATCGACAGAGCTGACATTGAGATAATGTTGATTGTGTTGCCGGTTATTAATAGGTAAATAAACGATGCAATAAGGGCAACAGGGATTGTTACCATAATAATAATGGTTGCTCGCCATTCTCCAAGGAAGAATAGTACTACTATAACGACAAATAGACATGCAAGAACGAATGTTTCTACTAATGAACTGATTGAGTTTTCTATGTTGTCGGTTGTGTTCATTACTTCTTCGAGGTGAATGTCTTTTGGTAGGTTCTTTTGGATTTTTGGAAGTTCTGCTCTGATTTTTTCCATTACTTCCACTGAGTTTGCTCCTGTTTGTTTTTGGATTACAATGGTTGCTCCTTTTACTCCATTAACAAAACTTTCTTGTGCTTTTTCTTGTATGCTGTCGCTTACGTATGCTACGTCTCTAAGGAAGATTGGTTTTCCTCCATAGTTGGCTACCACTACGTTGTTTAAGAGTTCACTTTCTTTTATTTCTCCTTCTATACGTAATGAATAAGTTTCTGAGCCTACATCTATGCTTCCTCCTGGTGTGTTAACGTTTTCGGTTGCAACAGAGGAGCCTATTTGTTCTATTGTTAGATTGTAGGCTTCTAATTTGTTAGGATCGCAGTTTATTACAATCTCTCTTTGTGGTGCTCCTGAGATTGATACTGACCCAACGCCATTTATACGGTTTAAAGGGTTAGCAACGGCGTCATCTAATATCTTATAAAGTGCGGCAGTGCTTTCATTTGATGTTGCAGACAAGATTGCAATCGGCATCATGTCGGTTGAAATCTTTAATATCATAGGATTGGTACAGCCATCTGGTAAGGCTTGTTTTACCATCTCTATTTTGTCTCGCATATCGTTTACTGCGTCATCTATATCTATTCCCCAATTAAATTCACAGCCTATGATTGCAGTGTTTTCTTTTGAGGTTGATGTTAATTCTTTTAAATCACTGACTGTGCTTAATGCACTTTCCATTATTTTCGTTACGTTGTTTTCAACGTCTTCTGCACTTGCTCCTGGGTATGAAACAATGACAAAGGCCTGGTTCATTTCTATTTCAGGCATTTGGTCAATGGAAAGTTTGCTTAGTGAGAATAGCCCTAATATTATTATGGCTATAAATATCAGTGAGGTGGTTATTGGTCTTTTGACCGAGGTTTCGTATATTTTCATATTGTTTTATCTGTTTTTGTGTGTGTCTTTATTTTATAACCTCTACTTTTGTTCTGTCCATTAGTTTGGATTGTCCTGTAATTACTACGTTTTCTCCGTCTGCTATACCTGAAATTATTTCTATTTTGTCTTCTATTCTTCTTCCTAATTGTACTTTGCGATATTCAACTACTCCATTGTTTTCTACAAATATGTATTTGTCGTTTGAACCTGATTGTTTAACGACTGCTTTGTCTGAAACCATTATTGTTGCTGCTTTACCAAGGTTTAATTCTACTCGTCCAAACATTCCTGGTTTTAGTTTAGAGTTTGCATTGTTTACTTTTACCTCGCAAGTGAATGTTCTTGTAAGTGGATCTATTGTAGGGTAAATTAAAGATACTGTTCCTGCAAATTCTTCTTCTCCAAAAATTTCTGTTTTGGCCTTTACTTGCATTCCTTTCTTAACGTTGTTGTAGAAACTTTCTGGAATATTGATTTTAAGTTTTACAGGATTGATTTGCATTACTTGAAGAATAGGCTGTCCTGCTGCAACATCTCCGTTGTCAAAGTTTCTTGCTGTAATTATTCCGTTGATAGGAGAGGTAAGGTATATGTTGTCTTTTAAGTTTTCAGCACTCTTTTTTGCTACATCATATTGCATTTGCAATTGATCAAGTTGTTGTTTGCTTACTCCACCTGATTGATAAAGTGCTTTTACTCTTTCTAATTCTATTTTAAGGTTGTCTAATTGTGCAAGTGAGGTTGCAAGTTGTGTGCTTTCCATTTTCACTAATTGCTGACCTTTTTTGACAACGTCTCCAACTTCTACAAATATTTTTTCTATTCTTGTTCCACCTGCTGATGCGATATAGTTCTTTACTGCTGCATCTACTGTGGTAGAAAACTCATATATTCTGTCTATTTCTTTACTTTGTGCTTGTTCTATTTTTACTTTGAATACGTCTGTTGTTTTCTTAGCTTCTTCTTTTACTTCTTTTTTTGAACAACCTATCGCAATCAACGATAGTAAACTTAGAAAATAAATTGCCTTTTTCATTGTTTTCGTCTGTTTTTATGTTTTTTATTATTATTTATTCTTTTCCTAATACTTTTTCTAAATTGGTTTGTGCTATAAGATAGTCATATAGCGATTGTTGATAGGTTAGGTTTGCTTGTGTCATTGATAATTCACTATCATTAAGCTCTAAAATGGTTCCTGCTCCTGTTTTGTAACGTACTTTTGCTATTTCGTATCCACGTTCTGCTTGTTTAATGGCATCTTTGTTTGCTTCTAATTGTTCTTTTGCTGCTTTCATATTGTTGATAGCGGCTTGTATTTGCAAATCTACACCTTCTTTTAGGTATTCTTTTTGTAGTTGTAATTCTTGTAGGGAAATTTTGATTTGTTTGGCTTTGTTTACAACTGTGCGTCCATTAAAAATAGGAATGTTTAATTGTAATCCTATTGCTGCACTTCCAACCCAATTGTAATCTGCAAAGTTGTAGTCTTCGGCTTGTGTAAGGTAAGAGTATTGTCCAAAGGCTGATAGTGAAGGAAGGTGTTGTGAGTTTACTAATCTTAAAGAGTTTTGTAGGCTTATTATGTTTAAGTCGAGTTGTCTTAAATCTGAATTTTCCTCTGCTGTGTTTTCGCTTAGGTTTATTTCTGTTACTCGGTTAGAAAAGTCTTCAAGGTTTTCTTTTAATTCTATTTCCTGCTCTGTTGGAAGAGATAATATCATTTTTAATTGTAATATTGCTAAATCTAAGCCATTTTTTGCAGAAATGTAAGTAGGATTAAGATTGTTTACTTGTACTTGTGCTCTGATATAGTCATATTCTGAAACAACTCCTTGTTCGTATGAGGCTTTTGTTGTTTTTAGTGTTTCTTTTGCGTTGTTTATGCTGCGTTCTAATACGTTTAGACTGTTTTTTGCTAATAATACTGCAAAGTATGCATCTTTTACTTGTTTTGTCATGTCTATTTTTGATGCTCTTGCTTTTTCTATTATTAGGTCTATTTCGTTTTGTTTGCTTTTTATTTGTTCCCAAAGTGAAAAGTTTACTAATGGAAGTGCTGCTGATACGGTTGCAGTGTAGGAGTTTTTATATCCTATTTCCATATACTTTTGTCCTCCCATCATTGCAGAGAAACTTTCAGGCATAAACATAACTGATTTCATTATGTTATTGGTGTATTGTCCTGATGCTGAAAGTGATGGAAGTAAATTGCCTAAGGCTTCTTTTTTACTGTAATCTACTCTCTCAATTTCAAGTTCTGCAATTTTTATAGTTGGATTATTATCGTGTGCAATAGTTAGTGCAGTGGCTAAATCCAACTCTAATATTTCTGTATTTGTTGGCTCTTGACCATAAGTGCTTTGTGTCAATAAAAATATACTGATAACAAATGCAATTTTGATAGTTGAAAACTTCTTTTTTGCCATTTTATTTTTTTATTTTTTTACTTAATTAAATTTCTTGTCAATTTAAATTGAACGATAAAAAGTGCTTTTTATTTTAAGTTTTTTATTTTTTTTAATTTCTTATATCTATTACTTTTCTTATGCCACTTCCTAATGCAAAGAAAGAAAGTACTAAAAGCATTATTGCTATTCCTGGTGCTATTGCCATATATGCTGCATCTAAGATTATGTATCCGTAATTTTCTTTTATAATACTTCCCCAAGATGGCATCGGTGGCTGCACTCCTAAGCCAAGAAAGCTTAATCCTGCTTCTTGTAAAATCGCACTTGCAAAGTTTGATGCCGATATAACAGTTATTGGTCCTATTATGTTTGGAAGAATTTGTTTTGTAATTATTCTTGTATTGCTAAATCCTAAGGCTTTTGAGGCTGTAACAAATTCTTTTTCTTTTATACTTTTTACTTGTCCTCTAACCATTCTTGCTATATCTACCCACATTGTAAGACCTATTGCAATAAATACTTGCCAAAATCCTTTGCCTAAGGCAAATGTTATTGCAACTACTAAAAGTACTGTTGGAATTGACCATACTACATTGATTAACCACATAATTACATTGTCAATCCAACCTCCAAAGTATCCGGATATTGCTCCAAGTGTTATTCCTATAAATAAGGATATTAATAGAGATATTAAACCTACTGCTATTGATACTCTTGTTCCAACAATTAATTGAGATAGTAAACAACGACCATATCTATCTGTGCCTAAATAGTAAGTGCGTTTTTCTATTTTATAATCTGAATCAGGATTTATGCAAATTATTTCACCATTATTAGGACTATCGCCTGTGTATGTTTCAACAAAATGTTTGCCTTCTTGCTTCCAATCTTTGTAAATTGGTGTTGAAATATATTCTGAGGATTGGCCGTAAAAAAGTCTTTGAAAAAAATTATTTTTTCTTTGATTTAAATTTTTAAAACAAAGAAATTTTACACTAAAACCAGGTTTTTTTACGGCTATTTCTAAGTGTTGCTCATTTGCATAAGGAGTAGAGTCGGGGCTTATAAAGTATGCTCCGATAGAAAGAAATAAAAATATTCCTATAACAACAATACTGATAAGACTTATTGGGTCTTTAAGTAATTTAATTATAGGTTTGTTATAAGAATCCAAGTTCGAGTTTTGCTTCATCGCTTAATTTATCCATTGACCAAGCAGGTTCAAAGGTTATTTGTACTTGAACGTTATTTACTCCTTCGGTTTGTTTTATTGCTTCTTCGACTTCTAATGGTAAACTTTCTGCAACAGGACAATTTGGTGCAGTTAAAGTCATTACTATTAAAACATCTTTATCTTCATTAATGTCTATTTCGTATATTAATCCGAGTTCATATATGTTTAAAGGGATTTCTGGGTCGTGAATGGTTTTTAAACGCTGAATTATTCTATCTTTTAAAATGGCTTTTTCCATATTGTTGCTTTTATTGATTTTGTTTTACACTAAATGCTAATGCGTAAAGCTTTATTTGCTTTATCATGCTTAATAATCCATTTGAACGGGTAGGAGAAAGGTGAGATTTTAGTCCTATTTCATCTACGAATTTTAAATCTGCGGCGTATACATCTTCTGGTTTTTGATTATTAAAGACTCTTAGTAATAGAGTTATGATGCCTTTTGTAATGACAGCATCGCTATCAGCACTTATTTCCATGAGTCCTTTGTCGTTTAGTTTTGCACTTACCCAAACTCTCGATTGACAACCTTTAATAAGATTGCTTTCTACTTTGTCTTTTTCATCAATCATCGGACAAGAGTTACCTATTTCTATTATGTAACTATACTTATCCATCCAATCTTCAAAATTTGAAAATTCTTCTATTATTTCTTGCTCTATTTCTTGTATGCTCATTGTGTTATTGTATTTGTTTTAATATTTCGTCTATAAATTCTCTGTCATTAGATAATCGAGGTACTTTGTGTTGTCCTCCTAATTTTCCTTTTGATTTTAGCCAATTGTAGAATGTTCCTTGTGGTACTTTTATTATTTGAGGTTTTTTCAAAACAAAATCTTTGTATCGTTTTGCTTCATAGTCTGAGTTTACTTCTTGAAGTGTTTTGTCAAATACGTTTTCAAATAAGGTAAAGTCATTAGGCTCGTTTTCAAATTCTATCACCCATTGATGTAATGTGATATTATCATCTTTTATAAATAAAGGAGCAGCAGTGTATTCGTTTATGCTTGCATTTGTTGATAGGCATGCCTTGTTGAATGCAGAAATAGCATTGTCTATAATAATTTCTTCTCCACAAGCATTTATGAAGTTTTTAGTTCTTCCGGTTATTTTAAAACGATATGGGTATTTTTCGGTAAATGAAATCGTATCACCTATAACATATCTCCATAATCCTGCATTAGTACTAATAACCATAGCGTAATTCTTTCCTATTTCTACATCTGCAAGATTAACCATTTTTGGATTTGGTGAATTTATTTGATCTATCGGTAAAAATTCGTAATATATACCATAATCTAATAAGAGAAGCATTGAATCTTTATTTGGGTCATCTTGTAAACCAAAGAATCCTTCCGAAGCATTGTATGTTTCCATATATCTTGTCTTTTTTGGAAGGATAGATTCAAATTGACTTTTATAAGGAGAAAAACTAACACCACCATGGAAATAAACTTCAAGGTTTGGCCATAGTTCTTCAATTGTTTTATTAGACTTTTCAATTGTTTTTTTCAAAAGTACCATCATCCAAGAAGGAACACCGGATAAACTTACGACGTTAGATTCTATTACGCTTTCTACCATTTTTGTAAGTTTCTCTTCCCATTCAGGCATAAGTGCAATTTCTTTCTTAGGTACTCGATACATTTCTGCCCAAAAAGGTAGATTATCTATAATGATAGCAGATACATCGCCACAGAATATTTCGTTATTTAATTCATTTTCGTGTTTTGAGCCACCTAATGCGAGGTTCATACCACCAAATATATTATTGTCAGGATAGTTTCTACAATAAATTGCGAGCATATCCTTTCCTGCTTTGTAGTGATTTTCATTTAAACATTCCTCACTTACAGGAATAAACTTTGATTTTGAAGATGTGGTGCCAGAGGATTTAGAGAATCTTCTGATTTCTGTTGGCCACAAAACATTAAATTCACCAGCTCTCACTCTTTCAAAAAAACTTTTCAAATCTTCATAGCTATTTATAGGTACTTTTTTATCAAAATCAGACCAAGTTTTAATGTTTTTATAATCGTAATATTTACCCCAAATAGTTTCTTTTGCTGATTTTACAATATCTTTTAGAATTTTTTCTTGAACTTCAATAGGATGCAACATGTAATTCTCAATTTGAGGTAAACGTTTTTGCATTATTTTGTTCATTAAATCGTTTATCATATTCTCTTGTCTTATTTAGGTGTTCTTTTTACTAAAATAATTGCAACTAAGGCGTAAATGAATAAAGGAACCGCAACAGCTAAAACAGCAGGAAGTGAACTGTTGGTGGCAAATACATTAGTTAGTTTCATCATCATAATCAAACTAAAAGCTAAAATAATACCAATAGCAAGGTTTAATCCAATTCCACCTCTTTTTTTATGAGAAGATAACGCAACACCAATAATTGTTAGTATAATGTAAGCGAAAGGATTTAGCAATCTTTGAAATTTTTCAATTTTTAATTCGGTTACAACGCTATTGCCTTTTAGCTCTTCTCTTTTAATAGCTGAATTTAATTGTTTGTAATCTAACACTTCAACTTTTATTTGATTTAGATTAAATTCATTAGGCATTACGCCAATATTTATATGCTTTTCTTCTCCTTTTTCAATTCTTTCATTAATGCCATCAATATGCCTAATGTGATAGTTTGACATAATCCAATCCATGGAAGAAGAATCAAATACGATATAATCTGCATAAGTTTTCTTAGTTATTTCTCCATTTGAAATAATTTCTTGGGTAAATTTATAAGCCTTATTTGTTTTATTACTGAAATGTTGAACATATATTTGCTCGTTTTGTTTTGGTTGTAAGTGAATATTGTAAAATTGATTACTATAAGGATTACGATAATACACTTTTTCAAATTCTAAACGAGGAATATTAACTTTTGGGATTAAAACATTACTAAGCCAAAGATTAACCAAACCTACAAAAATAGCAGTTAAAACAAAGGGCCTTAGCATACGTTTAAAACTAATTCCACTACTTAAAACAGCTATTATTTCAGAATTAGAAGCCAATTTAGAACAAACAAAAACAACAGCAATAAAGAAGAAAAGATGACCAAATAAATTAGCGAAATGAGGAATGAAATTTAGATAATAATCAAAAATCAATCCTTTGATAGGAGCGTTGTTAGAAATAAAATCATCTAAACGTTCACTTAAATCAAAGATAATAGCAATCATAATAATTAAGAAAATTGCTAAAAAGAAAGTTAAAAGCAATTTCTTTATTATGTAGACATCTAAAATAGAGAGAAATCCAAATTTCTTCTTTCTTAAATCCATTTATAAACGATTAGATAATTTTTTTACCATAACATTTTTCCACGCAAGGAAATCACCTGCAATAATATGTTCTCTTGCTTGACGCATTAGTTCAAGATAGAAAGCTAGATTATGAATACTTGCAATTTGAAGAGCTAATAATTCTTGGGAAACAAATAAATGTCTTAAATAAGCTTTGGTGTAAAGTTTATCAACAAAAGAAGTACCATTCTCATCTAAGAGAGAAAAATCGTCAGCCCATTTTTTGTTTTTCATATTCATAATGCCCTCCATTGTAAAAAGCATAGCATTTCTTCCGTTACGAGTTGGCATTACGCAGTCAAACATATCAACTCCTAATGCGATAGATTCTAACAAATTTACAGGAGTGCCAACACCCATAAGGTAACGAGGCTTATCTTTTGGAAGCAAAGAACAACATAAATCAGTAAGTTCATACATTACTTCCGCAGGTTCTCCAACAGCAAGACCTCCAATAGCATTGCCATCACAATTAAACGAAGCAACATATTCGCAAGATTGTTTTCTTAAATCCTTATACACACTACCTTGTACAATAGGAAATAAAGACTGATTATAATCATATACATTTTCCGTTTCATTAAATCTATCAACACAACGTTTTAACCAACGATGAGTAAGACCTAATGATTTTTTTGCATAATCATAATCACAAGGATAAGGAGTACATTCATCAAAAGCCATAATTATATCGGCACCAATCACTCTTTCAATATCCATTACACCCTCAGGAGTAAATATGTGCTTTGAACCATCAATATGTGAGCGGAAAATACAACCTTCTTCTGTAATTTTTCGTCTATCTCCCAATGAATATACTTGAAAGCCACCGCTATCTGTAAGCATAGGCTTATTCCAAGAATTGAATTTTTGAATTCCACCTGCTTGTTTAATAATATCAAGCCCAGGTCTTAGATAAAGATGATAAGTATTCCCTAAAATAATTTGAGCATTTATGTCATTAGTCAAAATATCGCTACCTACCCCTTTTACACTGCCGAGAGTACCCACAGGCATAAAAATAGGTGTTTTTATTTCCCCGTGATCAGTTTTTATAACCCCCGCTCTTGCATTACAATCTTTTGAAATATAGTCTAATGTAAATTCCATTTTTAAGTTATCAACAAAAAACGTTAAAAAAATAATTTACAAAAATAACTCTAAAACTCGAATAAAGAATAATTTTGTAAAAAAATAATTAGAAAAATATGAATTTTGAATTTCCATTAACCATACCAAATTTGGTAGTTTTAGGTTGTACAAGCCTTTTTTTATTACTACAAATACTATATTATTTAATAGTTTATGGTAAGATTGCATTTAAAAAACAATTCAAAACCAAAATACTTGAAAACGAAGAACTGCCGCCCGTCTCAGTAATTGTAGCAGTAAAGAATGATGAATATAACATAAAGAATAAGTTATTAGAAATCTTAGAACAAGATTACCCTAAATATGAAGTAATAGTAGTAAACGATGCCTCAACAGACGATACTCAATACGTACTAAAAGGACTTTCAGTTTTATATCCACATCTTAAAGTCGTAAACATAGTAGAAAACGTAAACAAATTTCAAGGAAAGAAATTTCCAATTTCAATAGGAATCAAATCAGCAAAATACGAACACTTAGTCTTAACAAAAGCAAATTGCAAACCAAATTCTTTTGATTGGCTAAAACACATAGCCTCAAATTTTACAGCAAACAAAGAAATAGTCTTGGGATATGCCTCTGTTGCAAATAAAAAAGGATTATTAAACAAACTAATGCAATACGATCATTCAATAAGAGCGATGAATTATTTATCATTAGCCTTGTTGAAAAAACCATACATGGGAGAAGGTTACAATTTAGCATACAAAAAAAGCCTATTTTATAAAGTAGGAGGATTTATAAAGCACTATAATCTTTCAGCAGGCGATGATGATATGTTTATCAATCAAGTAGCAAATGATAAAAACACTTCCGTTGTTTTAAGTCCTTTATCGCAAATGTCATTTGACACATATAGAACATATAAAGATTGGATTAAATCCAAAAAGAGCAACATAATTTCAAGAAAACATTTCAAACTAAGCCATAGACTTTTATTAACAATATTACCAAGTAGCACAATTCTATTTTATTTAAGTATAGCAGCAATATTTTTAATCGCATTACCATGGCAATATGCCGTTATAGCAATCCTTTTAAAGTATATTCTGCAAATTTTTGTCTATTATAAAGCATTTAAGAAGCTTGAAATAAAAAAAATAGCTATATTTGCACCAATTTTAGAAATATATCAAATCATTCTTAACCTAATATTAGAGTTAAGAATCATAATGACAAAAAAAACTAAATGGAGATAGCAAGTAGTGCATCATTGAAAGCAAAAAGAGATTACGAATTAATCTGTAAAGCAAGAGAGAACGGAGATCAAAAAGCTTATACAGAATTGATGGAATTGTATAGAGAACAAATCTATTATATGCTTTTAAAGATGACAAAAAGTACTACCGATGCAGATGATTTGACAATAGAAGCCTTTGGTAAAGCTTTTAAATCCATAGACAAATACACGCCAGAATTTGCTTTTAGTACCTGGCTTTTTCGCATAGCAACAAACAATTGCGTTGATTATATCAGAAAAAAAAAGGCACAAACAGTATCCATAGAAACATACTTTGTAAACGATAACCAAGATGTAGTAGAATTTAACATAACATCACCAACCCCAAACCCAGAAGAAAAAATAATAGAACAACAAAAGCACCAAATTCTACGCAACATAATAAAAGAATTAAAGCCACATTATAAAATTCTTGTTGAAAAACGCTACTTTGAAGAAAAGTCTTACGAAGAAATAGCAACAGAATTAAATATGCCGATAGGGACAGTAAAAGCAAAACTATTTAGAGCAAAAGAATTTCTCTACAATCTGTTAAAAGACAACAAAGATTTTTAAAAATGTTGCAAATAATCCCCTTGCAAAACCACAAAACGCACGTAGAATTTTCAAAAAACCTTTACGAAAATTCATTTCCCGAAGAAGAAAGACGAGAATTTTCTCAATTAATTGATATTTATAAAAATCACAAATTAGAATTAAATATAATCATACAGGAAAATCAATTAGTCGGAATACTAAATCAATGGAAATTTGATGAGGTTTTATACATAGAACACTTAGCAATCCACCCAGAATATCGCAATAAAAAAATAGCAACTAAGCTATTAGAAGAATTGTCTAAAAAACATAAAACCATAGTCTTAGAAGTAGAATTGCCAACAGATGAAGTGTCAAGAAAACGCATAGCATTTTACCAAAGATCAGGCTTTTGCATAGAGCCATATAACTACTATCAACCACCATATCGCAAAGGCGAAAAAGCAATACAAATGCACATAATGACAAAGACTAAAACCCCAATAAAAAAAGAAGAATATCAAACAATAATAGACACAATACGAAAAAAAGTCTATGAAAAATTTTGGTAGATAAAAAAAAGGAAGTATCTTTGCACACGCAAAACGCAAGGCCACGTAGCTTAACTGAATAGAGTCCCTGATTACGGCTCAGGAGGTTGCAGGTTTGAATCCTGCCGTGGTCACAAAGGTGATTGAAAGTTTCAATCACCTTTTTTTATTGTATATTTTGAAAAATAATTCCTTGATTTAGTAAAATATTTCTTTGAAAAAATAGTTTAATATTAAAAAAGCAATTAAATTTGCATTGATAAAATAAAGTTAAACTAAAAAACATAAGATTATGCAAAAGAAATGGATTTGTACAGTATGTGGATACGTACACGAAGGAGCTAACCCACCAGAAGCATGCCCACAATGTAAAGTACCTGCTTCTAAATTCAAAGAATTAGAACAAAATACAGAAGCATTACAATTTGAAACAGAACATATAATAGGCGTTGCAAAAGGCTTAGACGAAGAAATGATAAAAGATTTGAATGCACACTTCAATGGCGAATGCACAGAAGTTGGAATGTATCTTGCAATGAGCCGTCAAGCTGATAGAGAAGGCTATCCTGAAATAGCAGAAGCCTTTAAACGTTACGCATGGGAAGAAGCAGAACACGCAGCAAAATTTGCAGAACTATTAGGAGATGTTGTTTGGGATACAAAAACAAACTTAGAAAAAAGAATGGCAGCAGAAGCAGGCGCATGTTCAGACAAGTATCGTATAGCAAAAAATGCTAAAGCAAGAGATTTAGACGCTATTCACGACACTGTACACGAAATGGCAAAAGACGAAGCACGTCATGGTAAAGGATTTGAAGGCCTTTACAACAGATATTTTAAGAAGTAAAACACTTCTAAAAATAAAACAAAGAAAAAAACAAAAAAGTCTTTGAAAAAAAATTTTTTTTCAAAGACTTTTTTTTAAAAATCAAAGAAATAAAAAACGTAATTTATAGTTCTGATTTATTTTTACCTTTTCTAAATTCAATAGGCGAAAGGTTTGTCATACGTTTAAAAAATCTACTAAAATTACTTTGCGAATTAAAACCTAAAAACTCTGCAACATAATCAATTGAATTTTCGCTTTCAGTTAATAATCGTTTCGCTTCCGAGATTAATTTTTCATCAAGCCAAGATTTAAAAGAACGTCCCGTTGCGTTTTTTATCGTAGTCTCAAAATAACCCTTTGAAAGAGAAAAACAATCAGCATAAAATTCTACATCTTGCTTGTTAATGAAATTTTCCTCTAATAATTGAAAGAATCTATCGCTAATATTATTGCTATTTGTCTTCAAATTAGAAAATAAAGAATAGAAATAGCGATAATAATAAGCAGTATTCAAATGCTGAACAACATTTAAGCGAAAAGGATTGTCGGTCTCAGCAATAACTTCATTTAATTCATTTACAAAATGCATCATAACATCAGCCTCCTTTTTGTTAAAATGAGAATAACACTTTAATCTGATACTATTATGCAAAGAGACACTTGTTCCAAAACTATCTAAGAAATGATTTCTGATATGTTGAGATACAACGAATATGTTAATGGATAAATCAGAACTAAAAGATATAATCTGAAAAGAATTACCCGGTTGCATAAGTATAGAAGAAGGGGAATCAAGAAGGTATTCTTTCATATCAATTTCAATAACGATATTCCCTTTGTTAATAAAAACATCTATATAATAATTAGTTTGCAGGCGTTTTTCTTTATTGTAAAGTATGTTAATATCATTTGATGTTAAGAAATCGTAACCAATTTTACATTCTTCCTTTGTTTCATCAAATACTTTTTCCCAATCAAAAATAGGAGTCTTTCTAATCATAACGAATTTGTTAAAATTAAACTATTGCAAATATAAACAAAAAAACGTTCTCAATACTTAAAGCATATAATAAAATGAAAAAAAAACCTCGTAAAATGATAAAACACATAATAAAATGAAAAAAAGTCATTGGGAAATGTCAAAAAAATACAATTTTTTTATTATATTTTTGCAAACGAAATTTCAAGCTAAAATTTTGGTGCCAAAAACAAAAAGAAACAACGATGAAAATAAGCACAATTTCGCAAAAGAAATTATTAACTCCTATCGCTTTTGTGGAATTGTAGAACTAAAAGAATAGGAGTAAAAACTAATTAAATAAATAAAAAAGTAAAACAATGAAAAGAAGTATCAAAAGAATTGCCCTATTGGCAATATTTGCAGGAGCATTTATGAGTTCATGCACAGAAGATGAGTATTCAATGGAAAATAATAAAAAAATAACTTACGAAAATCAATATGATTATATTGGAGAAATGCATAATAAAGGATTAGATAGTATAGCTATTTATTTAGGAGATAATGTGCGTTTTGATTTAGAAGATTTATATAATTATAATATTGAAAAATCTAATATTGATAAAGATTCTATAAGTTGCATAGAGTATATAAATAAGATTAGACAAAAACAAAATATTACATATACCTATTTATACGAAGATTCTACTATATTAAATGACTATGGATATTGTATTTCTTATTTTATGAATAAATATAGAAACTATATGTTGCAAGTTATTGGTTCAGATAAAGAAGTTACACCTAACGAATTTAGTGCAAATATATCTAAAATAGAGCAAGAAATAATGTTAAGTCAATACTTTACTGATACCATTTATTCTAATGATGTCGCAACTATACTATCTGCATTGTCTATTGCAAAATATAGTTATATGTATTGGTATGATTCTTATAATAACAGCAATCATCCTTGGCATGAAATAATAAAAGATAGACTTAATACGTTGAAATCGAAAGAAGAAGAAAAAAGAGGCTTTTGGGATATACTTGTTACAGCGGCAAAATGTGTTGTTGCTACCGTTGCAATAGTTCCAGCAGATGTCGTGGGAGGAATTTTAGAATTGAGACCAGACCCATTTCCAGATGATTTATCGGGAGGAGTTCAAGCAGACCCTAATGATATGTGTGAAGGAGCAAAGGATGCTTCTGCTGCTGTTTGGGAATGGGCAACAGATTATGATTTATAATAAGGCTGATTAAATATTATTGACAATATGAAAAGAATCATTTTAACAGTATTGTTTGTTTCATTTGTTTTATTTCTTAATGCTCAAAGCGGAAATAATGTAATGGAAAAAGTGTTTGCAAATTATGAAAAGAATTATTTTGTGAACGAAATGAGTTTTGATTTGAATTGTTTGTGGCTTAAAAGTGTAAATAAAGGTGAAGAAGATACGCTATGTATTGGAAATAGTAAATGGCAATTGCCAAAGATTGATAAAAAACAGAAAAGCAAAAGAATTTCTTGTGATTTTAAAAAGAATGAACTTAAAGGTGTTTATTTGGACGTATTGAGATTTATGTATGCAGATTATTTAAAGAATAAACAAACTTATTTTGATAATAATAGTTTTGAGTTAAGTTCTTCAAATGATGGTTATCATATTGTATCTTTTAAAAAGAATAATAATAAAGATGAGAATAGTTTCATGGAGTATATTTTGAAGATAAACCAAGATGATTATGCAGTAATAGAAATAGAAAGTAAGTATCTGAAAAAAGATTTAAGAAAACCATCGATGTTAATCCCTATAAAATATCCTTATATTACTGATAATAATGTTTTGACATATAGAAAAGAAAAAGGGAAGTATGTTATGGATAAATTTAAAGGAGTAACATTAAAAGAAAAGGCGTTTTTAGCAAAGAGTAAACAAGCAGAAACTATTAAAGATGAATACTTATATGTCATTTCAAATGTTTATGAGGTTAAACACTAAAATCATGAAAAAAGTAATGTTTGTAATAGCGATATTATTCTCGCTAAATGTTTTCTCACAAGAAGAAAAGATAATGAAAATATTAGAACCATACACGAATTTTTCGTTTTTAGGAAAGAGTGATAAAGTTCTTGGAGCTGATTTGCCTTCTTGGGGAATGGGAATTGGTTTCAGATATTCTTCAATCTATACTCCGATAGGTCTTTATTATGACGTAGACTTAGGTTTTGATGAATTGTTCCCTACGAATACAGAAAACAAAACGGTTTCTGCTCATTTATTTAAACATGATATATCAATAGGATACAATTACATCTTTGATGATGAACATTTCTTACACATGCTTTCATTCTCTGTTGGATTAGGAGGGTATAATGGTTTTTATATTTTCTCAGGAATGAATACACAAAACGAATTTCCCTCTTCGCTAAACGTAATCACTACTTTGGTAGGGCAGATTCCGTTTAAATTAAAATGGACAATGGGAGATACATCACTATCACTTACTTATCGTTTAACAATTCGCAATGAAAACAACGCAATAGGTGATATAAATATCAATATGCCTGCATTAGAAATTTCTGCAAGCACACCTTTGAATTTGCGAAAAATAAGAAAGTAAAATAAAACAAAGAAAAAACAAAATATCTCTTAGGAAGGATTTACCAAACCTA
>CALDHX010000060.1 GCA_937901525.1 uncultured Bacteroidales bacterium
ATTATATAACTACAAAATTTTATTTGTTAAAAGATTTTGCTCTGATTTCTTACGAAATTTAGACGGAAATCGGGGTTTGTTTTGCTAAAATGCGAAGAAAATAAATTACTCTCCAAGGGTAAGACTATTACTTTCCTATGGTAATAGGATTACCACTTAGTGGTAATGCTTCTACTTCAAAGAAGTAAAAAAATAAAACAAAGAAAAAACTCAAAAAAGCAAAGAAAAAATCGAAAAAAACAAAGAAAAAAATAAAGAAATCTTTGCTTTTTAAAATTAAATAGCTGATTTAGTGATTTTTATTTAAAGTGAAATACTTCAAAAATTTCGGATTAGTGTTTTGTTGTCCGAAATTTTTGAAGTATTTCGCAGTTTAGTTTTAAGAAAAAGGTTTTTATCCTCTTTTTTTACCAAGAATTTTCTAAATCTTGATGTGCTTTTTCAAAAAATGATAAAGACTTGGGTAGATTTTTCTTTTGTTTTGCTTGATGTATTCTTCGCTTAACCATTCTACTCTTTCAATTCCTTCTTCTTCTTGTGGAGTTAAGGCTTCGGAGCTATTAGAAGACATACTATACCAATGAGTTGCTTTTAATTCTCTTTTGCCTTCTCTGATATAAGTATGATATGTTACGTCTAATTTCTGATGAAGGGAGATGTTTTTCAAGCCTGTTTCTTCTTCAACCTCTCTTACGGCGGTTACTTCTAAGTCTTCGCCCTCTTCTTTGTGTCCTTTTGGAAGGTCAAGGTGCTTATTTCGGAAAATAAACAAAAACTCACCTTTTTCATTCTTTACTAACCCTCCTGCGGCTAAGACAAAAATGAATTTTTCTGTGATTTTTTTGAAAGCAAGCTCTAAATCTTCATTTTTAACAATAATTAACACATCTTTTTTGTAGCCATCGCCGAAAAAATGTGCAAAATTGATGGAATTTAACTCTTCCATATCACACTCTATTACTTCTCTTTGAGAGAATTTTTCTTTAAAAAAACAATCATTTGTTATGCAAATGTTGTTGTGTTTGTTGAAAATGTCGTATCTTTGCATTATGATTATGAATAAAGAGACAGCCATACAAGCAGCCCGATTTTTATTGCAAATTAAAGCAATAAAATTGAATAATGAAAATCCGTTCACATGGGCATCGGGTCGTAAGAGCCCAATTTATTGCGATAACAGGGTAACTTTATCTCACCCTGAAATAAGAACATTTATTAGACAACAGTTTGTTGCTATTGTAAATGAGCTATTTTCTGATGTAGATGTAATAGCCGGAGTAGCCACAGGAGGAATTCCACAAGGCGTTTTAGTAGCACAAGACTTAGGAAAACCTTTTGTTTATGTGCGTCCGAGTGAAAAAGCTCATGGATTGCAAAACAAAATTGAAGGCGACATAAAAGAAGGTCAAACAGTTGTCGTTATAGAAGACTTAGTTTCGACAGGAAAGAGTAGCTTGCAAGCAGTAGAAGCTTTAAGAGCAAGCGGGTGTCAAGTAAAAGGCATGGCAGCTATATTTACTTATAACTTAGATGTAGCGAAAAAGGCTTTTGAAGATGCAGATGTTAAACTAAGTACAATAACAGATTACCACACGCTAATAGATTTAGCAGCGGAAGAAAACTTCATAAGAACAGAAGATTTGGATTCTCTTTCAGAGTGGAGAAAAAATCCTGAATTATGGAGTGAAAAGAGAATGAATGATTAATTTTTTTTTGTTTGTGATTAATTTGGAGGCGTTATATTAAGTAAGTAACGCCTTTTTTATAATAAGATTTATGGTGAAGATAGAAAGTAAGAAAGTGGAACTCAATAGAAATGTGGAATTTGTATATGAATATTTGTCAGATTTCACTCATTTCTCAATGATGGCAAATGATAAAATAGAAAATTTCAAGGCAACACAAGATCGTTGTTCTTTCACTGTGAAGGGAATGACTGATATGGGGCTTAAAATCATCGCAAGAGTGCCAAATGAATCAATAACAATATCAAATGATACTGATATTCCAAGTTCAATGCCACTTAATTTCTTGATTATTTTTGAGTTTGAAAGATTGGAACCATACGTTACAAAGGCAGTTGTAAAGATGGAGCTTGATGCAAATCCAATGATTGCGATGATGGTGAAGAAACCATTAGAGAAATTCGTTAATTCTTTGGCTGATGGAATGAAAATGATGATGTAATTATGAAAAGAAATTTAATTTTTATTCTTTTTCTCTTGGTAAGCATAGGGGGATTTTCTCAAAAACAATTAATTGAGAATTATGACTTGTGTTCTACTGAAATAAAAGAAGAGTCAAAAAAACAATTTAAAAAAGCATATAATTATTATAAACATGGAAAGTTTGAAAAAAGCTTTCCTATACTTAGAGACTTAACTGAAAAAGAGCCAGAGTTTGCAAGTCCGTATTTTATTCTTGGTATGATAGGTGTTGCAAAGGATAATCCGAAAATGATTGAAAAGTATTTTCCTTTGGTGCTTGAGGTTTGTCCAAATTATTCTCATCCGTTGTTGTTTTATTATCTTGGTATGATTGATTATTCGCATGATGAATATGATGCTGCGGTAGTTAATTTTGAGAAGTTTATAAATGCTACAATGTATGATGAATCTTATACTGAATTGTATAAGTCTGCGGTTAATTATGTGGAATGGTGTGATTTTTTTAGCCTTGGTGAAAAAAATAAATATCCTTTCATTACAAATAAACTTGAAAAAATTTCCTCTGAATTAGATATTACAAATCCTTATGTTTCATTAGATGAAGAAATGGTTTTCTTTGTTAGAAAGAAAAAACAAAGAGTGAAAAATGAAGATAGTTTCTATCAACAAACAACTTTTACAACAAAAGATATTCTTTGTCAATCGCGTAAGTTTTATGACGAGGATTTGGAAAGATATGTATATGAAGAGGGGTATCCTATAATTGAGTTGGAAAATGCCTTGAATAAACCTACAAAAGTGTCTTTAACTGCTGATAAAAGATATATGTATCTTTCTTCATTGGATAAAACAACGGGTAAATATCAGGTTTATTTCTTGCAATGTATCAATGGAATTTGGTCGCAACCCGATAATGTGGGAAATCTTATTAATTTGAATAATGCTAATCAAATCCACCCTTTTGTAACTCCTGATGGTAATACTCTTTACTTTGCTTCGGATAGAGAAGGTGGTCATGGTGGTTATGATATTTGGGTTACTCAAAAAGGAAAAGATGGCTTGTGGCAAAAACCTACTAATGCAGGACGAAGAATCAATAGCCCGGGAGATGAATATTCTCCTTATCTTCACCCTGATTATGAAAGTTTTTATTTTTCTTCAAATGGTTGGAAAGGTTATGGCGACTTGGATTTGTTTTATATTGATTTGAGTGATATAAATATGAAAAAACCAAGAAATATCGGACAATATATCAACTCAGAACAACCCGAAAGTGATATAGTGTTAAGTAAAGATGGAAAAACTGCATATTGTGTTTTGCTTGATTCTGTATCGGATAATTATAGTCTTGTTTCTTATGAATTGCCTCCTTATTGCAGAGCTCCGGAAATTCATCTTATGAAATTAAAGATTATAGATAAACAAATGCCTGCTTATAATTGTAAGGTGGATTTTTATAATCTTACAGAAAATACAAAAATTAGTTACTATACTCCGGATAATGAAGATAATATTTGTGTTGCAATTAAGCCAAATGATAAGTATCTGATAAAAATTGAAAAACCTTCTTATGCCTTTTTTTATCATACAATAGATCTTCCAAGAGAAATTGATAGTTTGAGTGTAGAGATAAAAACTTTGCAAAGCGGAGAGGTTTATCCTATTGAAAACGATAAATTGTTTCTTGAAGATTTCTTGCATTATTTAATAGATAATCCACGTATTCGTATACAATTGCTTGGTAAAAGCGAGGAAACTCAACAGGTTCAAGAATATCTTATATATAATGGTGTGAGAGAGGATAGGGTTCGTATAAATAAAAACATAGTTAGCGATAAACTATCTTACATTGTTGATTAGAGAAGAAATAAAGTAAAGAAAAAGTAATTTTTTTCTTTACTTTATTTCTTGCATTTTACAAAGCGTGTAATAAATTCCATTTTTTGCGATTAGTTCTGCGTGAGTGCCTGTTTCTACTACGCAACCTTTATCCATAACTATTATCTTATCGCAATTTTTTATTGTAGATAATCTATGTGCTATTGTGATTATTGTTTTTTCTTTTGAAAGGTTGTCTATTGCTTTTTGAACACTGTGTTCTGAAATGGTATCTAAGGCAGAGGTGGCTTCGTCTAAGATTAGAATTTCGCATTTTCTTAGTACTGCTCTTGCAATTGCTATGCGTTGTCTTTGTCCTCCTGATAGAATACTGCCTCTATCGCCGATGATTGTGTCGTATCCTTGTGGTAATTTGCTGATAAATTCGTGTGCGTTAGCAATGCGTGCAGCTGCTTCTATTTCTTCTTTGCTAAAAGTGTTTTCTCCAAAACTTATGTTGTTGCTTATTGTGTCGTTAAACAAGATGGTTTCTTGTGTAACAATAGAGATGTGTTTTCTTACTTGTTGTGAACTCATTTCTTCTATTGAAATGCCGTCAAAGTATATTGAACCTGAGTTTATGTTGTAGAATTTCATTATCAGGTCTATCAAAGTGCTTTTTCCTGAGCCAGATGCTCCAACTATTGCAGTGTTTTCTCCTTTTTTAAAGGTGAGATTGATGTCTTTTAATATTGGAGTTTTTTCATCGTAGGAGAAGTTTAGGTTTTCAATTGTGATTTCTTTGCTGAATTTCTCTAAGTTGGTTGGATTTTTGGGTTCAATGATTGTGTTGTTTGCGTAGATTATTTCGCATATTCTGTTTTTTGCTGCATCGGCTTTCTTGATGTTGTAGAAAGATGTTGAAATGTCTTTTGCTGGTTTGATGAGTAGTGAAAATATTATAAGGTAAACAATAAACATATCTGCACTCATAAGGACAGGGGAACAGATTACGTTGCGAGCACCTACTAAAAGGATTCCGATTACTAAGCAATTGCCAAAGAATTCGCTTTGTGGTGAGGCTAGGTTTACTCTTCTATTTATTTTGTTGCGTAGTCGTGTGTAAGAGGTGTTGAAACTTCTGAATCGATTGTTCATTTCTTCAATTGCATTGAATGATTTGATTATTCTTAGTGCAGAAATTGTTTCTTCTAATATTGAGGTGAGATGAGAAGATTTTTGTTGCATGTGCTTAGAACTACGTTTTAGTTTGCGAGAAAAGAATGATACTATACCCGCAACAGGAGGGAAGACAAGCAATACAAGTAGTGTTATTTTGTAGTCAATATATAAAAGAACAGAAAAGTATAATATTACGCTGATTACATTAACTATTAGGGTTTGTAAGGATTGCAGAACGTTTTGGTCATATTCTGTTATGTCGTTGCTAAGACGTGAAAGTAAATCTCCTTTTTTGTATTTGGAGATAAAACCAATTGTTTGTGAGGAGAATTGTTCAAATAAACTATTTCTTATGTTGCGTATGATTTTGTTGCGAGTAGAGCCAATAAAGTATGAGGCTAAATAGGTAAATAGGTCTTTTAGAAAATAGATTACAAAAATTATTGCTGCAAAAAGCCAAAGTGCTTTGTGCTTTCCAAAGGATAGGCAATAATCATATACTTTGTTGAGAATAATTTCTAATTGTGAGGGATTTTCTACTGCATCAGTCGGCGTGTCAAAAAGAATTTGTAGGAAATTGCTAACAGAAAGAATAGATGCGATAGAGAATAAAGTTGCCATACACATGAGAGCAAAAAATAGTATTATGCTCCCTGTGTATGGCTTTAAGATGTTTCTTGTGAATGTTTTGCTTTTGTTATTTGCCATAAACACCTACATAGTTAGAAGGCGTAATTTGTCGCATTCTTTCTTTTGTTTCTTGGTCTATGTCAAGAGTTTCAATAAATTCTGCGATAGTTTGTTGATTTATTTTAGCGTTTGTGCGTGTTAAGGCTTTGAGTGTTTCGTATGGATTAGGATAATTCATGCTTCTTAATATGGTTTGAAGTGCTTCTGCTACAACTGCCCAATTGTTTTCTAAGTCTCTTTCCAATGCTTCTTGGTTTAGGATTAGTTTATTCATTCCTTTTATTATGGAATTTAGGGCTATTATTGTGTGTGCAATAGGAACTCCTATGTTTCTGCTTACGGTAGAGTCTGTTAGGTCTCTTTGAAGACGAGAAATAGGTAGTTTCATTGAAAGATGTTCAAATATTGCATTTGCAATTCCTAAGTTTCCTTCTGCGTTTTCAAAGTCTATTGGATTAACTTTGTGTGGCATTGCACTACTTCCTACTTCTCCTTCTTTTATTTTTTGTTTGAAGTATTCCATTGATATATATTGCCACATATCTTTGCAGAAGTCCATAAGGATTATATTGATTCTTCTTACATTGTCAAAGTAGGCTGCAAGGTGATCATAATTTTCTATTTGTGTTGTGTAAAGCGAACGTTCTAAGCCGATAGTTGCACAGAAATTGTTTGCAAATTCTACCCAATCATATTGAGGGAATGCAATGTTGTGTGCATTGAAGTTTCCTGTTGCTCCTCCAAATTTTGCAGCAAATGGAATGAAGGCAAAGTATGCAAGTTGTTGTTCAAGACGATATACAAATACTTGCATTTCTTTTCCTAATAAAGTTGGCGATGCAGGTTGTCCGTGAGTGTGTGCAAGCATTGGAACGGTTTTCCATTCTTTTGCTTTTTCAGATATTAATTCTAACACATTGTTCAAAAGAGGCATAAAGGTTTCTTGATGACAATCTTTAAGACTTAAAGGAACTGAGGTGTTGTTTATGTCTTGTGAGGTTAGCCCAAAGTGAATAAATTCTTTGAACTCTGCAATGTTCATTTCGTCAAAGCGTTGTTTGATGAAATATTCTACTGCTTTAACATCGTGATTTGTGATTTTTTCAATTTCTTTTATTTGATTTGCGTTCTCAGATGTGAAATCAACGTAGATTTTGCGTAAATCTTCAAATTTTGTTTTGTCAAAATTGCTTAATTGTGGTAAGCCTAATTCGCATAATGCGATGAAATATTCTATTTCTACTTTAACTCTGTATTTTATTAATGATGCTTCTGAAAAATAATTAGAAAGCTCTTTTGTTTGTCTTGAATATCTGCCATCAATAGGGGATATTGCGTCTAATGCTGCCATATTTTAAAATTCTTTGTTTATAATTCTACCTGATTCTATTAATTTCTTTAATAAACTGCTTGAACGAGACTTTTGAATTGCTTCAATGTGTTTTGGAGCGTGCGTGTCTGTGCCAAGAAGTTCTATCATATTGTTGTCAATTAATTTTTTTGCTAAGTTATATACGTCTTTGCCATAGTAATTGCCTAAAGACATAATGTTTAATTGGAATAAAACTCCACTATCTTTTAGTTTGGTAAAACGATTAAAGTCATTAATCCAATAAAGATAACGTTCGGGGTGCGCAAGTATGAGTTTGTAACCTGCAAGTTGAAGTTCAAAAATGTAACCGTCTAATCCAAAAAGAGGATCTAAAAATGGAAGTTCTATTAAAAGGTAATTGTCGCCAAAGGTCTTGTATAAACCGTTTTTTATTCTCTCTGTAACATCGTCTCCTAATAGATGTTCGGCTCCAACTTCAATCTTCATTTGAATTCCCTCAAATCGAGCCGCTCTTTGTAGGCTTGCACATAAATCATCTAAGCTATTGACATCGTTTTGAAAGAATTCGTTTTTTATATGTGGTGTTGTGATGATCTTTTTGTAGCCAAGAAGCTCTAATTCTTTTAATAAAGCAATAGATGTCTCCATGTCAGGAGAGCCATCATCTATTCCTGGTATTAGATGTGAGTGAATGTCGGTGTGAAGTAAAGATAAATCTACTTCGTTTGAAGAATTATTGTCCTTTTTTAACCAATTAAACAATCCCATGCTAAATTGTTTTTAATTCTTTTATTGTTTCGATTGGATTCTCTGATGCAAAAACAGCGTTGCCTGCAACTAAAACATCTGCTCCTGCTTCTATTAATTTTTTATAGTTTGATGTGTTTACTCCACCATCTATTTCTATTAAACAATTTGGGTTCTTTCTTTCTATAAGTTGTTTTAATGTTTTTATCTTATTGTAAGTGTTTTCAATAAATGATTGCCCTCCAAATCCAGGGTTAACACTCATCAAAAGAACTAAATCACACATATCAATAATGTCTTCTAATACGCAAATAGGTGTGTGTGGATTTAAAACAACTCCTGCTTTCATTCCAAGTTGTCTTATTTTGCTAAGCGAACGATGAAGATGTGTGCAAGCTTCGTAATGAACTGTGATAATGTCTGCCCCACAATTTTTGTAATCTTCAAAGAATTTATCAGGCTCTACTATCATTAAATGTACGTCAAGAGGCTTTTGTGCAATTTTTTTTATGTGTTTGATTACGGGTTGCCCAAAAGAAATGTTTGGAACAAAGACTCCGTCCATTACATCAACGTGTAGCCAATCTGCTTGACTATCATTTAACATTTTTATGTCGTTTTCTAAGTTGCAAAAATTAGCTGAAAGCAACGAAGGAGAGATTAAATGTGCCATTTCTATCTTTTATTTTTTTTATTAGTTTTTTTACTGTTTCTATTGTTTGATTTTTCTTTTTTATTTGGCTTTTTTGCTTGTGCAAGTTCAAGTGTTAATGCTCTGCCTTTATAGAATTTGTCTTCAAATGCAAAAAGCACATCGTTAACATCTTTTGTAGAGACTTCTATGTAAGAGAAATTGTCAAGAATGTCTATTTTCCCTATCTCAACTCTCATGTTTGGACAATAGTCATTAATTAAACCTATTATTCTTTGTGGAACAATTCTGTCTTTTCTACCAAGAGAGAGGAATAGTCTTGTAAATTCACCGTTCTTATCTGTGAGTTTTTTCTTGTCAGTTTTCGTTTTTTCTTTTTCTTGCTTAGTTTCATCAACATTTAAGTCAGGAGCATCTTTGTAATATTCTAAAAAGCGATTGAACTCCACAGATACAAATTTTTTAATCAATTCTTCCCTGCTTAACCAACTTAGTTTAGAAATTACCTCTGGAATAAAATCTTCTATTTCTTCTTCATTGACAATTACACTCTCCAATTTATTTATCATATTGAACAGTTGCTTACGACAAACTTGCTTTCCTGTAGGAATTTCTGCCTTTTCAAATGTTTTTTGTATTAGTTTTTCAATGCTTTTTATTTTGTGCTTTTCTCTAAGGTTAAGAATAGCTATTGATATTCCTTGTTTGTCTGCTCTACCTGTACGTCCTGAACGATGAACGTATTGTTCTAATTCGTCAGGTAGGTTATAATTTATCACGTGTGTTAGATTACTAACATCTAATCCTCGTGCGGCAACGTCTGTTGCAACAAGCATTTTAATGTTTCTAAGTCTAAAACGACTCATTACGTGATCGCGTTGAGCTTGTGAAAGGTCTCCGTGAAGTGAGTCAGCATTATAGCCGTCCCTTATTAACATATCGGCAATTTCTTGTGTTTCTACTTTTGTGCGACAAAAGACAATGGCATATATATCGGGGTAATAATCAGCTATTCTTTTTAGTGCAAGGTAGCGATCTTTGGCATGTACTAAATAATAGAAGTGTCTTACGTTGTTTGAGCCCTGATTGCGTTCTCCTATCTGGATTCTGATAGGGTTTTCAATGTAATTGCTTGCTATTTCTTCTACTTCTTCTGGCATTGTGGCAGAAAAAAGTAAAGTGTGTTTGTCTGCGGGAGTATGTTCTAAGATAGAATCCAAATCTTCTTTGAATCCCATGTTTAACATCTCGTCTGCTTCGTCTAAAACGAGGTATCTTATTGTAGAAATATCAACTTTACCTCGGTCAATTAAATCATTTATTCTACCAGGTGTTGCAACAATGATTTTTGCTCCTTTTTTTAATTCCCTAATCTGCATTTCAATGCTTGCACCTCCGTAAGTAGCAACTACAGTGCAAGAAGGAATGTATTTAGCGTACTTTTTGCAATCGTTAGTTATTTGAATACAAAGTTCTCTTGTAGGACAAATAATTAAGGCTTCTGTATTATTGTTTTTATAGTTTAACTTTTCAATTAAAGGTAAACCAAAAGCGGCTGTTTTCCCAGTTCCTGTTTGTGCAAGTGCAATAAGATTGCAGTCGTTTTCTAACAAGGTGGGAATAACTTGTTCTTGTACCGGCATCGCTGTTTCAAACCCCAAGTCCTTTACGCCTTTTAGCAATTCGGGACAAAGACCTATTTGTTCAAATGTCATTATTAATTTTATTAAAATTATTTGCAAAGGTAGTAATATTTTACGTTAAAAAATTATTTCTTTGCTTTATTTTTATAACTTTGCAATTCAAAATGATAAAGCTTTATGACAAATTTAAGTGTTAATATAAACAAAGTTGCAACTATTAGAAACGCACGCGGAGGTAATATTCCTAATCTTATTCAAGTAGCAATAGACTGCGAAAGCTTTGGTGCACAAGGTATAACCGTACACCCAAGACCTGATGAAAGGCATATAAGATATAAAGATGTTTATGAATTAAAACAAGTTGTTAAAACTGAGTTTAATATTGAGGGTTATCCATCGGAAACTTTTATGAAACTAATAGAAGATATAAAACCCGCACAAGTAACCTTAGTACCTGATGCACCAGATGTGTTAACTTCAAATGCTGGTTGGAATACAATCAAATATGCTGAGGAGTTAAAAGAGATTATTGCTCGTTTAAAGAAGGTTAGTAGGGTTTCGGTTTTTGTAGAAGCTGATAGTGAAATGGTAAAAGGAGCAAAACTTTGCGGAGCCGATAGAGTAGAACTTTATACTGAATCTTACGCTGCTCAATATCCTAATAATCCTCAACAAGCTATTGAAAAGTTTATCGTAGCAGCTAAAACTGCACAAGAAGTCGGCTTAGGCTTGAATGCAGGCCACGATTTAAATTTAGAAAATCTTCGTTACTTCCAAGAAAATATACCAAATCTATTAGAAGTATCAATAGGACATGCTTTAATTAGTGATGCTCTTTATTATGGCTTAGAGAAAACTATACAAATGTATAGAAACGAGTTGAGATAGGGTGGAAAAACGAAAATTAGAATTACTTTCTCCTGCAAGAAATCACGAGATAGCAAAAGCTGCTATTGATTGTGGTGCTGATGCTGTTTATATAGGTTACGAAAAGTTTGGAGCAAGAAGTGTAGCGACTAATTCGCTTGAAGATATTAAAAAAACAGTGAATTATGCGCATCTTTTTGGAGCGAGAGTCTATGTTACGATGAATACACTCTTGTTTGACGAAGAGTTAAATGCAGCAAAACAAGCAGTAAATGAACTTTATGAAGCAAAAGTTGATGCAATAATTGTGCAAGATATGGCTTACTTGCAGTTTTTAAATGTTCCTATTCAGCTGCATGGCTCAACTCAAATGAATTGTTTTACAAAAGAAAAATTAAAGTTTCTTTACGATACAGGCATTGATAGAGTTGTTTTGCCAAGAGAGTTTTCTATTGAAGAGATTCGTAGAATGCACGAATTTTGTCCTGAGGTTGAATTAGAGGCGTTTATTCATGGAGCGTTGTGTTGTTCAGTTAGCGGACAATGTTATCTATCGCTTTGTCAAACTCAAAGAAGTGGAAATAGGGGTGTATGTTCTCAATCGTGTAGGTCAAGATACGACCTTCTAAATAATGAAGGCAATGTTCTGATAAAAGATAAATATCTGCTATCTACAAAGGATTTCAACGCATCTGCTTATTTAGGGGAAATGATTAGAGCAGGTGTTTGTAGTTTTAAAATAGAGGGTAGGCTAAAAGACATAACTTATGTAAAGAACGTAACCTCTCATTACAACAAATTATTAAATGAATTTATAGAAAACAATCCTCAATACACTCGTTCTTCTTTTGGAGAGGTTACACAAGAGTTTAAAACCGATATTGATAAGAGTTTTAATCGTGGATACACGAGTTTTTTCCTCAATGGAAGAAAAGATGTAACAGGAAACATAGATACTACAAAGAGTATAGGAAAATATGTTGGTGAAGTCTTGCAATCAAAAGCTAATACCTTAATATTAAAAACCGATGAGGTGTTTTCTCCTTCCGATGGATTGATTGCAATAGATGAAAACGGTATTAGTGAAGGTTTTTTAGTTAATGCTTATGCAGAAAATCAAATAAAAGTCAATAAATCGCTTAATTTGAAAAAAGGAACTAAGATTTTTAGAAATAAAGATACGCAATTTGAGAAACAATTAAGCGAAAAATCCATTAGAAAACTTAAAGTAGATATTACTCTGTCAGACAACTATATAGAAGCATCAGATAAACGCGGAAAAAAATCAAAGAAATATTTTTTAAATTCAAAGGAAAAATTAAAAAAATCAAAGGATTTTTTTTCAAAAACAAAGGAAAAATTTTCAAAGATGGGAGACACTGTCTTTGAGTTAGATAGCTTCACTTATAATTGTCAAGAGGAATACTTTTTTCCTGCCTCTTTTCTTAATTCTTTACGAAGAGATATTTTGGAGTCTTTGCAAGAAGAAATACTAAATTCTTATTCAAGAGAAAAACAACGTGAAATAGATTTTTCTATTCCTTATATTAAGAAAGAGGTTGATTATACTGAAAATATAAGTAATGAAGAATCAAGAGCTTTTTATGCAAATAAGGGAGTTGAAATAAAAGAATATGCCTTGGAAAAACAGATGAAACAAGGTGAAATATGTGTGATGCGTTCAAGAAATTGCATAAGATATAATCTTGGTCAATGCTTAAAACGTCATGTTCTAAAAAAAGAGTATGAAGGTGATTTGTTTTTGAAAGATAATCAGCACAAATATCGATTAAAATTTGATTGTAAAAATTGTTTAATGGAAGTTTATTGGTGAAATTTTCGTTTTTCATAGAAAAATTCATACTTTTGCAAAATTATTCTTAGAAGAAAAATAAATAATAATAAAAACCAAAAAGAAATGAGTTTAGTAAAATTTGCATCTATCACAAAGAAGATGACCATTGCAGCGGTTGGAGCATTTTTGCTTGTATTTTTACCAATGCACATGGGATTAAACCTCTGTATCCTAAGAGAAGACGGAGGAGAATGGTACAGAAATGTTTGCCACTTTATGGGAACTAACTGGATTGTAAAAATTATGGAAGTAGTTCTTATGCTAAGTGTTTTATTACACGTAGTTGTTGCAATCATTCTGACAATAGAAAACAAAAAAGCAAGACCTGTTGGCTATGCAGTTGCGTCAAAAACAAAGACACATGCAGGTTCAAAATGGATGATCTACACAGGAGGAGTTGTTTTTGTATTCTTAGTAATTCACTTTATTAACTTCTATTTCGTAAAATTTGGAGTAGTTGTTGCTGATGACAGCGATACTTACACAATTGAAATGGAAGATATACAAAGACACTTAAATGACAAAGTTGCCGACATACAAGAACAAATGATGAGCGGCAAATTAGGTCAAGAACAAGCACAAGAAAAAATGATGGAATTGCAATTAGAATATATGCCTTTCCTTCAAATAATGCAAACAGGACAACCATCTGAAAAAATATCAAAAGACGGTGAAGAGTTAATAACTCTAACAAAAGAAGAAGTAGCTTTATACGCTGGAAAAGACTTTACAGAATATGAACCAGACTTCTATACAATGTGTAACAAGCTATTCAAAGACAAACTATACTTTGTAATCTATTTGTTAGCATTAGTTATATTAGGAGTACACTTATTCCACGCAATAAACTCAGTATTCCAAACATTTGGATTAAATCACAGAAAATATAACAAAGCAATAGAATATTTAGCAGCAGGCTATGCAATCATAGTTCCATTAGGTTTTGCCATAGTTCCATTGTTTGTAATGTTCTGTAAATAAATGAAAATAAACAATTAAAAGAAGAGAAAAAGATGGTAACACTTAATTCCAAAATTCCGCAAGGACCACTTAGCGAGAAATGGACAAAATATAAAGCAGACCAAAAATTGGTCAATCCAGCTAATAAAAGAAAGTTAGATGTCATTGTTGTTGGAACAGGTTTAGCAGGAGCCTCAGCAGCAGCTTCATTAGGAGCATTAGGATTCAATGTAAAAATCTTTTGTATCTCAGACTCACCACGTAGAGCTCACTCAATTGCAGCACAAGGTGGTATAAACGCAGCGAAAAACTATCCAAACGATGGCGATAGCGTAGGACGTTTATTCTATGATACTATAAAAGGAGGAGACTATCGTGCAAGAGAAGCAAATGTTTATCGTTTAGCTGAAGTAAGTAATAATATCATAGACCAATGTGTTGCACAAGGCGTTCCATTTGCAAGAGATTATGCAGGAATGCTTGATAACCGTTCATTCGGAGGAGCACAAGTAAGCCGTACTTTCTATGCGAAAGGACAAACAGGTCAACAATTATTATTAGGAGCTTACTCTGCACTTTCTAAAGAAATAAAAGCCGGAACTGTAAAGATGTACGAAAGAAAAGAAATGATGGACGTAGTCTTAGTAGACGGCAAAGCAAGAGGAATTATCACAAGAGATTTACAAACAGGTAAATTAGAACGTTGGTTTGGTCATGCTGTAGTTGTTGCAACAGGTGGATACGGAAACGTTTATTTCCTTTCTACAAACGCAATGAACTCAAACGGTTCAGCAGCTTGGCAATGCTACAAGAAAGGTGCATGTTTTGCAAATCCTTGTTACGTTCAAATTCACCCAACTTGTATTCCGGTTCACGGAGACTATCAATCAAAATTAACTCTTATGAGTGAAAGTTTGCGTAATGACGGAAGAATTTGGGTTCCTAAGAAAATAGAAGACTCAGAAGCAATCAGAGCAGGAAAACTTAAACCAACAGATATAAAAGAAGAAGACAGAGATTACTACTTAGAAAGACGTTATCCTGCATTTGGTAACTTAGTGCCAAGAGATATAGCATCAAGAGCAGCAAAAGAAAGATGCGATGCAGGTTATGGAGTAGGAACAGGTCAAGCAGTATATCTTGATTTCTCTTCTGCAATAAAACGTCTTGGAAAAGACAAAGTAGAAGCAAGATATGGTAACTTATTCCAAATGTATGAAAAAATCACTGCACAAAATCCATACGAAACACCAATGATGATTTATCCTGCTGTTCACTATACAATGGGAGGATTATGGGTAGATTATGAATTACAAACAACAATTGAAGGATTGTTCGCAGCAGGTGAAGCAAACTTCTCAGATCACGGAGCAAACCGTTTAGGTGCTTCTGCATTGATGCAAGGTTTAGCAGATGGATACTTCGTTTTACCATACACAATTCAAAATTATCTTTCAAAAGAAATTTATTCTCAACCAATACCAACAACAGTTCCAGAATTTGACGAAGCAGAAAAAGCAGTAGCTGCAAAAATAGAAAAGCTAATGTCAATAAAAGGAAGTAAGAGTGTAGATACTTTCCAAAAAGAATTAGGACATATAATGTGGAATAAAGTTGGTATGGGAAGAACAGCTCAAGGCTTACAAGAAGCTATTCCAATGTTGAAAGCGTTGAGAGAAGACTTCTGGGCAAATGTTAGAATCACAGGAGATACTTCTTCAATGAACCCAGAATTAGAAAAAGCATTGAGATTGTCAGATCATATTGAACTTGCTCAACTTATGGCAAAAGATGCGCTTCACAGAGAAGAAAGTTGCGGAGGACACTTCCGTGAAGAACATCAAACAGAAGAAGGAGAAGCTAAGAGAAATGACGAACAATTTATGTATGTTGGAGCTTGGGAATACCAAGGTGAAGGAAACGAACCTCAATTACATAAAGAAGAATTAAATTACGAGTTTATTAAAGTTCAACAAAGAAATTACAAGTAAAATGAATTTAACCTTGAAAATTTGGCGTCAAGAAAATGCAAGAGCAAAAGGACGCTTTGAAACATATAAAGTAGAAAATATTTCGCCCGACTGTTCTTTCTTAGAAATGTTGGACATATTAAACGAACAATTAGTAGATAAATTATCTCACCCTGTTTGTTTTGACAACGATTGTCGTGAAGGTATTTGCGGAATGTGTGGATTGTACATCAATGGACGTCCTCATGGACCAGACGATGGCGTAACAACTTGTCAATTACACATGAGAAGATTCAAAGACGGCGACACAATCGTTATTGAACCTTGGAGAGCAAGACCTTTCCCTATCATTCGCGACTTAGTTGTTGATAGAACTGCTTTCGATAAGATAATTCAAGAAGGTGGATACGTATCTGTAACAACAGGAGGTGTGCCTGACGGAAACGCAATTCCTATTCCAAAGAAAAATGCAGACGAAGCAATGGACGCAGCTGCTTGTATTGGTTGTGGAGCCTGCGTTGCAGCATGTAAAAACGCATCAGCAATGTTGTTCGTTTCAGCAAAAGTATCTCAACTTGCACTTCTTCCACAAGGAAAACCAGAAGCAGCAAGAAGAGTTCAAGCAATGGTTGCAAAAATGGACGAATTAGGATTTGGAAACTGTACAAATACTTACGCTTGCGAAGCAGAATGTCCAAAACAAATAAAGAGAAGTAACATAGCACGTATGAATAGAGAATTTTTATGTGCAAAAGTTTGCTCAGAAGAATAAGAAAAAAATTTAATTTTGGTTATTAATAATAAGGCTGTGAGGATTTCCTTGCAGCCTTTCTTTATTTCTATGAAAAAAACTCTTTGATTTTTGAAAATTTTTCTTTGATTTTTTACTTTTTTTCTTTGATTTTTTCTTTTTTTTCTTTGAAAAAATAAAATAAAACAAAGAAATAATTCGTTAATTTTTTGTTTTTTGCAGAGATTTCTTTAAAAAGGTGTATCTTTGCAGTTTGATATTTTGAAAATTAAAATAATAAATAATGGAAGAATTGAGTTTTAAGGCGACTTTTCAGTTTTTAAATCGCCATAAAAAGGTTTTGATTATAACTTTTTTAGCTTCGGCAATTGTAGCCTCAGGAATATCTTTACTATTGCCGAATTATTATAAGTCTCAGGTTACCTTGTTACCAAGTGATACTAATTCAATTTCAAAAGGAGTGCTTAGTCAAATGGACAATGTAGATCCTTTTAATTTTGGTATGGCTTCTGATTGTGAATATATTTTAGATATTATCACAAGTGGTAGAGTAATTGGAGCAGCGTGTCAAAAATTTAATTTAGCTGAGCACTATGGAATTAAAGCAGAAGGAAAAGAATTAGATGAGAAGCTTGGAAGAAAATTATTTAATAATATTAAGGCTAAGCGTACAGATAATTTAGGTGTCAGACTTACTGTTTGGGATATAGACCCTGAATATGCAGCTAATATTGCTAACTTTATTGTAAGAGAAGTGAGCATTGTGAGAAATGAAATGAAGAAAGAAAAGGCAGATAGTATATGTGCTGCAATTGAACGTTCAAGAGATTTGATAATTGCTGATATTGAATTATTATCAGATAGTTTATCAAAGATTAGTCAAGAGAATAATTTGTATTTTCCCGATGGAGCAAGTGAACGTTTTGCACAAGAATTAGCCAAACAAGTAGCTGCGGGAAATACTGCTGCGGTTGCAAGATTAGAATCAAAGATGCAAACAATTGAAGCTATGGGTTCAAAAGTTGCTAATTTGAGAGATCAACTTATAAACAGAAGGGAATCTCTAAGAATGTGGACAGATCATTTGGAAAAGGCGAAAGTAGATAGAGATGCTGAAATTCCAACAGAATTTGTTATAGAGTATGCGACACCTTCTTTTTCAAAGGATAAACCTAAGCGTTCAATTATTGTTGTCGTTACAGCTTTGGCTTGTACATTCTTAGCTTTGTGTGTATTGGTCGTTAGGGATAGAAGAAAAAGTGAATAAACTAAAACACTATATTTTTGATTATTGGAATTCTATGAGTAAAGGTAAGCAAAATGCCTTGCTCATAGTTTTATTGTGTTCAGTATTTTTGAGCGGTTTGTTTTATATCGCTCTTTATGAATACTATTTCTATTTATTGATTCCTGTAATACTATTATTTTTAATTGTTTTATTTTTAAATATAAAGATAGCGCCCTTTTTAATTGCGTTTATAACACCACTTTCTGTAACTTACACCATAAAAGAATTAGCAATCAGTTTACCTTCTGAACCTTTGCTTATTCTTGTTATGTTGTTGTTTTTGTGGCAAGTGTTTTTTACACGGAAATACGATAAAAAAGTTCTTAAACACCCCGTATCAATAGCAATTTATATTAGTCTTGCATGGACTTTTATCACAAGTGTTTTTAGCATTGATTATTTAGTGTCGTTTAAATATTTACTTTCTCAATTTTGGTTTATAATCCCTTGTTATTTTGTGGTGATACCTCTGTTTAAAAAATTGAGAAGTTTGAAAAATTTCTTTCTCTGCTATGTGATTCCATTAAGTGTGATTGCTATTGTGTGTATAGGCTTGTTGTCAACCGAAAACTTTGCACTTTCTTACGCACATTATGTAATGCAACCCTTCTATAATGATCACACAGCTTATGGAGCAGTACTTGCTTTGTTTGTTCCCTTATCATTTGTGTTTGTTATAGGAAACGAAAAACTTACTCCTAATATTTATTGGAGAATTTTTGCAATTATAGTCTTTTTAGTTTTAGTTTTAGGATTGATTTTTTCTTATTCAAGGGCAGCTTGGGCGAGCGTTTTAGCATCAGTTGCAGTATTTGTTGCTGTGAAAATGAGAATAAAACTAAAAACTATTCTTATAGGACTTGGAGTTGTTGGTGTTTTTGTTTTGATATTTTGGTCTTCAATCTTAGGAATGTTGCAACAAAACAATCAAGACTCTTCTGGAAATATGGTTGAGCACATGACATCTATTACAAATATTAGTACAGACGATTCAAACGTGGAAAGATTGAATAGATGGGCTTGTGCATTATCGATGTTTGAAGAGCGACCAATTGTAGGGTGGGGGCCAGGTACGTATAAATTTATTTATTCTGGTTATCAAAAATCTTATAACTTAACCCAGATTAGTACAAACGCAGGAATATTAGGCAGTACCCATAGCGAATATTTAAAACCACTTAGTGAACAAGGCTTTTTCGGTACAATAGCAGTTCTTATCTTATATTTGACAACTGTTTGTATAGGATTGAGAGTTTATCATAAAGCAGAGGATAAAGCAGTCGCTGATTTAGCGTTATTTTTAGTACTTTCCTTAGTAACTTATTATGTTCATGGAGTATTTAACAATTTCTTAGAAACAGAAAAATTAGCAGTTCCATTTTGGGGACTTACAGCAATGATAGTAGCCTTAGATATATATTATCCAAAAAAGAATAAAGAAAATAAACTGATAGATAACAAAAATAAAAATTAGATATGGCAAATTTTTTGACAAAATTATTTGGGAGTAAATCGCAAAGAGACTTAAAAGAGTTAAATCCTATTTTAGCTAAGTGTTTAGAAGCATACGATCAAGTTACTAAATTGTCTAATGATGAACTAAGAGCAAAAACTATAGAGTTTAAAACTCTTATTAAAGAAGCCGTTGCCTCAGAACAATCACAATTAGACTCTTTGCAACAAAGAATAGAGAATGAGTTTGATATGAGTATAGATGAAAAACAAAAGATTTATACTCAAATAGAAGAATTAGAAAAGAAGATTTACGACAAAACACAATCTGTTTTAGATAAGATATTACCACAAGCCTTTGCAGTAGTAAAAGAAACAGCAAAACGTTTTACAGAAAACGAAAAAGTAGAAGTTACAGCAACAGAATATGATAAATATCTTTCTACAATAAAGGATAATGTTAATATTTCAGGCGATAAAGCCTATTTTGATAAAGTGTGGATTGCAGGAGGAACTCCAATGGAGTGGAATATGATTCACTACGATGTGCAATTAATAGGAGGAACTGTACTACATCAAGGAAAAATTGCAGAAATGGCAACCGGAGAAGGAAAGACTTTGGTTGCTACATTACCAATTTATCTTAACGCTTTACCAGGAAAAGGTGTACACGTTGTAACAGTAAATGATTATTTGGCAAAACGTGATAGCGAATGGATGGGAATGTTGTTTGAATTCCATGGTTTAAGAGTAGATTGTATTGACAAACACGAACCAAATTCAGAAGCAAGAAGAAATGCCTATAATGCAGATATTACATACGGAACAAACAATGAATTTGGTTTTGACTACCTAAGAGACAATATGGCTATCGAAAAAAGCGAAGTTGTTCAGTGCAAGGGCCATAATTTCGTTGTAGTGGATGAAGTTGACTCCATCCTTATCGATGAAGCCAGAACACCACTTATAATATCAGGTATGGGTGAAAAATCCACAGAGCTTTATTCTGTGGCAGATAATTTTGCCGGCAGGTTAAAGGCTTTAAAAATTGTTGAATCCGATGATAAACAAAATAATGATGATGTTGATGCTGATTATATCATAGATGAAAAAGCAAACACAGCCACGCTAACTGCAAGAGGTGTTAAAAAAGCAGAAGAAGC
>CALDHX010000061.1 GCA_937901525.1 uncultured Bacteroidales bacterium
TTAAATTCACCAACAAACAACACCGCCCGCACTTTATTTTTTTTGAATAAAAAAATTTGGAATATTCGTTTTTTTCTTTTAACTTTGTAGCGTAATTAAATTTAAAATATTACCACTATGAAAAAGTTATTATTAATTTTATTAGCATTGTTGCCTTTTGTTTCAAAAGCTCAATTAGATACAGTTTGGGTAGGAGATGATTATTTTAATCAATATATTTATCCACCTCTAATAGATAATTCAATAGAAAGAAGTAATCTTGTTGATAATGGAGGTACTAGTGGTATTAGAACTTTTTCTTTCATTTTCGACGCTACAACTAATGATTTTCTACAAGAAGTAGCACAAAGATATGAGGTTGCTGAAAATGATAGTGTCAAAATTATAGGTGTTGCTCTTAATTCGTATTTTTATTATTTATATAATATGATGCATCAAGTTGATACCATAACATTGAGTGTATTAAACTCCGATTTAACAGAAACTTTCTATGAAAAAACTTTCGTATCAGGCAGTGCAGCCGACCCAAATTTTGACCTTGTAAATTATATGCAACACCCAGAACAACATAATAATTTTGCATATCCTTTTATTGAATGTATTTTTGATGATACTATTACTTTATATGAAGATTATTACATAGCGTTTAAGCACAATAGCAGTTGCAGTGCTCTTATTGATAATATTGGTGTTTTTTGCACAGATCTAACCCTAATGGGTATATATGTACCAGATGAAGAATGGATTATTTTACCGGGAGAAGGCCCTGAGCACACCAGAAGAGTAGCTCCTTACAGATATAGCACTAAATATAAACCGTATGTCAAAACTTGTTATTATGATAGAGAATGGGTTTACATAGAAGACCTTCCTTGGTATCACCGATATGAAGGACTAGCAAGATATGAAGTAATGGCAAATGTACCAACAAATGATAGCTCTGCTTTTCAAGCTTTTGGAATTTGTCCTATTCAAGCAATAATAGATACTTCTTCTTCTGATTCGTTAGACAGTGGCGTTGTTTCGGTTGAATTGCTTGAAGAAAACATAGAGATTTATCCTAATCCTGCAAAAGATGTTTTGAATATAAATTCTGCTTTTGCAATAAAAGAAGTTGAAATCTATGACGCTTTGAATCGCTTGATTGAAAAACGCAAAGCAAACAAAAGAAACATTCAGTTAAATATCGCAAACTACAAAGCAGGTTCTTACATAGTAAACATAAACACCACAAAAGGCAGCGTGAAAAAGAAATTGATTGTGGAATAAAGCAAAGAAAATAATTCTTTAATCTTTGTTTACGTTTTTTAGAATAAGAAGATTAAGCGGGTTTGATTCAAATCCGCTTATATTTTTTTGCACAAATCGCAATACTTGGTCATAATACAAAACTACAATAGGGCTTTCTTCTATTATTATATCATTCATCTTTTTGTAAAGGGCAATTCTTTTTTCGTAATCGGTCTCTAAAATTGCTTTTTCATAGAGTTTATCATATTCTTTTGAAGAAAAATGAGTGTAATTTGAACCCTTAGGGCAGTGATTCTTGCTATAAAAAAGCGAAAGATAGTTTTCTGCATCTGCATAGTCTGCAATCCACGAGCCACGAAACCATTGCGTTTTGCCTTGTGCTATATGTTCACGCAAAGCAGCAGGAGGATTTACATCAATCTTTACCTTAATTCCTAAAAGTCCTAATTGTTGTTGAATATATTTACACAAATCAAGATAAGTCGCCGTTGTAGAAAGGGTGATTTCTTGCATTCCTTCGCCGTTTGGATAACCTGCTTGGGCTAATAATTGTTTGCTTTTTTCAGGATTGTAATCGTATGCCTTAGATGTTGAATCAAAGCCTGCAAGTCCCATAGGTATTATGCCAAATTCTCCGGGATAGCCTATGTTATTACGCATATATTTTATCATCTTCTCACGAGAAAACCCGTAATTTATTGCTTGCCTTACTCTTTTGTCTTTTAATGGATTGTTTTTATCTTTATCGTCCATTTTAAAGCCAAGATATTCTGTATTTAAGTAGGGTTGTGTAATGAGATTTATCTTATCTCTATATTTTGGTTGCAACTTACCGCTACGAGTTAGGATTTCGTCTTTGTAATTTGGATCAATCCCCGAAATAAAGTCTATATTGCCTTTTACAAACTCTAAAAAGACTGATTGTTTGTCAATGATAAATGTAATGGCAACAGCGTCTAAATAAGGAAGTCTTCGTCCTAAGGAATCGGTTTCAAAATAGTCTTCATTTTTTACAAGAACTAATTTAACATTCTCTTTCCACATCTTGAATTTAAAAGGACCTGTCCCGATAGGGTGCTTACGAAAATCCTCTTTGTAATGATTTACTATTTCTTTTGGTACAACGCTTGCATAGGGCATTGTAAGTATTCCAAGAAAAGGAGAAAAGGCTTGTTTTAATCTAACAACGAACGTTGTGTCGTTTGGTGCAAAGAAACTATATTTTCCATTTATTTGCTCTACATTTTCAAAAAAAACAGCTCCTGGTGAAAGTGTTTTTTTATCTACAATTCTATTTAAACTATATACAAAATCCTCTGCTACAACTCTTCGTTTGCCATTTTTGAAAAGCTGATGTGGGTGAAAAAAAACATCGTTTCTTAAATGGAATGTGTATTCTAAACCGTCTTTTGATATTTCCCACGATTTAGCTATTGAAGGCATTATATTAAGTTTATTATCCATTTGAACCAAGCCGTTGTATAATTGAACATCTGCCCAAATCATTGCTTGGTCTTTTGCGTATGCAGGGTCTAATGAATTGATATTTGCAGCCTCATTATAACGAAAAACTTTCTTGCCTGCATTACGATTCTCGCTTGTGCAAGAACATAATACAAATGCAAGAAAGCTTAATATAAAATAATATCTAAATGAAAATTTCAAATGTTTTATTTCTTTATTTGCAAGAAATTCTTTCCGTAAACACCTTGTGTCTTTGCTATTGAAATGAAAGCATTTGGATCTATTGCTTTTACTAAACGCATAATTTCAACTTTATCTTTCTTTTGTGCAATTACAAGCAATACTTTTTGGTCTTTTTTGCTATACCAACCCCATCCGTTCAATAAGGTAACGCCTCGTTTTACTTCATTACCGATTGCGTCTGCTATTTCATCGCTCTTTTGAGTCATAATAGTGATTTGATATGTTTGTTTCTCTCCTTCTACAACAAAGTCTATTGCAAAAGTAAATACTCCTAAACAAACAAAACAGTAAACTAATTGTTCAAGGCCATTACCCATTAAAATAGTTGATGCAATAACACAAGTATCTACTATCATTATTATAGAGCCTGGACTAACGTTTCTATATTTTGTTACAATCAAAGCAATAATATCGCTACCTCCTGAATTTCCTCCGTTAATAAAGCACAATCCTATTCCTAAGCCTGACATTGCTCCACCTAATATTGCTTTTGTAATCATTTCCATATTCTCGAATTTGAATTGTTCCATATTTTGTACTTCCAATACTTGTTGGAAAAATATCAAGAACAAGGATGCTGAGGTCATTCCAATGATTGTGTTTATTGCAAACTTACCTCCAAGTATTCTATAACCTATTAACAATAGGATTGCGTTAATAGAGAAGTTTGTTATACCCATTGGTATTCCTGAAAGGTAATAAATAACCGAAGAAAGACCAACTACTCCCCCTCCAATTATCTTTGAGGGAACCATAAACACGCTCCATGCAAAACAATACATTGATATTCCTACTAATATCAATAAATACTTTACTACAATTTTCCAAATAGGAGTTTTAACTAATGTATTCATATTCTATCTTTTTTTATTTATCTTGCAAACATTAATAATAATCTTTCCGATATTTCGTCCATATTAAGATTCTTAGCTATTATGTTTCCTTTTGAATCTATCAATATGTTTTGTGGAATATATGTTAAATCAAATAACTTAACTATTACGCTACTCCAACGTTTTAGGTCGGAAAGATTAACCCAATTCATTTTTTCTACATTAATTGTGTTTTTCCAAGCTGTTTTTGAATCGTCAAGCGAAACACTTACTATTTCTAAACCATCTTTTCTAAATCTTTTATACAATTGTCTTAAATCTCTTATTTGCATTAAGGATTTATTGTCCCAAGATGCCCAAAAATGTATTAGTGTGTATTTATTTTTTTGTGCAATATCCATTAAAGATACTGATTCTGATTTTGTGTTTTCAAGAGTGAAGTTTCTAATCTTTTCTCCTACTTGCTCTTCTTTATCTAATTCTAAAATATGTTTACCTAATAAGTCATATTGATACATATTTTTTGCTTCACCTTCAAGAGTTGAATAGATTTCTCTTAGTTCTGATGTTTTTAAATAAGGAGCTAAATAAGATGTTACAATAAATGGAGAATAAACGCTTGATTTGTTATCTAAAACATAGTTCATTAAACATTGCATAGGGTTCTTTTCTCTATTGCATCTATTAGCTATTTGCAAAAATTCATCGTTTGAAGAAGAACCTTTAATCGCTATTTTTTCTAAATTCTCTGCTTTTCCTGTAATTTCTATGTTTTCATTATCCATAAAGAAGGAAATTTCTCCCATATTTGAAGGCAAAGAAAGAATTGCCATACAAGTTCTTTCTACCTTGCCAGAAAATTCAAAGAATCCATTAACTACTTTTGAACGAATCAACTCTTTCTTTCCGTTTGCTAACAATAGTTCAAGCGATATTTTACCCTCTTCTATTCCCGCTATTGTTCCACTTATTGTAAAGCCCGATTCTGCTGTTAATTCTTTTAATTTTATTTCTAATTCTTCGTTTGAAAGATTAAATGCTACGATTCGTCCTTCGCTATCTATTAAAATATTGCTTGGAACTTCTTTTATCATATATGTTTGCACAGATGAAGTTTCCCATTTTTTAAAATCACATAATTGTATCCATGGTAAATCATCTTCTTTAATAGCTCTTTGCCATAAGGCTTTATCTTCATCAAGCGAAACAGAAACTATTTCAAATCCTTTCTTATTAAACTTTCTATATATTTGAACTAACTCAGGATTTCTCTCTCTTGACTTCTTACTCCACGAAGCCCAAAAATCCAATAGCATATAATCTTGTTTTCTTACTTGATCTGAAAGTCTGAAAGTTTTATTTTCTGCGGTTTTTGAAGTGAAATTTGGTGCTTTTGCTCCTACTTTCAACTGTGTCATCAAGGCTTCTCTTTCTCTTAAATGCTTATAGTGATATGTATTCAAAGCCTCTTCTTTTAAAGTATTGAGTGTACGATGAAGATCCGAATAATTCCATTTGTAAGCAAGATATGAAGCTATTATATCAGGAGAAAAAATATCCTCAGGATTGTTTATGACCCAATTTTCCAATCTTGACAAATGCACTTCATAGTCTTCTTTTTTTTGTGGCGCAACTATTGAATACCATCTATCTGTTAATTTTGAACCTTTAATCTTTGTTTTCTTATCGTTTTGAGCAGCAAGAACTATCTCTACATTATCTCCTGGTGAAAGATATAAACGATATGTCTTTTTACCATTTATTGTCAGCAATGCTGGTATTGGATCTTTTATCTGCCCTCTAAAATAGAATTTTCCATCTTCTTCTATTCTTGAACTATCCAATTGTTCATTTCCATCTCTGAAATATGTTCTTAAAGTCGCAAGACCGTTTTTACTTCCCTTGATCTGACCATCTATTACATAACCTTGTGCAAAAGATACAAGAGTAAATAATGAGACAAAGGTGAATAAAATTAGTTTTTTCATATTTACCATAATTTACTTAATACTTCAAAGCTCTTTCAAGCTCCCTTTTATTATCTTTTAACTTAATTGATTCGCGTTTATCGTAAGAATGCTTTCCTCTACAAAGAGCTATTTCAAGTTTTGCAAAACCCCTTTCATCAACAAATAATAATGTAGGAATAATTGTAAAACCCTTCTCTTTGCTTTTATGCTCTAATTTTCTTAGTTCATTTTTCTTTAAAAGTAATTTACGAATTCTTTTAACCTGATGATTATAATATGAACCAAATCTATATTCTGAAATATGCATATCGTGAACCCAAAGCTCACCTTTACTAAACATACAATAAGAATCAGAAAGGTTTACCTTACCTTCTCTGATTGATTTTATTTCTGTACCATATAAAACAAGCCCTGCACGAAACGTCTGTACAAAGTAATACTCAAAGCTCGCTTTTTTATTCTTTATATCAATAAGATGCTTTTCTTCTAACTGCATAACTTTGCAAAAATACTAAAAAAACTCATTTCTTTGACTTTTTTCAAAAAACTTATCATCTTTTTAAAAATAGCATTAATTTATTTTAATTTTATTTCACTATAAATCAAAAGATTAAAAAAATAATGAAAAATTTTTCTTTGAAAAAATTTGGTAGTATCAGAAAAAGCCGTACCTTTGCACTCGCAAATCAGGGGAATGACCAAGTAGCTCAGCCGGTAGAGCACATCCCTTTTAAGGATGGGGTCCTGGGTTCGAGTCCCAGCTTGGTCACTGATAAACTTAGAAAGTCGATTGCAAAACAATCGACTTTTTTTTGTATATATATTTTCTTATTTTTAACTTTGCACAAAATTTTCCCTATGAAAAAATTAAGTTTTTTATCAATTATTTTAAGTTTATTGTGCTTAAACAATCTTAATGCACAAGTTGCAAATATAGATGTATTACATTATGACATAAATCTAAATGTCAACAACTTACAATCAAGTAAACACATTGGTTTTACGGAAATAACCTTCCTTTTACTTGAAGAAAATCCAGCATTTATTGAATTTGACCTAAAAAATCAAACGGTTGATTCTGTCTTTCTAAATAACAACGCAATAGATTTTAATTACCAAAACGACAAGATAAGAATCGCTCTAAACAATACAGATTTAAGCCTTGATACTCTCGTTGCAAAAATCTACTATCAAGGAGGAAACAACGTAGAGCCTTACAATTGGGGAGGCATTCATTACTCTAACAATATAATATATACATTAGGTGTTGCTTTTAGCGACTATCCTCACTCCTATGGACGAAGTTGGTTTGTTTGCAACGAAAGTTTTACCGACAAAGCAAAGTTTGACTTTCATATCACAACAAATAAAGATGTAATTGCAGTATGTTCAGGAAATCTTATCAACGAAAGCGAAGGAGAAAACAGCAAAACATTTCATTGGAAACTCGAACAAAATTCCCCTATCTATTCAGTTGGAATGACAATAGCTAACTTCACAAAATTAAATAGAGAAATAACATCTAACAATAGACAAATCCCTTTAAACGTATATTATTTTGCAAATGACAGTCTTGCAATAGAAGAAAATTTCAGACATATTGATTCAGCATTTATATGTTTAGAAAAATGTTTTGGAGATTTCAAATTCAATAGAGTTGGATATTGCACAACACCAAAAGGAAGTATGGAGCATATTGACAACATTAGTCTTGCACATTCCTTAGCTGCTGAATATTCTTTGCAATCTCAATCGGTTATTGTACACGAAATGGGACACTCTTGGTTTGGAAATTTAATTACTTGTGCGACTTCTGGCGATATGTGGATAAATGAAGGTTGGACAACCTTCACAGAACGTCTCTCTCTTGAAGCAATACACGGAGAAAATGTAGCAAAAGAACATTTTAGAGAAAAAATAGAAAAAGTAATCAACAACCTACCTTACGAAGAAGGACGATTCCCTTTAAGCGGTGTAAGCAGCGAAAACACTTATTCAAGCACCGTTTACGACAAAGGAGCTTTAATTGCAATGAGTCTTAGAGCCTATATGGGCGATAGTCTATTTTACAATAGCGTTCAAAGACTTTTACAAGATTTTGCTTTCTCAAACATAGACTCTTACACTCTTCGCGATAGCCTATCTTCTTATTCTGGAATAGATTTAACAGATTTCTTTTCTTATTATGTTTTTGACACAATAACTCATCATTTTGCTATTGAAAGCCTTACTTTTTCAGAAAATTCTGCAAAAGTTAAAATCTTTTCAACAACAGAAAACAATTACAATCAACCTTGTTCTAACACAAGAATCCCTATTACTTTTATGGATTCGGCATTTAATCGCTACAAAACAATGATTATAGACAACGGCACAAGAGAAGAACATAACTTTTCTTTACCTTTCACACCTATTGCAGCATTTTTAGACTTTGACGAAGAATTTTTTGATCTCACAACCGATAGTTACAAATTTATTTCTGAGCCTGGCAACTACGAATTTAAAAACTCGTATTTCAAAGCCAATGTAACTTCTTGTCAAGACACTATTTTAATCCGTCCTACTCTACACTGGATTGGAGCAGACAACACTCAATCAATAGAAGGCATAAATAGATTTTCACAAAAACACTATTGGACAATAGAAGGCGTAAACTTAGAAAACGCAGACATTGAAGCTAAATTCTATTTCAAAGTATCACCTTACGAAAACAACTTTGACAATAGTTTACTTGCAGAATATTCAGCAAAAGATTCTATAATATTACTATACAGAGAAGATGCAACAAAACCATGGTATAGAATAGAGGCAAATCATCCCTCTTCCTCTTCGGGATACGTAACAACAAAACTAAGAAAAGGTGATTTCATTATGGCAATTGGCGATAAAAATCTCGTAGGACTAAACAATGATTTAGAAAACAACGAAAAAATAAAAATTTACCCTAATCCTTCTTCCGGAGCAATCAACATTTCTCACCCTGAATTTAAAAAAGATGCTATTTTAAATATATTTAATGAAAATGGTTCTTTGATTTTTTCAAAAAAAGTAAAGAAAAAAACAAAAAAATCTTTGTTTTTTTTAGAAATTCCTAAGGGTTTTTATCTCCTTGAAATACAATCAGAAAACACCTCCTTAAAACAAAAATTCATAGTCGAGTAAAAATTTTTTTTCATCAGAATGTAACAATTTAAGATTTCACTTTGTCTTTATAGATGAAATGTTACAGGAAAAAAAACTAAACGAACTATTAGAGCTTTGCAAAAATGGCGACAAAAACGCCCAAGAAAGCATATTCTATCTTAAAAAAGATGAATTATTTGCTATATGCAGAAGATACGCATCTTGTTTTTCACAAGCAGAGGATATGTTTATTGAAGGATTTACTAAAATATTTACAAACATTAACTCTTTTTCTGACGGTAAATTTGACGCATGGGCAAAAACAATAATGATAAATACTTGCACAAACGCCTACAATAAAGAAAAAAGACACAAAGAAAGAGAATTGCCAATAGAAAATTACACCGAACAAGTAGAAATAGAGTCAGAAAAAACATTTACACACGAAGATTTACAAAATTGTTTAGACCAACTTAATGAAAAACAAAGAATAATCTTTAACTTATATGCTATCGACCTATACAAACCAAATGAAATTGCAGAAATGTTAAATTTAAGCAACGAATCGGTTAGAATAGACATACATCGTAGCAAACAAAAACTAAAAAATCTATTATTGGAATTGAAAAATAGGAGAGAACAATGAATATAGAAGAATTATTTAAGGAAAAACTGAGCAATCATAACATTAAAGCTCCCGAAAACTTATGGAACAAAATAGAAAACAATCTAAATCAAGTTCCACAAAGTTCAAATATTGACACTAATGCTCAAAATATAATAACAAATACAAGTTCAACATTCACCACAACAGTTGTTAAAACCCTTGCTATCAGCTTTGGCGTTGCAACCTCTGCTATTGGGGGATACTTAATCTATGACAATTTTCAAGAAGACACTATTGCACCACAAACAATTACAGAAACAATACCACAAACAATTATAGAAACAAAAGCAACCTTTGATACAACACCTATAATCTTGACAAAAGCCTCTCCTATCACAAAGCAAGAAACAATAGAAGTTGACATCATAACAAAAGACAGCATTATCAACATACCTACAACAACAAATCCTGCACCTATATCTAAACAAGAAACAATAATAGAAGAAACGCCTCAAACAAAATTAGAACCCACACCTGCACAAACACCTGTTGTTGAAAACAAACCAATAGAAGAAACAATAACTCCTATAAAAGAAGAAACAATAATAAAGAAAGAAGAATTTAACCCTGAGATAAAAAGGCCAAATTTCGTAAGTCCAAACAATGACGGCATAAATGACATATTTAAAATAGAAAATTTAGAATCTTATCCCGATAACGAAATTGTTATTTTTGACCAAAGGGGAAGAATTGTCTTTACAGCCTCTCCTTACAACAATGATTGGGACGCTTCAAACATAGAACAAGGAACATATTTCTATAAATTATTAATAAAAGAAGGTCTAAACAAAAAAATATTCAAAGGTTCAATAACAATAAAGAGATAAACACTCATTTTTATACTTCTGATAAACAAAACATTACAAAAACTATTGAAAAAAAACTTTGATTTTTATTTTGCATTAAACACAATATTATTAATATTGCAAAAAAAATTAAGCATTGAACATGGAAAAAGGAGTACAAAAAAAACGTTCGATAATCAGTTATCAAAACCTACCGCAAGAAGCGATTAACTTATTTGATGAAAAATACGGAGACGGATATGCCGATTATGCTCAAAAAATCACAAAACCTGATGGCTCATTTTTATATGTAGTTCCTTTGGAAACAGATGACGCTGTTTATATGGTAAAGGTTGATGTTGTAGTTGATTCTAAATTCTCCGATGAAGATTTCGATAAAGAAATATTAGGAACCTCTAAGAACGATGACGAAATCGTTAACGCTCACGAAGAAGAGGAAGAAGAAAAGATGGGACAAGATAAATTCGTTTTAGTTCATGGCGATTATTCCGATGTAAACGATGTAGCCGATGATGATGACGATGACGAAGATATAGAAGATGAAGATTAAGAGATGTAAATTTTACATCTCTTTTTTTATTCCTTTAAATGCACTTAGCCACACAAGATAAAATGCCACAAAATGTACCCCTTGCTGTCTTTCTATTATTGATTCTGTCATCATATAAACACATAACATTCCTATTGAAAAGAGAAATAACAATCCGTTTTTATTCCAAAAAGATAAACTAAACGATAGAAGCATAACAATAAAGAAAATCAACCCTACAACACCTATTGCAACTGCTGTTTGAATGAATTGATTGTGTGGATTAAGATAAGTTTTAAAATTTACGCCTTTTTCCAAATAAAACTCTTGCATTGTTGATTTTACATCACCTGTTCCTGCTCCAAAAACAAGATTCCTTTCAATCAATTCCCCCGCATTTTTATAAATAAAACTCCTTTGAGAAACACTATCGTTTAATTTCTTATCTTTATTTTCCTCTATTTGCGTTTTTGCTGCCATATTATCAAACCTTTTGTTGATATTATTTACAGTAATAAAAGAAAACACAAATACAATACAAACAAAAAGATAGGCTAAGGTGTTAAGCAAACGTCTTTTTATCACAAGTTCATTAAACATAATCACAACAAAAGCTAAAAACATTGCAATTATTCCTATTCTTGAACTCAAAAGTACATTATAAATAGAAAGCCACAAAATAAAAACAAACTTTATTGTAAAAGCTTTTTTAGTTGATTTTGCAATATATTTAAAAGGCAACAAATAAGAATAGACTAAGGCAAAAGAAGTAAAAAGAGAAAGGTATGTTGAGTGATATTTCCCTGCCAATTTAGTATAAAAGAGTTGTTTTACATCAAAAACATCTGTTGAAAACGCATTAGAAAAAGCAATTACAAGCAAATAAACCTGCAAAACTATCAACCCTAAAGCAAAGGCTAAGAATAAATTCCATAAACGCTTTTTTGTAATAATTCGTTTTGGCAACAAACAAGCTACAATCGGCAAAAGAATCAAGGGAAGTTTTATATTTAAATCCCTAAAACCTTCTTTTAAATCCGTTGTATAAAACATTCCAATGCAATAGAGAAAATAAAACACCGCTAAATAAAGCACAGGATTTTTGAAATTAAGTATTTTTGAAAAATAAGTTTGATTTTTATTAACAACTCTATTTACAAGTAAAACAAGTAACAATAATACAAGAGATAAAGACTTAAAAAATGGTGGTAAAGCAATAGAAAACCCTGCAAACAAAAGTATCGGATAAATCAAATTATGAATATTTTTTTTCATATCTATTAGATGTTTTAAATTCACTGCAAAATTACAAATTAAAACAAAGAAATAAAAAAATAATTCTTTGTTTTATTTTTTTCGGATTTAAGTATTATTTTTGCCCCTTAAAATAAAGATTAAAAATTATGAAGAATTGGAAAAATATATTCATAGCATCAGCCGTAGTTGCTTTACTTTATTTGGTTATTTGTGGACTTGGAGCAGGTGCTTCAGGAGATGAATATTTTCACGTAAATCATTCGGAAGATGTTTTCAACTATTACAAAACCCTTGGTAAAGATAAAGCAGCTGCAACTATAACTAACAACAATAATCTACCTTATTATAGTCAGTTACCCGATACTTTTATTCAATTAATAATAAAAACATTTGACATTGACAATTATATGCTTGTCAGACATTTACTTTGCAATATCATTGCTTGGATTGGCATTCTTTTCACAGCTCTTTTAGCAAAAAAACTCGGAGGCTGGAAAGCAGCAACTATAACTATCATTCTACTTTTAATATCTCCTCGTTTCATAGGACACTCTTTTAACAATCTAAAAGACATTCCTTTTGCCACTTTTGCGATTATGTCTGTTTACTACATAATTAAATTCTTAGAGCAACTACCTAAGATAAAGTTTTCAACTTGTTTGATGCTTACACTATCTATTTTCTTAACTATGTCAGTAAGAGTTGGAGGACTTTTAATGATTGCTTACTTTGGTTTGTTTGCTTTGGTTTACTTCATCTACAAAAGAAAAGAATTAAAACCTATTTTCTTTAAAACTCTGTTAATTTCACTTGGGATTTGCGTAGTAGCATATTTCTTAACAGTGCTTGTGTGGCCATACGCATTGGAAGCTCCTTTCAAAAACGTGTATGACGCTTTTATGAATATGAATAAATTTGAAATTTCCATAAGACAAAACTTTGAAGGCATTGCTACTTGGTCTGATCACTTACCTTGGTATTACTCTTGCAAGTATATGCTAATAACAATTCCTATTGTAGTGCTTTTAGGCTTTATTCTATCTTTGGTATTCCTTTACAAAAATCGCAAAGATTGGTTTTTATATTCCGTTTTGCTTTTTGCAACAATTTTTCCACTTGTTTGGATAACAATTAACAATTCAAATGTTTATGGAGGTTGGAGACATTTGATTTTTATCTACCTTCCTCTTGTTGCTCTTTCTGCACTTGGAATATCAACTCTAATAGATTTACTAAAAAACAAATATGTAAAAATAATAGTTATTTTATGTTTTGTTACCCTTTCCTTACACCCTATTATTCATTCAATAAAAAACAATCCTTATCAATATGTTTACTTCAATCAACTCTGTGGTTCAACAAAAGGGGCCTATGGACAATATGAATTAGACTACTATTATCATTCTTTAAGAGAAGCATCTGAGTGGATAATTGAAAACACAAAACAAGACTCTACTACAAAAGATAAAATTATTGTTGCTTGTTGGCATAAACCTATAATAGACTATTATTTTCGCAATGACACAACAAAGTTTAAAACAGAATTTGTGCGTTGGAATGAGAAAGGAGAGTTTGATTGGGACTATGCAATTTTCTGTAATACGGGAATCTATCCTACACACTTATTAAGAGGTGGATTTCCTCCAAAAAACACAATACATCGCATTGAAGTAGATGGACTTCCTATTTGTATTATTTTGAAAAGAGATGACAAAAACGATTTGTATGGCACAAATGCCAAAAATAAGGGCGATTTAGACAAAGCCTTACATCATTATCAATTAGCCTTATCAAAAGACAGTTTAAACGAAACTGCTCTTTTAAACACCGGGCAAATATATCTTTACAAAGCACAAGAAGAAGATACACTATATTATGAAAGAGCCGACTCAGCACTAACAATGCTCAATAGATTACTTAAATATAATCCTGAGCATGAAAATGCTAATTATTTTAAATCATACGCTCTTCTTATGAAAGATGATGTAAATGGCTCTTTACATATATTAAACGAGTTGATTACAAAATACAACCCTAACTATCCTGCTGCCTACGAATTAATTGCTAATATCTTTTTCCAATTAGGTGAAATTGATAAAGCAGAAGGTTATTTATTAAAATTAATTGATAAAGGTGTTGCTGACGAAAACACTTTAACAATGATATTAAAACTATATATTGGCTCAGGATTAAACGAAAGAGAGGCTTATTATAAACTCTACACTTATTTGGAAAGACATTATAGAGAAATGGGCGAAGACGCTTTGGCAGATGAATACCAAAACGCCTTAACCCAACTTCAAGTATATTAAAATAATGAATCTATAAATTCAGGTAATTCTGTTAAAGGTCTAAAACCTTGTTCTTCCATATTATTTGAAAGAGTAATCAATTCAAAGTAAGAAAGAAGGGTTGCACACTCATACTCTCCTATCATTTCCTCTATTAGAGAATAAACCGCAACAAGCAAATCTTCATCTTCGGTTGCGTTTTCATCTAAGGCTATTTGCAATCCTAATTGTTGTTCATCTTCTGCATTTTCCATTGGCATAAACCACATATTTTTACTATTAAGATGATAATTGCCAAAGGTGATTTTAACATTTGGACCTTTACCTTGTTTGAAAGCTACTATATCCCAAAAATCTAAAACAGGAGATTGTTCATAGAGATTTATCAAATCCTCAAAATAATCAACATCTCCATCTGCTGTAAGGGTTAATTTTCTACCATTTGTTCCTAATTTACCAATTTCCAATGACAATCCTTCTGAGTATTGCTTCAAATCCTCATCAACAGATGTTAAGATTTCTTCTTGCTCTTCTTTATTTAAAGAATCCAAATCCATTAATCTTTCGCTTTTTTCTTGAAAGCGTTTCCAAAATTCTTCTATTGTTATTTTCATTTTACTATAATATTTTATTCAACTAAATGAGCTTCTATTTCAAGTCTTACTCCAAATTTTTCATTTACTTTTTCTTTTACCAAATTCGCCAAATTCAACACATCTTCTCCCCTTGCACCACCATAATTCACCATAACTAAGGCTTGTTTTGCGTGCATTCCAACACAATTATAGCGTTCACCCTTAAATCCACATTGTTCTATCAACCAAGCTGCTGATAATTTGATGGTATCCTCCTGAGAAAAACTAACTATTTGAGGGAATTTCTCTTGCAATTCAATAAATTTTTCTTGACTTATTGTAGGATTTTTAAAGAAAGAGCCAGCATTACCCAATATTTGAGGATCTGGCAATTTTGAATTACGTATCTTAGTTACTATATCACACATTTTTATCGGCGTGATAGGATTTATCTTATTTTCTTCCACATAAGACTTTATCGCTGCATAGTCTAACTTTGGTTGATATTGCCTATCCAATAAGAAAACAACCTTATAAATCAATTCTTCTTTGTGTGAGGTTTTCCAACGCGAATATCTATAACCAAATTCACAATCCCTATTCATAATTCTATAATTATCGGAAGTTTTCATATTATGAACCTCTACCCAAAGTATGCGATCGGCAACTTGCATTCCGTATGCACCAATATTTTGCACAGGAGAAGCACCTACCTGTCCTGGAATTGCTGCAAGATTTTCCAATCCAGAGTAATTATTTTCACAAGTCCAACGAACAAAATCTGCCCAATTCTCACCAGCACTTACCTCTATTGCAACAGAATCAACTTCCTGAGAAATTATTTTTTTACCCAAATTCCCAATCTTTAAAATACTTCCTTCAAATCTATCTGAAAGAAAAACAGTATTGCTACCTCCTCCAAGAATATAAAGCTTCTCTGCACTTGCAAACGCCTTATCTACTTTTTCAAAATCATTTTCAGAATTAAACTCAACAAACTCTTTTGCTGTGCAATCAATTCCAAATGTATTTAGAGTTTTAAGATTTTTCATTGATGTTTTTATTTAGTTACGCTTTACAAATATAGGCAAAAAAAATAGTATTTTGTCATATTTTCAAGAAAAAACTTTCATAATTGAAAGATAAATTTTATTTTTGCAGATATTAACACTCTTAAAAAGAAAGAAAATGATACACCATACTTTGGAATTTAAAGGCACAAACCTTCATTATCAAGACGAAGGTAATGGCGACATTGTTTTAGTTTTGATTCACGGATTTATGACCGATTTAAGAGTATGGTCTTCTTACGTTTTCTCTTACATGAGAGACATTAGAGTTGTTACAATTGACCTTTTAGGACACGGACATAGCGGTTGGCTTGAAGATACTCCGAGTACAATGGAACTTCAAGCAGAAGCAGTAAAAGAAGTCTTAGATTACTTAGGAATAAACGAGTGTGTTATGGTAGGACACTCAATGGGAGGATACGTAAGCTTAGCATTTGCAGAAGCTTATCCTCAATACATAAAAGGACTATGCCTTCTTCACTCTCATGCCTTAGCAGATGGAAACAATGTCAAGGAAAAAAGACAACAAACCTGTGAAATAATCAATAAAAACAGAGCAAGTTTCATAATTAACTTTATTCCAAATCTATTTGCACCTGCAAGCAGAGACAAATACTATTACGAAATAAAAGATTTACAAGACTCTGCCCTTGATTCAAAAGCTGACGGTTTAATTTTAGCACAAAAAGGAATTGCAACTCGCACTTCAAAGATAGAATTACTAAAAACATTAAACGCTCCTATTTTATTCATAATAGGAAAACAAGACCCAAGAATTTCTTTTGATATGGCTATTGCACAAGCATCATTGCCTAAACATTCCGAAGTATTGATTTTGGAAAATGTTGGACACATGGGACACATAGAAGCAAGAGACATTATCAAACAACGCTTATTATCCTTTACTTACTCTTGTTTTGCTTTTTAAATCAGAATGAGAGATTTCACCAAAGGTAATATTGGGCAAAGTATTTTCATTTTTAGTCTCCCCCTTATCTTGGGGAATCTGTTTTTACAGCTATATAATTTTGTAAACAGCGTACTTGTCGGGCATTTTCTCGGCGATGTAGCCTTAGCCGCCGTAGGAACAGTTTATCCTATCGTATTTTTTCTAATTTCTTTAATAATAGGAATCGGTTCAGGTGCGAGTGTAGTTGTCTCACACTTCTTTGGAGCAAAACAATACAACAAAATCCCCTTAGCAATCAGCACTTTCTATATATTTTTCATAATCTTAGGTTTATTTATTTGCTTTATCAGCATAGTTTTTGCACAACAAATATTCTCACTCCTACAACTCGAAGAAGAAATTGCCCATTTAGCCGTTTCTTATATGAGAATATATATGATAGGAATGTTTTTCTCCTTTTGTTTCAATAGTGCAGTAAGCCTTTTAAGAGGATTAGGAGACAGCAAAACACAACTCTATTATCTAATTGCAGCAAACATTCTCAATGGCATTTTATCCTACATATTTCTTGCTGTAATGAAATGGGATTTAAACTCAACAGCTTGGGCAACCGTCATTTCACAAGCAGCAGCCTTTTTTACTTTATTTTTTCATCTACAAAAAACTAATCCCTACATAAAAATAAAAAAAGCAGACAAATACTTTGACAAATCAATACTAAAAGAAATTGTAAAAATAGGCTTTCCAACAGGCATTCAACAATCAGTAATTGCCCTATCTCAAATATTAATCATAGGAATTGTTGCAATGTTTGGATCAAATGCAATAACAGCCTACTCAGCAGCTTCAAGAATAGAATCTATAGCTTTATTAATCATATTAAACTTCTCCTCTGCCCTATCATCATTCGTAGGACAAAATTACGGAGCAGGTCTTTCACTAAGAGTAAAAAAGTCTTTAACCTCCTCCTTACAAATAATAGGAATAATAAGCATTATTACAATGATTGTTTTTTGCTTTTTAGGAAGAAATATCATGAATCTATTTTCTCAAACCACAGAAGTAATAGAAATAGGCTATCAATACTTAGTAATTATGGGCTTATTCTGGATTACACTTGGAGCAATGAATATCTTTCAATCCTTTTTCAGAGGATTAGGCGACACCTTTATCCCTATGCTTATAAGTATTCTTTCTCTATGGATAATAAGAATACCAATATCTTATTTACTTTCATTTAAATATTCAACAACAGGAATTTGGATTGGTGCACCTATTTCATGGATTATCGCAATGATAGCTTACATTATTTATTATTATCGTTCTAAACGTATGAAAAATATCTTAAAAACCCTAAGCCTAATTCTAATCTTAGGCATTCCCTGCTCCTTAAAAGCTCAAAATTCATTAAACTTCTTATCCCCAATGAACATTCCATTATCATCTTCGGGACATTTTGGAGAATTGCGTTCCAATCACTTCCATTCAGGAATAGATTTAAGAACAAACGCAGTTACAGGACAAGCCGTAATTTGCCCATTCGATGGAGAAGTATCAAGAATCAAAGTACAAGTTTACGGAGGAGGCAAAAACCTCTACATAGACCACACAAACGGTTACACAACCGTATATATGCACTTAGAAAACTATTATGGAGAAATAGCAAAATATGTAAAAGCACATCAATACAAAATACAATCCTACGCTTTTGACCTAAACGTTCCAAAAGGAAAACTAAAACTAAAAAAAGGCGATACAATAGCCCTATCAGGCAACACAGGCTCCTCCGGCGGACCGCATCTTCATTACGAAATACGAAACACAGCAAGCCAAAAAACAATAAATCCCGTTCTCTTAGGCTTAAATCTTAAAGACAACACACCACCTACACTATATTCCCTAAGAATAATACCAAATAATCCACAATCCACAATCAAAGGAGAAAACAAAGAAATATACTTTAACACAAAAAACAATTGGAAAAATAACGATACAATAAAAGTAGAAGGCGATTTCTATATTTGTTTTGAAGCATACGATCGCTCAAATGGTAGCACCGAAAAAAACGGTGTTTACGATTCAAAACTATTTGTTGATGAAAAAATGATTTTTCATTACAACAACAAATCATTCTATTTCACCGAACAAAGATATGCAAACGCAATAATAGATTACGCATACCTTAAAACAAAAGGCAAAAGAATGCTAAAAACAAAACAAATGCCCGGTTGCAAATTCTCCAACGTTACATACGCCAACAAAGGAATAATCAGCGTAAAAAACAACGAAACGAAGAAAATTACAATAGTTTTAGAAGACGAAAAAAAGAACAAAAACACATATACATTCTTTTTGAAATCCGATGGAAATAAAGCACAACTCGCAACAAATAACGAAAAACAAAAAGGCATAAAACACATTCCTTTCGCCAAAGGATTAACCTTCAACACAAACGATTTAAGTCAAATTTCCATTCCTGCAAACGCCCTTTACGAAGACTTAGACCTACAATACTCCTACTCACAAGGAAAATATGGCTGCATACATCAAATAGGCAACAACACCGTACCCTTACACAAAAAAATCACAATGAAACTCCGTTACAACAAAGACCTAACCAATAAAAACAAAGCCCTAATCGTAAGAATAAGCGACAAAGGAGGCAAAACATCTATCGGAGGCAAAGCAGAAGGCGATTACATAGTAGCAAGCACCTTCGATTTAGGACGATACACAATAGAAATCGACACAACAGCACCAAAAATCACCCCTAAAAACTTCAAAGACAAACAAAAACTAAACCCAAAACAAAAATTCATTCAAATAAAAATAACAGACAACCTTGCAGGCATAAGAAACGTAAACGCCTACCTTAACGACAAATGGCATTTAATGGAATATGACGGCAAAACCTCCACAATATTCTGCCCCGTAAGCGAAATTCCAAAAGGCGAAAACAAATTAAAAATCATCGCAACAGACGAAAAAAACAACAAAACAACAACAACATTTACCATTGTAAAATAATAGAAAAAAAATCCTTTGAAAAAATAAAAAAAATCAAAGAAAAAAATAATTTTTTCTTTGATTTTTTTTAGAAAACCTTTGATTTTTTTTGAAACTTTATTTCTTTTCTGGTTTTGGTCCTCTTGGACGTTCTGGCTTTCTTTGTGGTTCTAACTTCAAATAATCTTTTGCATTTAAAGAAGATACAACAGGTTTACCTGTTTCTTCCTCTAATCTCAATCGAGCTTCACGTGCAATATTTCCTCCTCTTTGTGCAACATTTTTATGTTCCATAAAACTTGAAGGATTAGTGGTTTCAGAAATTTCTTTTGTTGATTTATTTAACTCGGTTTGACAAATTATAATCCAAAATTTTGAATCGTATTAACAACATCTGTTTTGTAATATTTACCATAAACAGATTGCATTCTCAGTTGGTTACAAATTGTAACCAACTCTTTTTTTTTGTATTTTTGTTCTTATAAAGAACATTATTTTAAGCATAATAAAACTATTATAAAAGAAAAATTGTATCTTTGCAAATTACAATTAAGAAATATATTCATAAAATGAAAATAAAAGTATCTAATCTTGGAGCAATAAAAGAAGGAACAATAGATTTAACAAAAAGAATAAATCTATTTTGTGGGCATAATGGAACAGGTAAAACTTATTTAGCTTACATAATCTATGGGCTCCTAATGAG
>CALDHX010000062.1 GCA_937901525.1 uncultured Bacteroidales bacterium
CATCAAAGACTTCTAATCTTTCTATTTTATATCTGCTTAATACTTTTGCGTATGTGGTTACAGGTTTTGGAAGTATGTTACAATATTCTGATAATTCTTCTTCGCTTAAACTATTTTCTGTCTTTGGCACAATGATGATTGGGAAAAATCCTATTTGTTTTTTGTAATAGAATTGATAGTATTGGTCTTGGTCAAAACTTACCCAATTTGTAGAATCATACATTAAATATAATGGTGGCAAATATTCATAACAACCCAAGTCTTCATATCTACAATCTTGATACCATTCTAATTTTTGATCTCCTCCTTTGAAAGTTATTGTATGATCAAAAAGATAAGGTTTATTGTCTGCAATTTCATGTTCATAGTGTGTATGATTTTTGTCAAACGCCAAAGAAAAGGCTTGAATCTGATGTTGATTAGCAAAATAATGATAATCAAATGTTGTAGGTGTTTGATCGTATTGACCATATCCATCAAAATGTAAAATAGGTGAAGCATCTATCATAACGCCGTTATTATCATACAAAAAGAAATAAGGAACTTGTGCCATAGGAGGTCTATGTCCTTTAATTTTTGCTGCTACTCCTATCACTCTTGCAGCAGTATCTAAATCGGGAAGATAATATGGTTGTGCAAAACTTCTAATTCCCGGCATTGTTTTAAAACCTACTATATCATGATAACTAAATGTTGATAGATAATCTTGATCTATACTTGAAATTGCACTATCAGACGCATAACAAAGGTAAAGTAGTCTCTCAAAATTATGATAATTCGGATTAAACCAACCCGCTCCTGAATTTCCTCCTGCTGCAATCCAAGCATTATACTCTGCTAAATTATTGTATGCTACTGCTCCTCCATAAACAGGATCTCACAACATTGGACATTCAAATATTGTTTGTGGAAAATAAATTATTGTATCATATTCTTGTTCTTGTGCGTAACTAAAACTTGTTATCGCTAATAAAATTATTATTGCTATCTTTTTCATAAGGCTATTGTTTTATTTATTTAAAAATATACAAGGTCGCATTTTATGATACTGATATTTTGTTTCTCCTTCTTCTAATATGTAAGATTTTCTATCATTGTAATCGTTTTTGTTTATGGAATGTTCTATTGTTTTAGGGTGTGAATATGTGGGTGCTTTGTCTTTTAGTGTGCTTACTACTACTATGTAGTCTTTTTCAAGGTATAGGTCTTCTATTTTTTCTATTTCTTGGTTGTTTGGTAAGTGATAGTGTTGGGTTTCTTTGTTTGGTTGATGTAGGACTAAACAGCCGTAGGTTTGTTCTTTGTCTTTTGTCCAACCTTGTTGGTTTTGACTGTCATAATCATTGGTTAGTGGGTTTTCTCCTGTGATTTGGGGTTCTATTATTTCTTCTCCTGCTGGTATTGGTAATTCTGGACCTCTTAGGTCTGTGTCATAAAATTCTTTTTCGGGCATTTCTTGGTAATAGACTTGGCTATAGTTTTGTGTGCCTATGCTTGCTATTATGGTTTCGCCGTTTTTATCGGTGTAAGCTTCTATTCTAAATAGGTTTGTGGTAGTGGGGATTTCTTTTATTATGATTCCTTCGTTGTTTTTCGCTTTAAAGTCTTTGATGGATTGATAAGCTATTATGCCTTGTTTTTGTTTGGGCGTATTTATTCTTTCTCCTACAAAATAAATCATTTCTTTGTCTTGGTCATAGTCATGAATTTCATAACCTAATGAGAAGAACACTGCTCTTATTTCTGCAATACTGATTTCTTGGGCGTTGGTTTTTAAAGCAAATAGCAGTATTAGAAGCACTGCTATCAAAGATAAATTCTTTTTCATACGCTTTTATTTTTAAGTTTCTATGATATATAGACAAAACAAAATGCCTTTTTGTTACACCTTAATGAAAAAAAATTATTTTTCTTTACTTTTTTAAAAAAAATCAAAGAAAAAATAAAATTTTTCTTTGATTTTTTTTATTTTTTCTTTGATTTTTTTCGTCCTTATAACTCTCTATAAGACAAAGTCTTTCATCATCTTTAAGACCTTAGGACTTATTGTTTGTTCAATCTCATAATATTCGTTTGGAGAACCTGTTTTGCATTCTTGAAATAGGTGATTCATTCCTTTAAGTTTATGTATTTCGTATGATTTATTACCACCTTTTTTCAGTGCTTTTTCGATTGCAGGCAGGTTTTGATAGTGTAAGACTTGCAAATCCTTTGTTCCATTCAATACAAGTATAGGTTGCTTAACTTTTTCCAAATAAACAGAAGGTTCTAATTCAAGAAAACATTTCATCCAAGGGTGAGAATGTCCCGCTAATTCTCCTTTTTTTAAAGCCTTTAATTGTTCTTCTATTTCTTTTTTAGAGTATCCGTTTACTTTACATATAGCTTTAGTTTGTTCTATTAAGACTTCCATTCCGTTTACGCCCGGTCCTGCTAATAGAATTAAGAAATCTACTTCTGAATTGCGAGATGCAACTATCGGAGCTATCAATCCTCCTTCACTATGTCCTACAAGACCAATTTTATTTGCGTCAATATTTGGGTGATTCTTTACTGCATTGATTGCAGACTCTACATCAAGAGCGTAATCTAAGGTTGTAGCATTGAATAATTCTGCATTTTCTGAGCCAAATCCCCTATCGTCATAGCGAAAAACTGCGATTCCGTTGTTTGCCATATAGTCTGCTATCACTGCAAAAGGCCTATGTTGCATTATTTCTTCATCTCTGTTTTGCAAACCTGAACCACTAATCATTATCATCAAAGGATATTTTCCTTCTTTTTTTGGATAGGTTAGCGTTCCTTTAAAATCATAATCTACTCCTTGTGTTCTGAATGTTATTTCTTCTTGAATATAGGAAGGATTTGCAGGAGGATTTTGTGGACGGTTTATTGTTATTTCTGGTTTTTCTTTTTTTACCAAACATAAAGGTATTTCTACAAACATTTGTTTAAAGTTTCCACAAACTGTATCTTTGGTTTGATTGATTTTTCCTTTGAATGTGGCTTTTAATTGTTTAACAGAAAACATTAAAGAGTCGTTTCTTAGCACTATTTTCGTTGCAGGAATAAGTTCTTTTGTTTGTGCAGGCGAGCCAAGAAAAGCAATAGTGTCTTTTGATATTGAAACCTCCAAGGTAAGTGGGAGTTTTTGTCCTTTAAACTCTAAATTGCCTTCATAATAATCTGTTTTTTGGGCAGAAAGCATTGTTGCAAATGCCATAAAGGCAAGAAATACTAACTTTTTCATAGTTTTATTTTTTTATTCTTTTAATTTCTGAAATCATTATCGCTGTTGCTATTGATGCGTTAAGGCTTTCGGGTTTGTTGTCTGTGCGAAAGCGTGGTATTGTTATTTTGTGATTTACGTATTGTTGAATTTCTGGACTTATTCCATGAGATTCACTTCCTATTATTAAGTGTGAATTTTCTTGAAGTTGTTTTGTGTATATATTTTCTCCCCCTTCTACTATTGAGCCATAGATTGCATGATTAGAGGGTAGGGATTGTAAGTATTCTTGCAAGTTTAAGTATTTTACTTTTACTCTAAAAATTGAGCCCATTGTGGATTGTACGGTTTTTGGATTGTAAACATCTACGCAATCTTCACTGCAAATAATGTTTTCTATCGCATACCAATCGGCTAAACGTATTATTGTCCCTAAATTGCCTGGATCTTTTATTCCATCTAATACTATTGTAAGTCCTTTTTGTTGTTTTAGTGTTTCTTCTTGTGGAATTTTTACAAGAGAATATACTTGATTAGGAGTAGAAAGCAAACTTATTCTTTCTAAATCATCTTCGCTTATTTCTATTGTTCTATTTGCAAGTCCTTTTGCTTGAATTGTTGTTCTGTTTTTTTGATTCCAATAAGCAGTCGCATATATTGCTTGTATATCATATTCAGATTCTAAAAGTTCTAATAGCATTTTTTCACCCTCTACAACAAACAAATTATCTTGATTGCGAAATTTACTTTGTTTGTAACGACTTAGACGTTTTATTTCTGCTTTTGATAACATTTCTTCAACTTTTAAGATACTAAAAAAGGAGCTCTCCTTTGAAAAAGGAGCTCTCCTTTGCTATTTCTTCATAAGAAGATTACTCAGCGTAAACTTCAAATGTAATTTCTGATTTTATTTCTTTGTAAACAGATACAATAACTTTGTGAGTTCCTACTTCTTTTATTGCATCGCCTACGATTGATATTTTCTTTCTATCAACTTCAACATCAAATTGAGCTTTTATTGCATCAGCTATTTGAATTGTGTTTACAGAACCAAATATCTTTCCTGTTTCACTTGCTTTAGCAGCTATTCTTAAACCTTCTATTTTGTTCAAAGTTTCTGCAAATGCTTCTGCATCTTGTTTTATTTTAGCTTCTTTAAAAGCTCTTTGTTTAAGGTTTTCAGCTAATATTTTTTTGTTAGAAGGTGTTGCAACGATTGCATATCCTTGAGGTATAAGATAGTTATTTGCGTATCCGTCTTTTACTTTTACTATCTCGTCCTTGTAACCTAACTTATTTACGTCTTGTTTTAATATAATTTCCATTGATTCAATCTCCTTTTTATTTTAATAAGTCTGCAACGTATGGCATTAACGCTAAGTGTCTTGCTCTTTTTACAGCTTGTGATACTTTCTTTTGATATTTATTTGAAGTTCCTGTTATACGTCTTGGTAATATTTTACCTTGTTCGTTAACAAACTTCAAAAGGAAATCTGCATCTTTGTAATCAATATACTTAATTCCGCTTTTTTTGAAACGACAATATTTCTTTCTTTGTGTTTCTACTGCGATTGGGGTTAAATATTTTATTTCTGTTTCGTTTGCCATCTCTATTCTTTTTTTAATGTTATTCTGCTACTTTTTCTTCTTGTGCTTTTTGTTGGCTCTTTAATCCGTTTGCACGTTTCTTTTCGTTGTATGCAATAGCGTGTTTGTCCAAAGATACTGTCAAGAAACGAAGTAATCTTTCATCTCTCTTGTACGCTGTTTCTAATTTTGCTATTACATCTCCTTCTGCACGGAATTCTATTAAGTAGTAGAATCCTGTTGTTTTCTTTTGGATAGGATATGCTAACTTTCTCATTCCCCAATTGTGCTCGAAAACTATTTCTGCACCATTATCAGTCAATAAAGTCTGATACTTTTTTACCGTTTCCTTTATCTGTTCTTCAGATAAAACGGGAGTTACGATGAAAACGGTTTCATACTGTCTTACCATAAGGTTTTTGTTTTTAATTTATTAATAATTACTATTTTTTGAGTTTGCAAAAGTAGTACTAAATTCTGATTTGACAAAATTTAGTACTACTTTTTCTTTGATTTATTCTTGTGAAATTTCATTTTTTCCGTGACAATTCTTGTATTTTTTGCCACTTCCGCAAGGACAAGGCTCGTTTCTACCAACTTTTTTCTCTACATGAACCGGCTGAATCTTTTGTGGCTCTGATGGATTATTTGGTTTTACTTCTTCTTTGCGTGATGTTTTTATTCCTTTATTATCTGTTTTTGGAAGGTCTGTTTCTTTAACTTGTTGTTGTTCTGCAATTGGCAGTGTTGCTCTACACAAGAATGAAGTAATGTCTTTATTTATGCTTCCTAACATTTTTTCAAATAAAGCAAATGACTCAAATTTATAAATTAACAATGGGTCTTTTTGCTCGTAAGAAGCGTTTTGAACTGATTGTTTTAAGTCATCTAATTCTCTTAAATGTTCTTTCCAAGCATTATCTATGATTTGTAGTGTTATACTCTTTTCAATTGATAATCCTATCTCTTTTCCTTCTGTGTTATATGACTTTTCTATCGGAGCTATTGCGGTAATCATTCTTTTTCCATCGGTTATAGGAAAGGCAATGTTTTCATAACGATAGCTTTTTGCTTCATATATATTTTTAACAAAAGGAAATGCTAATTTTCCTAAGTTATTTAATCTTTCTTTGTAGTATGCGTAAACTTTTTCATATAATGCGTCAACGTTATCTTTTACTCTATTTTTTATATAGGTTGCTTCATCTATTGGAGATTCGTATCCGCAAACTTTTATAAATTCTAATGAAAATCCTTCGTAGTCATCTTTGAAATCTGACACCATTATTTCTAATGTATCATAAATCATATTAGATATATCTATTGAAAGTTTGTCTCCATATAGGGCGTTACGACGTTTTGTATAGACAACTGTTCTTTGATTGTTCATTACGTCATCGTATTCCAATAATCTCTTTCGGATTCCAAAGTTATTTTCTTCTACTTTGCGTTGTGCTCTTTCTATACTCTTTGTCATCATAGAGTGTTGTATTACTTCGCCTTCTTCAAGTCCAAGTCTATCCATCACTTTCACCATTCTATCTGAGCCAAACAAACGCATAAGTTTGTCTTCCAATGAAACAAAGAATTGACTGCTACCTGGGTCGCCTTGACGTCCTGAACGTCCTCTTAATTGTCTATCAACACGGCGAGATTCGTGGCGTTCTGTTCCTATAATTGCTAATCCACCGGCTTCTTTCACTCCTTCTTGAAGTTTAATGTCGGTTCCACGTCCTGCCATATTTGTTGCAATTGTTACAGCAGAAGCTCTACCTGCTTGTGCAACAATATCTGCTTCTTTTTTATGAAGTTTCGCATTAAGAACTTGGTGTTCTATTCTACGCAACTTTAACATCTTTGATAATAATTCTGAGGTTTCAACATCTGTTGTACCAATAAGCACTGGTCTTTTCTCTCCTATCAAACGTTCTACCTCATTAATTACCGCCGCAAACTTTTCTCTTTTTGTTTTATATATTAAATCATCATTATCATGTCGAATAACGGGACGATTTGTTGGGATTGTAACAACGTCTAATTTGTAAATATCCCACAATTCTCCTGCTTCTGTTTCGGCAGTACCTGTCATACCTGCCAATTTTGAGTACATTCTAAAATAGTTTTGTAGAGTTATTGTTGCGTATGTTTGTGTTGCTGCTTCAACTTTTACTCTTTCTTTTGCTTCTATTGCTTGATGCAAACCGTCTGAATAACGTCTTCCTTCCATTATACGTCCTGTTTGCTCATCTACAATCTTTACTTGATTGTTTATTACAACATACTCTACATTGTTTTCAAATAATGCGTATGCTTTCATCAATTGATTGATTGTATGCACTCTATCGGATTGCACTGCATAGTTTTGCATTATTTTATCTTTTCTTTCCGCTTTTTCTTGTGGAGTAAGATTTTCTTTTTCTAACTCTGCTATTTCGCTTCCAACATCTGGCAATAAGAAGAACTTAGGATCTTCACCTAATTTTGCAAGAAAATCCATTCCCTTTTCGGTTAGCTCTATTGAATTGTGTTGTTCTTCTATTACAAAGTAAAGTTCATCATCTATTATGTGCATTTGTTTACTTTGATCTTGCATATAGAAGTTTTCTGTCTTCAACAACAATGCTTTCATGCCAGGTTCTGAAAGGAATTTAATCAAAGCTTTATTTTTTGGTAAGCCGTGATGTGCTCTAAGCAAAAGAATTCCTCCTTCTTTTTCTTTTTCAGGTGTGTAACCAGGAGTTAAACATTTTTTAGCGTCAGATAAAACTTGTGTTACTAATTGTCGTTGTGCGTTATAAAGCTTTTCTATAACTGGGCAGAATCTTTCAAATTCTTGATTATCTCCTTTTGGAGTCGGTCCTGAGATAATAAGCGGTGTTCTCGCATCATCTATCAATACTGAATCGACTTCATCGACTATTGCATAGTTATGTTTACGTTGAACAATCTCATTTGTGTTGCTACACATATTATCTCTTAGGTAGTCAAAACCAAATTCATTATTTGTTCCATATGTTATATCTGCATTATCTATCAATTCATCCGATGTAGATGTCGGGTTCTGAATAGCCAAATTAGGGAAACCAGCCATAAAATGACTAGCATTTTCAAGTTCTCCTGATCCTGTATCTACCCCATCTTCACCCACATAGTGATTGACATTTGCATTAAAACTATCCGAATTACCAGCTAAATCCATATCATAGGGTGCTTGTCTTGATATAACACCATGGCGGGATGTATTGTTGTTGCTGTTTTTATTTTCAGATGTAAGATTAGGTGTTCTTGTTGCTTCACTTGATGTGCTCTCTTCTACTTCTTCGCTGCCTGACAGAGTAGATGAAAGATTTCTTGTCATCAAGTTTGTATCTGTACCGGTACGTGCCATAGATGTTGTACCGGTATCTTTATCGGTATCACTATCAACAATAACTTCACTGATACCAGCTTGATAAGTTCTCTCATTTGTCTGGTTACTCGTAGTCGTATCGCTCTTAGTTGTTGCGTTTGTATTCTTCGTTTCTACCTGTCTTTCAAGATATTTAGTAACAAGCCAGTCGTACTCTGAACCGGCAATCCTGGCCTCAATCCTTGTCTCTTCCAAA
>CALDHX010000063.1 GCA_937901525.1 uncultured Bacteroidales bacterium
TCGCCTATTCTTGTGCGGCATAGGGCTGTGAGATAGGCTCCGGAATTAAGGTAAAAACCGAAATCTCTTGCGATACTTCTTATGTAAGTGCCTTTTGAACACACTATTCTAAAATCTACTTCGGGTAAGGCTATGCGAGTGATTTCAAATTCTTTGATTGTGATTTTTCTTGATTTGAGTTCTATTTCTTTATTGTCTCTTGCAAATTCGTATGCTCTTACTCCATTTACTTTTAGGGCAGAAAACATTGGTGGAATTTGCTCTTGTTCGCCTAAGAAAGCTTCTGCTGCTTTGTAAATAGCCTCTTGTGTTATGTGATCGGTAGGATAGTAGTTGTCAATCTCTTTTTCTTTATCAAAACAAGGAGTTGTAGCTCCTAAATAAAAGGTTCCTGTGTATTCTTTCTCTTGTGCTTGATATTCTTCAATCTTTTTTGTGAATTTTCCAACGCAAACAATTAGCAAACCTGTTGCTAAGGGATCTAAGGTGCCAGCGTGTCCTATTTTTACCTTCTTTGTGTTGAAGTAATGTTTCAGTCTTACTTTTATCTTATTGACTGCTTGAAACGAAGTCCACTCGTATGGTTTGTTTACAAGGATTACGCCTCCTTTTTCAAAGTCTATCATTTCTTAGGCAACTGAAAGATTTACTCCACAAAGCATTAGCACTATGATAAGAGCACCTACAATAATTCTATAATAGCCAAAGGCTTTGAATCCGTGCTTTGTAAGAAAACTAATAAAGAATTTAATTGCTAAGATTGCAACAATAAAAGCTACAACGTTACCAACAATCAGTGCAGTAATGTTATCTGTTATCATTTGCACACCTCCTGGTTCTAATATTGCTTGTAAGAGTTTGTATCCTGAGGCTGCAAGCATTGTAGGCACGGCAAGGAAGAAAGAAAACTCAGCTGCTGTTTCTCTTGAAAGCTTTTGACTCATACCTCCAACGATTGTCGCCATAGAACGGCTCACTCCGGGAATCATTGCGATACATTGCACCAAGCCAATAAAGAAACTCTTTTTGTAAGTAATAGTTTGGTCTTTTGAAGGCTTGTTAAACCATTTATCAACAAAGAGCATAAACACTCCTCCTATGATTAACATAACGGAAACCACCCATACATTTTCCAAAACAGAGTCTATCAAATCTCCTGCTAAGAAACCTATTATTGCAGCAGGAAGAAAAGCCACTAAGAGTTTCCAATAGAAATTCATTGTTTGGAAAAATCTCTTCCAATAAATAACTAAGACCGATAATATTGCACCAAACTGAATGCAAATAGTGAATAGTTTTACAAAATCGGTGCTTTCCATTCCTAAAACACCTTGTGTGATAATCATGTGTCCGGTTGAAGAGACAGGAAGAAACTCTGTAAGACCTTCAACTATTGCTATAATGATTGCTTCAAAGATTTCCATTTTCTAATTATTTGGATTTTTTCATTATTGCATAAACCTCTATCACCAAACCTCCAACAATTAAGATTGGTGCTATTACTAAACGTCTTGTGTTGAAAAGAGCGTAATTAAACTCATCGGGATTTTCACTTCCTCCGCCTGAAAGAAGTATGTATCCTAATATAAGTATTACTACTCCTATAATCATCCAAATGTAATTTTGCTTTCCGAAAGCGAAATTCTTATTTTCTGGTAAATTTTCTTTCATTGTTATAAAGTTTATCTATAAAGTTTACTACTTTTTAAATTCATATTTTTTCTAATAGAACGACTTGTGAATATCAAAGTAAGAAGCGTTCCAAGAACTATAATAGAAAATCCAATTATTGCGTAAATTTTTATGTGATCAGCTAAAACCAATCCACTAATGCTTGAATATGTCCAAAACAAAACGCCTGCTAAAAACACATCTGCAATAATACTTCCACTCAAACCAAGCATAAATCCCTTAGCAATAAAAGGGCGTCTAATGAAACCAGCCTTAGCTCCAATTAATTCCATAGAACGAATCTGTAAACGTTTATTGCTAATAGAAAGTCTAATAGTGTGATTGATAAGAGTAATAGCGATAAATAACAAACAGAGGAATAACACAAAAATAAAAGCACTTATGTTATAAATCACATTGTTTATATCAGTAATCAAGTCATGTCTGTAATCCACAACATCAACAATATCTTTCGATTCTACATTAAGAATAAATTGTCTTATTTGAGTGATGTTTAAAGATTGAGCTTTTAGATTTACCTCAATAGAAGCTTGATAAGGATTAATGCTATCCAACACCATAAGGTGATTATCTCCCATTATCTTATTCATCATTTGAGCAGCTTCTTCGGGTGAGATATATTTTGTCGATTTTACCTTAGGGCTTTTTTGAATTTCTTTCTCTAATGCAAAAGCATCTTCGGCAGTTGCGTTAGAATTAAGATAGACAGTGAAAGAAACTTGTTCTTTTATTTCATTAGAAACATTGTAGGCGTGATAAATAAAAAGGAATATAAAGCCAAGCAAAAACATTACTAAGGAAATACTTAGGGTTGTAGAGAAACTAGCACTCCATAAGCCATGTGATCTATTGTTGTGATTGTTATTCATCATTCTAATATTATAATTTGTGGCAAAGTTACGCAAAAAGACTGAAAAAATATTAAAACAGCGAGCAAAAACAAGCGTTTTTTTATTTTTTTGTTTACTTTTGCCCAATGAAATTCATAAAATAATTCTTATGAGAGAGATTTACGTAGAGAAATTCGGAGGAGCATCGGTAAATAGTGCTGCTTCTATAAAAAATGTTATAGATATTCTACAAATAGAGGAAAAACAAAGAATTGTAGTTGTTTCCGCAATGGGCAAAACAACCAATTCCTTAGAAAAAATCATAGAATTGTGGCATCTTTACACCAAATTTAATCAAGAAGAATTTGCATTCATAAAGCAATATCACATAAACATAATAAAAGAATTGTTTGAAAACACATCAGCTCTTGATATAGCGCTCTCTATGGTAGAAGAAATTTTCTCAGACCTAAAACAAAACCTACTAAGTCTTAATCCTAAGGACTACGACTTTCTTTATGATAGCATAGTTTCATACGGCGAGAAAATATCTACTGCAATTCTTTCGCTATATATGACAAGTCTTGACATAAATCACCGACTTATCCCAGCACAAGAAGTAATAAAAACCGACAACTCTTATCGTGGGGCACAAGTAGATTGGAAAAAAACCGAAAAAGAAGTAAAAGAAAAACTCAATAACCTATTTCTTGAAACAGATTTAGTGCTTACGCAAGGATTCATAGGCTCTACACGCGAGGGATACACAACAACGCTCGGAAGAGAAGGCTCTGACTATTCTGCTGCCATATTTGCATATTGTTTTGAGGCAAAATCCTTAACGATTTGGAAAGATGTAGAGGGCTTAATGTCGGCAGATCCAAAAAGAATGCCCGATGCAAAGAAATTAGAGCAAGTTCCCTATCGTGAAGCCATAGAATTATCCTACTATGGAGCCTCAGTAATTCACCCAAAGACAATAAAACCACTTGAAAACAAAGCAATACCACTTTATGTAAAGAGTTTTCTAAACCCAGAGAAAGAAGGCACAGTGATAACGCACGCCGAAGAAGTCAAACCCTTAGTGCCAAACTATATTTTCAAAGACAAACAAACCCTGCTTTCAGTTTCGGCAAAGGATTTCTCCTTTATAGTAGAAGAAAATGTAGCAAATATTTTCTCGGAGCTCTCTTCCTTTGGCGTAAAGGTGAATTTGATTCAAAATTCTGCACTAACCTTTTCCGTATGCTTTGATCAAAACGATTATGTCTTACCAAGACTAATAGAAACCTTACAACAAGACTATAATGTTAAATACAATAACGATTTACAACTGATAACAATCCGACACTATGACCAAAACGCAATAGAAAACCTTAACAAAACAGGCAGAATCCTTATTGAGCAAAAAAATAGAGTAACCTTGCAGTG
>CALDHX010000064.1 GCA_937901525.1 uncultured Bacteroidales bacterium
GCAATTCACAACCCTCTTACAACAACTACACAAACTCAAAAGTTGTTTATGCAAATGCAAAGATACTAAATTGAAAGCAATTCACAACTACAACCTTAAAAGCCTCAATAAAATAAGCGTTGTTTATGCAAATGCAAAGATACTAAATTGAAAGCAATTCACAACGCAAAGTTCTAAATATGAATTTGGAAAGAAGTTGTTTATGCAAATGCAAAGATACTAAATTGAAAGCAATTCACAACACATAAAGCCCATTAACATAAATGTACCCTGTTGTTTATGCAAATGCAAAGATACTAAATTGAAAGCAATTCACAACCAAAGGCTGTTGCTGATTCTGTTGGAAATAGTTGTTTATGCAAATGCAAAGATACTAAATTGAAAGCAATTCACAACAATAACCCCGAAATGACAAAATTTCAAATAGTTGTTTATGCAAATGCAAAGATACTAAATTGAAAGCAATTCACAACAAAGAGAGTTCGGTAATAAATTCTTTGATTGTTGTTTATGCAAATGCAAAGATACTAAATTGAAAGCAATTCACAACATTAGGCAAAAATGCGTCCAAAGTTTTAGGTTGTTTATGCAAATGCAAAGATACTAAATTGAAAGCAATTCACAACTAACAATTTACAATCTATTTTAGAAGGTGTGTTGTTTATGCAAATGCAAAGATACTAAATTGAAAGCAATTCACAACATACTTGTTACAATTTCAAAGATTATGACGTTGTTTATGCAAATGCAAAGATACTAAATTGAAAGCAATTCACAACATTATGTTAAAAGATGTATAGAACGAATTTGTTGTTTATGCAAATGCAAAGATACTAAATTGAAAGCAATTCACAACGAACTTGTCGGCGTCTATAAAGCGGATTGCGTTGTTTATGCAAATGCAAAGATACTAAATTGAAAGCAATTCACAACAAAAGTGCACGTTGCGTAAAAACACTTATTGTTGTTTATGCAAATGCAAAGATACTAAATTGAAAGCAATTCACAACACAACTACGCTACTCCATTTGCTACCGAAAGTTGTTTATGCAAATGCAAAGATACTAAATTGAAAGCAATTCACAACTAAATGAAACAACTGGCGAAATAATGCCAGGTTGTTTATGCAAATGCAAAGATACTAAATTGAAAGCAATTCACAACCAGTCTCTGAATTTGGTTCAAAAAATCATGTTGTTTATGCAAATGCAAAGATACTAAATTGAAAGCAATTCACAACCTGTTGAAGAGGTTAAACGTCAATGGGAAGGTTGTTTATGCAAATGCAAAGATACTAAATTGAAAGCAATTCACAACACATAGTCAGCTATTTTTTTCACATAATCCGTTGTTTATGCAAATGCAAAGATACTAAATTGAAAGCAATTCACAACAGGAAGAGTGTTTAAAAGGTTTGTTATGGGTTGTTTATGCAAATGCAAAGATACTAAATTGAAAGCAATTCACAACTGATTAGTAAAGCTTGTACATACGAGGACAGTTGTTTATGCAAATGCAAAGATACTAAATTGAAAGCAATTCACAACTACGTTGTAACGTAATTCCAACACCTGAGAGTTGTTTATGCAAATGCAAAGATACTAAATTGAAAGCAATTCACAACCGTGTTCACATTCTACAATGCCGAGTTGCCGTTGTTTATGCAAATGCAAAGATACTAAATTGAAAGCAATTCACAACCCAATTTGGTTTCTTATTGTCCGTCATATTGTTGTTTATGCAAATGCAAAGATACTAAATTGAAAGCAATTCACAACCTGAAGCCCTACTTTCTTGTGCGTCAGCTAGTTGTTTATGCAAATGCAAAGATACTAAATTGAAAGCAATTCACAACTAGCCGTTACGTGTATCCGTCTTTTGCTCGGTTGTTTATGCAAATGCAAAGATACTAAATTGAAAGCAATTCACAACAAATACACTATTTCAAGAAAAAATGAAGGAGTTGTTTATGCAAATGCAAAGATACTAAATTGAAAGCAATTCACAACGGTTTAGTGAAAACTCCTACACAAGTTTATGTTGTTTATGCAAATGCAAAGATACTAAATTGAAAGCAATTCACAACTTTAAAATACTTGAAAAAATAAGACAAAAATTCGGGAAATTTTTTCTTTGCTTTTTTGAATTTTTTCTTTGAAAAAATATTTTTTTTCTTTGATTTTTTTGAATTTTTCAAAGACTTTTTTTCTTTGTTTTTTAAGTCCATATATTGAAATTTGTTATTTTTGCAGTTTATCTTAATTTTGAATTTTATGAAACGTTATATAATAGTTGTTTTTTGCCTTTTGAGTGTTTTTTCTCAGGCTCAGATGCGAGTTTGGTTTGATAAGCCTACTCGTTCTCTTGATACGCTTTCTTTCTATGACTATTCTGCTGATTGGGAGTGGGAAAATGTTTCTTTGCCTATTGGGAATGGCTCGTTAGGTGCAAATGTTTTGGGCTCGGTTTCAATAGAAAGATTAACTCTTAACGAGAAATCACTTTGGAGAGGAGGGCCTAATGTGTCGGATTCTGCTTCTTATTATTGGAATGTGAATAAAAATTCTGCTTATCTTTTAGATTCAATACGCAAAGACTTTCTTCAAGGAGATTATGCAAAGGCTGATAGTCTTACTCGTAAGAATTTCAACTCTTATGCAGCGTATGAGGACTATAATGAAAAGCCTTTTCGTTTTGGCTCTTACACAACTTTGGGAGAATTGTGTATTTATACATCTTTGAATGAAGACTTAACAAAGAATTATTCTCGTTCTCTTTTTATTGATTCAGCATTAGCAAAAGTAGAGTTTGAAAACAATGGCACAATTTATCAAAGAGAATATTTTGCTTCTTATCCCGATAGTGTGATTGTTTGTAGATTTTCGGCAAATCAAAAAGAAAAGCAAAATTTAGAGTTTTTTTATAGGTCAAATCCTCAATCCAAGGTAGAAGTTCAGCAAATTAACGATAATCAAGTCTTGTTTCTTGGGCGTTTGAAGGACAATGATATGCAGTTTTCTTTAAGACTACAAATTGAAACAAAGGGTGGCAAGGTTAAAATAGGGAAAGACGGACGTATAAAGGTAAAAGGTAGCGATGAGGTAGTGTTGCTTTTGGCTGGGGATACGGATTATTTTATGAATTTCACGCCAGATTTTTCCGATTGCAATACATACGTTGGCATAAACCCCATTGAAACAACTGAAAAGACCTTTGAAAGAATTAAAACCTTAGATTATGAAACATTAAAGCAAAGACACCTAAATGATTATTGCAATTTGTTTAATAGAGTGGAGTTGAATCTCAATCCAAGTGAAAGTTTTGAGGATTTACCAACAGACAAACGTCTTGAAAGGTATAGAAAAGGGAAAGCAGATTATGGCTTAGAGGAATTATACTTTCAATTTGGAAGATATTTGACTATTGCCTCATCGCGAGGGGGTAATTTGCCATCAAACTTACAAGGAATTTGGGCAAGGGGAGTTGATGGTCCTTGGAGAGTTGATTATCATAATAACATAAATCTTCAAATGAATTATTGGCTTGCAAGCCCTGGAAATCTTTTGGAATGCAATCAGCCTTTAATTGACTATATTCGCACACTTATTCTTCCAGGTAGAGAAACTGCAAAGGCGTATTACAACGCAAGAGGTTGGACTGCATCAATTTCTTCTAACATATTTGGATTTACTTCGCCTCTTGCAAGTGAGGATATGAGTTGGAATCTTTCTCCAATGGCAGGCCCCTGGCTTGCTCTTCATATTTGGGATTACTATGATTACACTCGCGATGAGCAATACTTGGAAAACATAGCATACGATATTATAAAAGAAAGCGCAAACTTTACGGTGGATTATCTATGGCAAAGACCCGATGGAATATACACTGCTTGTCCTTCTACATCTCCAGAACATGGACCAATAGATGAAGGCGTTACATTTGCAAATGCAGTAGCAAAAGAGATATTGCTTTGTGCTATAAAGGCAAGTGAAACACTTGGCAAAGACAAAAGCCAAAGAAAAGAATGGAAAAAAGTGTTGAAAAATATAATGCCTTATAAAATTGGGCGTTATGGGCAACTTATGGAATGGAGCAAAGATATTGATGACCCAAAAGATGAACATAGACATGTAAATCATTTATTTGGACTTCACCCCGGCACAACTATTTCGCCAAGTCTTACGCCCGATTTAGCAGAAGCCTCAAAGATTGTTTTAAATCACAGAGGCGATGGAGCAACAGGTTGGAGTATGGGTTGGAAAATCAATCAATGGGCAAGACTTTGCTATGGTGATAGAGCTTATCTTTTGTTTAATAATTTGCTTTCCGAAGGAACATTAGATAATCTTTGGGATTCGCACCCTCCTTTTCAGATTGACGGAAATTTTGGAGCAAGTGCAGGAATTATAGAAATGCTTTTGCAGTCGCATCTTGGCTTTTTGAATATTTTACCAGCACTTCCAATGGCGTGGGAGCAAGGAAACGTAAAAGGATTGCTTGCAAGAGGAGGATTTGTTGCCAATATATATTGGCAAGAAGGTGAATTAACACAAATAAAAATCACATCTCTTCAGGGTCAAGAGTGTAAAATAAAATATAAAGACAAAGAACTTTCTTTTAAAACAAAGAAAGGACGTTCGTATCTTATAAAATACGAAAACGGAAAGCTTATTGTATTGGATTGTTTGGAATAACTAATGCACAAATTAAATATATCAATAATCCACCTCCTCCAA